>JBILVZ010000006.1:0-48182 GCA_044370175.1 Methylococcaceae bacterium
GGTTAAACGAAAGTTGCCTTTAGCATATTGGATGGCAAGCAGTGTACCAAGAAAAACAATTACAAAAGAGAGAAAAGTATAGAGGACGCGTTTATTGACGTTAGTAAACATATAGGTATTATAAGGTGTAATGGAAATAAAATGAATATTCCGCTTTTTTCCCATATATTTCCCAAAATAGGCGTCGACTTTGGCTCGAGTAGGATACGTATTTGTACACTCTCCAATGGGGTGATGTTGGACACGCCAGCTTGTTTGGCGGTCCACCAAAAGACCAAAGAAGTGCTGGCTGTGGGCAAAGAAGCCCTGGATCTGCAAGGTCGGGTGGAAGGTGTTGTGGATGTGCGCTGGCCGATCCAGCACGGTGTGGTATATGACCCAAGTCTGGCTTTAGCGCTGCTTAAAATCGTCCTCCAACCGATCTCTCGGTCAAGTTTTTTGTCTACTCCCACCTATATGGTGTCAGTGCCTGCAGGAGCTACACAGGTAGAACGAGATACGATGAGCAAACTTTTTTATGATTTGGGCGCGCGCGAAGTGTTTACCATTGCCCAGCCGCTGGCAGCGAGTATCGGCGCAGGTGTGCCAATTGCCGATGCATCAGGAAGTTTCATTCTCCAACTAGGAAGTGATATCGTCGAGGCAGGGGTAACTGCACTGGGAAGTTTGGTGCATTTTGAACAAAGTGACAAAGGAGGACGGCATTTAGTCGAGCAAATTATGTTGTTACTTCAGCAAGAAGTGGGGATTGCGGTTAGTGCAGAAGAAGCAGAACGCATCTTACACAAAGTGGCTACTGTCCATACTGAAAGCAAACGACAACTACTTGTGACAGGCAAAGACGCAAAGCAGGGAAACCCAATGGAGCTGCAAATTACTTCAAGTGCACTCTACGATACGGTGGCAGCTCAACTGGAAGAATACCAGGCAGTGCTGCAGCGCTTACTTTCCAAGATTCGCCCCGAACTCACTATTGATGTGATTGATAAAGGCTTACTGCTTTCAGGCGGATTGAGTCAGTTGCATGGTCTTGATCGGCATTTACTGCAGACACTCGGCATGCCAGTGTCAGTCGTCGAAGAACCTGAGCAAAGTGTAATTACTGGAATCCATACTGCGCTCTCACATTTGGATGAGTATACTGAAAGTCTGGGATATGTCACTTAAACTCTGCACACTCAATATTGAGGGCGACCGCCATCTCCACCGCTGGCCTGCTGTAGTCAAAGCTGAACGACCTGATGTGGTTTGTTTGCAGGAAGTTTTTGCAGCAGATATGGAGCGAATAGAGGTGGAGCTAGGCATGTCAGGTAGTTTTTTTCCAATGATGGAAATTACTCAAATCAATACATACCACTTGGCTCCAAGAGGGCTCTGGGGAGTAGCAATCTTTAGCAATCTACCATTTACCTCAGGAATTGTACCATCCACAACGCTGTCCACGGTACAGAATGGTGGCATAACTGGGTATTATTATGCTGGGCTACCAACTGTTCAGAGTTTTACCGCCCCAAACGATGCTTCACGAGTATTGGCTGTGGGGACATTCGTGAAAGAGGGAGCCGAATATACTATCGGCACAACACACTTCACTTGGTCTGGTAAAGGTGAACCGACAGATGAACAGCGAATAGACGTGCGGGCTCTTCTCCAGGTTTTGCAGGAGTTTTCTAAGATCGTCTTTTGTGGAGACTTTAATGCCCCGAGGGGCACCGAGATTTTTAGTACGTTAGAAACATACTACACAGATACCTTACCCAAGACGGTACAAACGACAATCGATTTGCAGCTCCACTATGCAGCCCCTCTATATTTGGTAGTAGATACGATTTTTGCAACCCCACACTACAAAGCCTCTCAAGTGCATACGCTCAGTAGTGTCAGCGATCACATTGGCGTGGTAGGGGAAGTGACGGTTGTGGCATAACAACCCCGCTGTTATGCGGCTAGTGCTGCTGGATTTTGTCGCTCTCGAATTTGAAACGCTCGACTCAACCAGACAAGATCGGCAATGTTAACACTACCCTTTGCAGCGCGGATGAGATAGTGCTCAAGTAATATTTGTCGGATCCAGCTGGGAGCATACCGTTCTTCTTGATTGTGGCCACGCAGTGCCGTGTTAAATGACGCAGTAGTAGAAAGTGGTTTCCCATCACGAGCTGCTCTGAGCAGTTGCATACAAGCTGCACGAACAGTGATCGTGGTGGCTGCAGTTATTTGTTGGCGCTCGATTTTTTCGCGCTCTCTTTTTTCAATTGACTCAATAATTTGTAAAAATGGGTTAAAGGTGAGTACTGAAGCGAATGTAAACGAAAGACTGGTGAGGTTTTGAATGCGTACATCATTGATGGCAACTGGTGCAGTTTCCTGTGAAGTGAAAAACGCCTCTAAAATAGGTTGAGATTCCCCCGCAGAAAGTTGGCAAAGCGTGTCGATAAATGTAGTGTGTACCCCAAGTGAGGCAAGGTACAGAACGACCAAGTCTGTAGGAGGTAGCTGGATAAGCATCTGCCAGCGATCCCGAAGGATCCGATCTACGTTATACTTTCGTTTATCTGGTGAAAGCAATATTTTTGGTTGGTTGACAATAAAATACCAGAGTTTTGTCACAAAACTGGGAGTTTCCCTGTCTATGGTACCTAAACTCGCTACGTCATAGTTGTTTCTATGCGCTTGTGCGGCAATATAATCTTGAGATACAAGGGCGATAATCAACTCGTTTAAATCAGTACTACTGTTGGCAATTACTTTGAGGCTTTCCGCAGTAATCTCCTCAGGAAGTTGTAGGCCAAGAGCCAATTTAAATTTACTATGTAGCTCTGATGTTAAGCCCAAAGCGCCTAGATCAAAGTGTGCTGGATGTGTGGAAGCCACCTCAGTTGCAGTGAGGCTTTTGTCGAGTTGACGACAAATAAGTCGTACGTGCTGGAGATCATTTTTTGTTGGTCGATCTTTCGCCGACTCACTGTGTGATTGCGTTTCTTGACCCGACACAGTATCTGTAGCTGCGAGGGTGATAACTGACGTTGCCTCGACACTATTCTGTGGTTTAGGAGTAGCATCTGGCTCATCCACAGTTGCCTCAGTCGTGGCAATTCTTGGTACTGCTGAAGTTTTTAATTCTGATTGAGGGATGTAGACAACTACTTTGATTTCATTCCCGTCTTGATCCGTTTCAGTCCGCACCACTTGCACAAGGTTTGGATGGAAATTCTCACCAGCATTAGAGGCATAGACGACCTGTGGCCGAGTCGATGGCTGCCAGTGTTCCATTCCTCTGCGGAGGGCGAGGTCTGCATCGGGGAGAAACAGGTAGTGTGGGTTGGCAACGTGTAGCTTTGCTAATAGAGCTAGACGCTCTTCCCAACGCTGCGCTGCTTGTTGAAATTCTTCTGGGACGCGGCCATCCTCTCTGGCGTAGGGAGATGGTACAGCTGCTTCGGGTTTTTTCATGGCTCGGATTGTACCACACTATACATTTTGTAAAACTGCTTGTTTAAACTGATTCCCACGATCTTGATAGTTTTTAAATAAACCAAAGCTAGCACAGGCTGGACTGAGGAGCACGACACTCCCTGGTTGTGCAGCTTGAGTAGCTAGCGCAACAGCTTCTTGCATAGAGTTGACAGTCTGTAGCTGAGGCATTGCTTTCGTTGTAGCGCCAGCAGATTGTCCAAAAGCATGTTCTACTGCTGCTGCAATCTTTGCTCCAGTGGGCGGGAAGAGCAGTATGTGGGAGACGTTCTGTGTCAATATTTCTTGAGCAAGCTCATCAAACGGCACACCTTTATCAGATCCACCGGCGAGTAAAATGAGCTGCTTGCCTGGGAAACTACGCATGGCAGCAATGGAAGCCTCAGGAGTGGTGCCTTGCGAGTCATTGTAGTAGGCAACACCACTTTTTTCTGCTACAAACTCAAGTCGATGGGGAAGTGATGTAAACGTACTGATAGCAGCTTGTACTTGGGCTGCCGATATGCCCATCAGCTTTGCCACAATAATTGCTGGAAATGTATTCAAAATGTTGTGCTCTCCTTTAAGTGGGAGATCCTGCACCGAACAGATGGCTTCTGTTTCATACCAGAGTGCCTCATCCTTATAGTAGGCCACTACTTGCGATTCACCGGGGTGTGAGAGTAAAAACTCTTCAGACTCCTTTGTCTGGGGTATGAGGTGCAGCGAGTAGGGTAGTTTTTGAGCGTGTGAGTTGCGTGCAAAACGACGAGGTATCTCATACTCTGGATTATAAATAATATAGTCACGTTCACTCTGGTGCGCAGCAATTGGTGCTTTAGCAGCCACATAGTCTTCAAAATCTTTGTAGTAGTCCAAGTGCTCGGGAGTTATGTTTTGCACCACTGCAATATGGGGGCTATAGGGCAGCTGTTGCAGCTGATGGCTCGAAAGCTCAAGTACAATAAAACTGTCGGATACTTGTGGTTTTTGTTGTCCTGCTGCCACTTCACTTGAATCAAAGTGAAGTAACTGGTCAAGCAAATCAAGTGCTGGCACCCCAATGTTACCCGCAAGGAAAACTGTTTTGCCCGCCTCTTTCAAAACATGGTTGATCAATGCCGTGGTAGTGCTTTTTCCTTTGGTACCGGTGATCCCAATTGTTCGGGGGCGCTCTACTTCGGGTAGGCTATGGATGCTAGCAAAGAACAACTCCACGTTTGATGAAAAGACTAGACGTTTGCCCGTACTTTTTGTGAAAGTGCTGAGCTGTAAAAAGAATTGATTAGTAAAGGGAATACCTGGCGTTTTGAGTACGATAATCTCTTCCTGGGTAAGGTGCGCATGTAGCCTGGGAGTGTTTGTAGATTCGTTGGCAGTGCCTTGCAAGTACAAAATGTGTTCATCACTAGCAAACAAATTTTGCCATTCTGAACCTAAATCTTCTTGAGCTGCATCATCAACCGCAACAATTTTTAAGGTTGGTAAGTATGTGCGAATGGTTTGGTAGGTGGAGCGACCTTCCTGTCCCAATCCAAAAATAATCACTGAGGCATTTTGCAGTTTTGTAGTAATGACAGAAGTAATGCGCTGTGTAAGTTCCATGCCTGTATTGTAGCAACAGAGCGAGTACAATACACATAGATATTTGCTTGATTGAAAGTTTACCAAGAATGCAAAAAGGTACACGAGAGAAATCAAAAAAACCAACAGAAAGCCGACTACGTACGACTCGTTTGTTTGAGTTGTCCATCACGACAGACTCATTTCCTAAGATTTTTGAGTTTCTCACCACACAAGTGCCTCAGGATGCTGTTCAAAAACGGCCGCTTCTAGTGGCTACCCCCAACCCAGAACAAGTAGTCCTTTCTCAGAAAAATCCCACATTTCAGCGCACGCTCCAATCTATGGACGTGTTACTACCCGATGGCTCCGGCCTAGTTTTAGCCTCAAGAATTTTGGCTGCTGCGGGCAAAGCAGTTCCAATTAGTAGCCGAGTAACCGGGGTAGATTTGGTGCAAGCACTCCTAGCTGTAGCAACTCAAACTCATAAGACAGTGTTGGTAATTGGTGGACGAGGGTATGAGTCGATCGGTAGGCCAGCCAAGCGGTTTATCAAGCAGAAGGTTATGCTACTGGATATTCCTGGCATACACGATAGTGTAAGCTGCTATTGGCTCGAGGGATACGCAGCTGCGCAAAAACCCACTCCAGAAGAAGAGATACAGGTTGAACAGGTGATACGTACCCTCAAACCAGCGTATGTTTTTATTGCCCTGGGAGCGCCACTCCAAGAACAGTGGTTATTGGCTCACCAAGACCTATTACAAAAAAATAACGCACAACTTGCTATGGCGGTTGGTGGCGCATTCGATATGCTGACAGGCAAACTTGATCGTGCCCCCAAACTACTGCAACAGCTGCAGCTGGAGTGGCTCTACCGACTGTACCAGGAGCCATGGCGTTGGCGTAGACAATTGAGCTTGTTTGAGTTTATGAAACTGACTGTACAGGAAGTTTTGAGTTAGTACTTACACTGTTTGAGGTCTTTCTTCAAGATAGGGCGACATAGTTTGTTGCAGGTGTTTGATCATTGCTGGTTCAGCTTTAATACCGTGTATTTCTAATTGTGTTGGTAGTGTTAAATTAATCATTGCTTGATTTGAGTTATTTTCTCAAAAGCAGAGAATAGGGTGAGGATCCAAATGGGAAGAGTGATCAACAAATATCTCAGTGAGTTTGCGGCTCCAACAGCAAAAAGCAATACCATTACTAGAGAAAAAACAAAGAAAAGCTGTGTCCAGATATTTTTTTTCATTATCATAAACGACGGTAATGAGAGTACGAAAATTGCAGGTAGGAATGGCGTCCATTCTTTGGTGTAATGATATGTTCCTGGCTCCCACCATGCTCTATGACGACCGGTAAAAAGGTTTTCAAAAATCAAGAATTTTGGTGCAGTTCTCTCACCTGTCCACCAATTGAAACGGTAGAGTTCAAATTTTATAAAGTCCCCCAGTGAGTGTCCATGGATAAAGTATCCAAGATACTGAATTAGATACACGACACCCATAATTGGTAAACTCAAAAATACCCAACGAATTTCTTTTTGCATCCAAGCCCCAATTAAAAGAATGAGTCCTGGGACTGCCATAAATGGGAATGGGTACTTAATGCTGGCCATGACGCCAAGGATTACACCAATGACGGCATATTTGAGAGCAAGCCGAGTAGTCTTCCAGCTTAAAGCCAGATAAAACCCCAGTATTGTTATGAGGAATTGAACATCGAGTACAGCATGCGGTAAAAGTGAGCTAAACAATGGTTGTGTCCCAAGTGTTACTACCGCCATGATTCTTACAAAAAAAGAGTCGATAAACCTTTTTGAGAGTACATAAAATAAAAATAATGTAGCGATGTGAAGTAGGATATTAATTTGGACACTATTACCAGTCAGATAGTAAGAAAAACCAAAGAGATATTTTCCTAATGGAGGATGTTCAAAATTAATTGTTGTAGGATCTTCGCCTTTAAAATAGGCATAACCAGCATAAACATATAACTCAGCATCACTGATTTTTTTTGGCGAACTTTCACCTAATATATATTGCGATTGTGCGTATTTTCTACCATACTCAACGATATCAGTGTGTGTAAATAACTCATTGGAGAATTGAAGAGTAAAAAGTGTGACCAGCAAAGTAATAATCGTTAGGGCTGTAAAGTCGGCATACTGAATAAATTTGGAAAGCATTTGTTTATTTTAGCAGTGGGTGTATGAATTAGCAAAATTGACAAACGCACGGGCAATATCGTTACTTTGGCTTTTTTGTTGCCAGTGAGGAGCTGTATCTTCTAGTTGGAGTGAAACTTATTCTGCCGCCATATACAAAGTCGTAAGTAGTCTTCTGAACTCTTTTTATAAGTATGAATGTTTTCGTCGAAAAAAGCAGCTAACAAATTATTGTATGTTAGCTGCTTGCAGTAAAGTAAAAAACTATTCTTCAGTAACAGGGCCCACACCTAACAGCCACAAAACGGCTTCTTTTTTGTAGCGGCGGTCACCACGCGAGTTAATGCGTATTGCAGGCAATTTACCACGTTTCCCCCAGCGCTTGATGGTGAGTGGAGAGACACGAAGCAGATCTGCCACTTCTCGGACGGTGAGAAGATCAGGAAGGTTCTTAATATCTAGTTTGCTGGCATCATCAGCTCGACCAGTGCGTTTATCGTCACCTGGTGCTGCGCCAAACGCATAGGTGTCGTTTGGGTATGAGTTGGTTGGGGCAGTAGTCTGCGAGTTCATGGTGTGACTCCCTTGTTCTATTTTAATATTGTTTGTACTAACACACTCTAGTGAGAAACTAGTGCAAAGAATGTCTTTACGATATTAAAAGTACCAGAGTGGAAACAAAGGGGTCAAGGGGTAAGTTGTGCACAAAGATGTCTTATAGTAAATAATAGTGAATCCTATAGAAAATATACTGTGAATAACCTGTGAATTTCTTGAGTAAAATCAGCTAAATTTTAAAAAGAAATTCTTGATGAGTAGTGTACAACTGATTTGCACGGAGTTTGACCTGTAGGTATGTCAGGCCTAGACAGATCTCATCTCCCACAACAAAAAACTCCCGCCGGAGCGGGAGTTTAAGTACGTTTGTAAAGTTGAATTATTTAAGTTCAACGACACAACCAGCAGCTTCCAAGGTCTTTTTAGCCTCTTCAGCAACTTTTTTATCAGCACCTACGAGGACTGGTTTTGGAGCAGACTCAACGAAGGTCTTGGCTTCACTTAAACCAAGTTCTGGTTTGAGTGTGCGAACAGCTTTGATTGCACCAATTTTGTTGGCACCGGCATCTTTAAGGATGACGTCAAACTCTGTTTTCTCTTCAGCTGGAGCAGCTGCGCCAGCGGCTGGTGCGGCACCTGCCATCATCATAGGAGCAGCGGCACTCACGCCAAATTCCTCCTCAAGAGCTTTTACCAATTCAGAGACTTCCATTAAAGAAAGCTCTTTGACCGCGTCGACGAGTTTTTGAACTTTGTCTGACATATGTTTTCCTTTCTATATAAGTACGGTTTTAGGTACGTTATTATTAATTACTACTAGGGGTTTCAGTACCCTTCTTATCGGCGATAGCTTTAAGCGCGTAGACCAAGTTGCGCTGTCCTGCTTTCAGGACATTGACCAACCCATAGGCTGGCCCATTCAAGCGAGAAATCAACATAGAAATGAGTTCTTGCTTGCCTGGGAGCTTACTGAGTGTCTCGAGCTCATCGAACGAGAGCACTGTATCATCAGTTACCATGTAGCCTTGTTTGATGGTTAGCTTTTCGGTATCTTTTTTAAACTGGAAGAGGGCTTTGATTGCGCCAACTTCATCTTGAAAAGAAAAGATCGCACCACTCATACCGTTGAATGAATCTTTCATTTCTGGTTTGTTGAGGACGATGTTTAAGAGTGTGTTCTTAGCAACTCGGAACTCACCACCAGCTTTGCGAAGGGCAGAGCGGAGTTTAACTTGATCGTTTACCGTTGTGCCAGCAAAGTCGACGATAGCGACGGTCTTTGCTTTTTTCATGCTCTCTTGGAGCGCAGCAACTTCTGATTGGTTGTGTTGATTTGGCATAGGTTTCCTTATTTCTTAACTTGGTGCATTTTGCAATTGTACACACGGCAGGCATACAAATCCTGCCTTGAAGAGTTCACTATCCAATGCTTTAGTGATTCTTCTATTTGCAATGACGTTCACTCTACAGTATACGTATTGCAAAATGCACCAACTCAAATTATTCGTTACTATTTTTTAATTTACTTGACAGGGTGGAGTGGAGGAGGACAAAAAAAAGCGAAAAGCGCTAAAAGCGACTTTACAACTTAAAAAATGTGGATTCCTCGGCGTGACTTACTCCAGTTTTTTTCAAAACGTTTGCGCGCTGTCTTTGGATATGGCTGGATTATATAGCTACTTTACAAAAAATACAAGATATCAGTCTGCCCCAATACTAGAGTACACACCCTTGCTGCATTGCATTTTCTTCATGTCTATTTTATGCTTGTGCATACATTGTATGAAATATGTACTTCTTCTCACTAGCCGTTGCCACTGCAACCTTCAACAAGTCACTAAGATTGACTATGGGGTTGGCTGGTGAATGAAAAAAACAATAAAGTGAAACCAGAAAACCCCGCACTAAACAAAGCGGGGTTTTTTTATGTCACAAGTAAGAACGTAGTAAAAATATATAAGGAGGCTAGATGACAATCACGCCATCGACAACATCCTACACTTTGGAATCATTGAGAGCTCTTCAAGAGCTACTCCAAAGTCACCGTGGACTCCTGTGGGTAGATCCCACCACCAATAGTTTAGCTGTCAAGCAGATTGCTCAACCTTTGAAAAAGGAGGAGCTAGAGCCGCAACAAGCTTGACGGAAAAAGTATACGCGGGAGCACAGTTGCCATGATGTCAGATTAAAGGTCTTGCAGCCGATGACAGTGTACTCCCGCACCTTTTATTGACGTTTACTTTATCTCTGTCAGGTGTATAATCATTATTTCTGAAAACAGTACAAAGTGTAATCGCCACTACAACTACCACCACCAAATAGGGCGGTATGTTGTCGTAGATTACCAAGCAACATCCCGCCAAGCCGGGATTTTTTTGTATTAAAAATAATAAATGTAAGGGGTGAAAGTATTGTAAATACTAGAGAAGACAGTAGATGATGTTTGGATGTGTGTGTTGAGCAAACGTCTTCGTAGTGTAAATGAAGAAAAAACTTTGTATAGTTTGCTCATCAAAGCAGGATCCGTACGCCTGCTGTCACACGAATCTAAACATCATCTACAGTTAATGCTCTACAATACTTGTACCCAACGAAAGGTAACATGTCACAGCAACTCGACGAAAAATTAGCAAAACTTTCTCCAGGAGAGCTGGAGCTTTGGAAAATGCGCCATACAGCAGAACACGTTTTGCATCAGGCAGTTAAAGAACTGTATCCACAAATTCAACTTGCAATGGGTCCTGCAACAGAAGAGGGCTTTTACTTCGACTTTGATCACTCACCAAAAGGAGCAGAGCCAGTTAAAATCAGCGAAGAAGACTTTCCAAAAATCGAAAAACGGATGAAAGCAATTATTCAACGCAACTTAGAAATGATCCGTTCTGAGATTTCACCAGAAGAAGCCCGCGAGCTTTTTGCAGATAATCCATACAAACAAGAATGGGTGGAACTTGCAGCGCAGCGAGGCGAGAAAATCTCTATCTATTGGACAGGTAAACCGACTGAAAAAGGCTCAATGGTAGATTTATGTGCTGGACCTCACGCTGAAAAAACGGGGGCGGTAAAGGCATTTAAACTGCTCTCAGTGGCAGGTGCATATTGGCACGGTGATGAGAAAAATAAAATGTTGACTCGTATTTACGGCACTGCCTTTTTCACTCAGGCTGAACTTGAAAAATTTGTAGAGCAAAAAGAAGAAGCCAAACGCCGTGATCACCGCAAACTCGGAAAAGAACTTGAGTTATTCTTTATCGACGACATGGTGGGCAAAGGTCTGGTCATGTGGCTACCAAAGGGCGCAATTGTTAAAGAGCAGATCGAGAACTTTGCTAAAGAGCGCGAAGCTGCGGCTGGTTACGTTCGAGTTTCAACACCACACATTGCTCGAGAAGAACTCTATCTCACTTCAGGTCACTTACCATACTACAAAGACAGTATGTATCCGCCAATGGAGATGGATGACTCGACGTACTACATGAAGGCAATGAACTGTCCACATCATCACAGAATTTATCTACATAAACCACGTTCGTACCGAGAGTTGCCACTACGTCTGGCTGAGTATGGCATGTGTTACCGCAATGAACTCTCAGGTACGCTGGCAGGATTATTGCGTGTTCGAGCACTCGCTATGAATGATGCGCATATGTACTGCCGCAAAGATCAGATCAAAAGCGAGTTTGAAGCAGTGATCAAGTTGACTCAAGATTACTTCCAGACGTTTGGTTTGAAAGACTACTGGTTCCGTTTATCTAAATGGGATCCAAATCACACTGAAAAATACATCAACCAACCAGAGAACTGGGAGTATGCCGAAGGCGTATTGCGCGAAGTTTTAGTATCTATGGACGTGCCATTCGTGGAAGCAATGGACGAAGCAGCATTTTATGGACCTAAGGTAGACGTGCAGTTTAAGTCTGTCATTGGACGCGAAGAGACGATGTCGACAATTCAGTTAGACTTCTTGGCTCGAGAGCGCTTTGGACTCAAATACACAGATGAAACAGGTGCAGAAAACCCAGATGTCTTTGTCATTCACCGCGCTCCACTTTCTACACACGAACGCTTTATGGCATTCTTGCTCGAACACTATGCTGGTGCATTCCCAACATGGTTGAGTCCTGTACAAGTTAAGATTTTACCAATTGCAGATCGTCACTTTGAGTATGCTCAAACTGTTGAGAAAACATTGAAAGAGCAAGGAGTTCGTGTTGAACTCGATGATCGCTCTGAGCGCTTATCAGCCAAAATCCGTGATGCACAATTGATGAAGATTCCATACATGCTCGTGGTCGGTGATACGGAAGCTCAGGAACAAACTGTGGCAGTACGTAAACGCGCAGGTGGAGCACAAGAAGTACTGTCATTACTTGAGTTTGTAAAGCAGGTGGAGAGTGAGATCAGTCAGCGTAAGTAAGTGTGTAAAACAATATGTGGTAACATACTAAGCGTATGGCAAGTCGCCACGAAGTAGAACCAGCAGTTGTTGAAGCACTAGGGCTAGTTACCCAACTAGTAAATCAGGCAGTAATTGGTAGGGCAGGATCTCTCATAGAGAGCAACTCAGCTCAACTAGACATGACTCAGACTGCCTTGCACCGCATTGTTGAGCATTTGCATAGTCCTGAGTTTAGCCATATGTTGCTAAACGAATTAATGCATGGGCAGCTAACATTAGAACCACCTGCTGTTAGTCAAAATTTTATAGAAGAGATGGATGGTACGGAACTTTCCATACAAGTTTGCTTGTATGGGCATCATCTCCAAATAGCTTTACCAGAAAGTAGTATCTCGGCAAGCCAAGTCATGGAGTATCAATTGAACTTAGAAACAAATCACCTAGGAATTCTCAGGTTATTTATTTTGCGTAATACCGAGAGAGTTACATCTCATCAAATCATCCAACATGGCTTAGCTGGTAAACAAAATGGTGTCACTCAGATGATACATACAATAAATGCAGAATTGTATTGCAAAGGTGCTGGGTACATCTATATTGATACCGTAGCCCCAGGTCAATATCAATTACAAGCTACCCATCTTTCACCACTGATCAATGAGTTTTTTAGGCGGATAGGATTTAAGGGTAGCTTTGGTCGATATTACCTTACCTTGGATGGCATTTTTTATAAAAAAGGCTGGCAAGCTTCGGTTGAAGAAGATAGTATAGTGTTGAAAATAAATGGCTCTAAAGCACAAGTATTGAGCATCTTAATCCTTAATGCAGACAGAAAAGCACTAACGTTACAAGAAATAACTGAAATTATGCATGTACATACAGTAACTGCTAGTTCAGCTTTGGGTGCACTTGTTCGCCAATTTAATAATCAGCATGCTATTAGCAATTGGCAGATTAGAGTGGGGAATAATGGCCGTACTAAAACCTATCAACTTGTCAACTTTAACAAATAGCTCAATCAAAAAAAGCCGCTCATTTGAACGGCTTTTTCAATTTCAAGTAATAACTTTAGTAAAGCTTAAGCGAACTTAACCTTTACACCAGGACTCATCGTGGCAGAAATAGTCATGCGGATTAGTTTTAGCTCAAGCGCTTTGCTGATTGCATTCATGTTATCTACCAACTGTGAAGTTTCCATTGAAGTTTTACCGATGGTGATGTGCATGATAGGCTGTTTCTTTTCAGCTTTGAATGTCATCTTGCCACCTTCGAGTTCTTTTTTCTTTGCTTCTGGATTGTCAGTAATAGTGCCATTCTTTGGATTTGGCATTAACCCCTTTGGACCCAAAATCTTGGCTAACTTAGCTAGTTTTGGTACAAATTGGCGAGAAGCAACCAACACATCAAAGGTGATGGTACCTGTTTCAATTTCTTTAATTAGCTCATCAGAAGCGATAGCGACACGGATAGCTTTTCCAGTTGAGTGGGGCATGGTGACATCCACTTGTGTCGTGCCTTCTTTGACAACGAGGTCAGCCGTAACGGTACCCTCAAACTTGGAGTATGAAAGACGCTTCACCAACTCCACAGCTGCAAATGGGTCATAAAACTTGGTTCTATCGACTTGAGAACGAACGGCGGTGTATTTTTTGCTGCGTGCTGGGCCAGTTGCTTTAGCTTTTTTAGAAGCTTTTTCTTCTGTGCCTGCTTCTTCTGTTGGAGCATCCACTGCAACAATTTTTACTACATCATCATTTGCGGACATGTCCACATCTTGGCGTTTTGCCATATTTCCTCCTCTATAACGTTACTGAACAGTAACTCCCATACTCCGAGCAGTGCCAAGTACTGTGTTTAAGGCACTCTCAACGGAGTCGGTGTTGAGATCTGGTAATTTTTTCTCTGCAATTTCACGAGCTTGAGCCATAGTAAGGTTGCCAACGGTTTCAGTTCCTGGGGTTTTGGCACCCATCTTGAGCTTCAAGATTTGTTTGATCATGTCACTAACAGGAGGGAGCTTCAAGACGAACTTGAATGAACCATCTTGGAAGACAGTGATTTCAGCTGGGATAACTTGACCTTTTTGGTCTTTGGTTTTGTCGTTATATTCCTTCAAGAAAGCCATCATGTTGATACCAGCTTGTCCAAGGATAGGACCGACTGGAGGAGCTGGGGTAGCAGTTCCTGCGGGAAGGTTTAGTTTTAGGATTGATTTAATTTGTTTTGCCATAAGCGCTTTTACTTTAATGTAGCTAGTTTTGTTGGAGCACAGTAATTAGTTTCACAACAGATATAGAATTTTATCATAAGTTTAAAGATTTGCTAGAGTTGGTTGAGCAGCATGTTGGAGTTGTTCCTCTGGAGCTTAACTATGATTCAATTAGTAAAGGTCAAGACACTATAGTGGCTACGATTGTTGGTTTTAAGGGAAGAAGTCTCGATAGTGATAGTTCAGACATTTGTTATGTAATTAGATCTAATATGGAAGATTTTTTTTCAAATCTTCCTGATGGACAGAACTATATTTGGAATGTTGCGTACGTTCCAGACCAACGAGCAATAAGTGGTAATGAATTTTATGGCATGACACCAGATGCCAAAATTGTAGTGACTGTCCAATTGAAATAGTCTAACAAGATTTATTTTACAGCCACTGGTAGATACACAGTGAATGGTACTGTATAGATAGCTTCTGCAGGTAGATAGTTCGAACGTACTGTGCTGATATATCCGTCCTGATATCTCAGTGAAACTAGCGTATTCGCTGCAGGATACTGACCAAATGCATCTGTCATAAGTGAAAAACCAGATATTCGACTGCCAAAGGTGCCTGCAATATTGACAGTAAAATTGCCACAATTTGTTTGGTATGTGAAGTATGCTTGCAGGTCACTTTTAAGTAGTTGAATCAGTGACTGGTTGAGCATCAGGGTAGGAAGTGGTCCAACGGTGCTTGACTCAAGATTCACGCCCCACAGTGGCAGACTGATATGGCTTGGTTGTCTGTCAGCAAATGTAACAATGGTATCAGAAATTGGTATGCCAAAGCTTCTGAGGAGTGGCATGACGTTTGAGATAGCTAGGGTGTCCTCGAGTGGTATTGGTGCCGTCACGGTGAGGATCTGGCCACCTTCTACAACTGTATAGGTGAGTGTAGGACTAGTGCCAACGGCTGCAGTGGTCACCAGCTGGGTGATTTCTGCTGAAGTTTTACCGCGCAGTGATGCTAAATCAGCGTTTGTTGCAGTTTCAAAGTAGTGAGCTACAGCTGCGCTCACCAAACCTGCAGCAGGTGAAGTACCTGAAAATAAAATGTACCGACCAGCTGCTATTTCAGCCAAGATAGTGCCAGGTGTAGCAATAAATGGCTGCGCAATACTGTCTACAGTAAACGGATAGTTGCTGTAGGGAGTAAGTAGATTTGGTTTGTCGGTTGCCATAACCCAACTAATATTGCCATTGCCTTGTCCCAGGATGTGACGCTGCTTACCTTCATTGCCGGTGCTGTTTGATAGTACAATAATTGGAGCCTGAGGGTCTTGTCTAACAGCATCTATTTGTGCCGTCAGCAGCTCTACATCTGGAGGGGTAACTCCCAAAGAGCGGTTGACCACTAGTGTTGTAGAGCCCAACTTAGCCAGAAACTGTATAAACCACAACTCACTGCGGGTTAATCCTCTACCTGCACAAAAAACAGTAGTTTCGCTCTCGTGTATTGATCGCATGATCTCATTGGCAATCCTTGCTCCATGTGTAGTATCAGGTTGTGTCATAATCCTATTGTCAGGTGCAAGCTGTGCATAAAGACCAGAATCAAAGGTGCTCGGGTGCGTAGGGATAATTGTGCTGATTGGCCAAATTTCATTACTCTGTAGATCCTGTACTGCGCCATGTTGCACTATGTATAATGAGCCCTTTTTTGCAAAGCGTTTGATACCTGTGGGCTGCTGGTTAAGCGGTAGCGCAGGTAGGCAATCAATGTCTTGTACACCCACAACATGGTCTGTGGTAGGGGTTATTTGGTTTGCCAAGAGTGATATCTGTGGCTGGTCAGTAGTAGCATCAAAAGTAGCATACAAGCCACTTTCTCGTGCTTTATCTATGAATTCTACTAGTGCTTGATACTCTGTAGCTTGACGACGCAAGTTAACTGCAAAACCGTGGAATAACGCACTCTTTAGTTGATCAACGGTATCTATATCAACTCTAGGCATAGTGATGACTTCTTGTGCATCAATGCTTGTAGGGTGTTGTACTATTGTATGTTGCGCAACATCTAGACTAGTTGTAGCTGGCTGAGTGCGATCTTTATCAGCGGCGAGCAAAAATAATAATAGAACAAGCATGAGTGCACGCAGATGTTTGTTTTCTAAAAAAATCTTGTAAGTTTTTTCTAGATGTACTAATGAGGTATATTCTTTACGTTGCATAGTTGTGTGAGCTGTTACTGATTAGTAATGACAGGTAGTAGTAGTTTATAGGGATACTCAGTTTCTGCTCTGAAAGAGATTGTCGTGATTGATAGCTGGGTAATTTGACCATTAGTATAGGTGAGGGTGACAAATGGAGTGGTCGGGAGTTTGGCAAGTGCTGCAGTAAGTTCTGAACGACTTTTTTTGCCAGTACCGTAATCAGTTCCAATATAAATTTCTCTAGGAATTCCCTTTTCAGTTGTATATTTGACAATAGCTGCAATTTTAGCTTTATCAAGCCAATCGAGCAGTGAGCGTGTTTGAGTTTTATCTGGAATTAAACCTGGCGGAGAAGTCTCGTAGACAATGTCCCATTGCTCCGTTTCTAAATGCGAGAGTTGTCCAAAAAAAGTAAATTCTAAGCCACTAGTTAATGGGCCATCATATAGTGGATCATAGAGGGGAATGCTATCTGAAATAGCTTGAGTCTCTGCAAGTGGGAGCACAGCGGTAGTGACAGTGATTTTTCCGGCAGTCAGAACCGGAAATTCTCTAGCCAGATCAACAGCCCGAAGACCAAAAGCCATTTCTAGTGTACTCGTCAACACATACTGAGATGGTTGATCTACAAGTTTCTTGAGTTGTCCAGCATCCATTCTACTTAAGCCTTGAGCAACAAGAGTTGCAACGGCAGGTGAACCGGCTGAAGTACCTGTAAAGGCGGTGACTCTTTCAAATGCAAGCTGTACGGGATATCCGTCTAGCGCAGCAACAGTATTTTCAGCCACGGTACCAGAATTATCTGGAATATTGTGAGTGGAGTAGGGTTGCAGCCGATCGTTACCGTGGGTAGAAACAAAGGTCTGTAATCTGCCTTTGTAAATGTTTGATCCGTATCCGTCGTTACCATACGCATTAAAGAAAGCCACTGGTAGATCAACTGCACCAGCAATACTACGCAAAACCTTATCGTGAGATTCTGCTATTCCGGCATTTGTTTCCATTGAACGATTCACAACTAAACTATTTAATCCTTCTTGGAGCGCAAGTTGCAATAACATGTTGGTATTAACAGTATATATACTGTCCAAAGCGCAGGTGAGAGTGCTTTTTTCTGGGGATAGTGCTCGTGCAATTTCAGAAAGAACCACAGCACCATGTGGGTTAGTCAGAGCGATGATACGATTATTTTGTAATATCTGTTGCGTCCCAGCTAGTGTTTTAGGTGAAATCTGCAGATAACTATTGAACTCTATAATCTGAGGAGCTCCCGTCTCAATCTCAATTTGTATGTAGTTTGGCCGTACAATATAGAGTTGGCCTGCTAAAATAAACTTAGTAATTGTTGCAGGCTGCGAAGTTAATGGTGCTGACTGCAAGCAGTCTCCATCAAAAATATGTACCAAATGTCTATTTGAAAAATGACTGGGGGAGAGTGCTGAAATGTTTTGCTGTTGCTCGCTTACAACTTGCCCAAGCGCTTGGTTATTTGGAAACTGGTCTAGAAAAGTTGTCAACTCATTGTAATTGGGGTTACTTATATTGATAGTGATCAGACCGCCTTTGAGAAGCATCGTTGTGAGCTCTGCAACAGTTTGTGGTTCTCCCAAGTGATGTTCCGCATCGGCTAAATCCTCAGATAGATAAATCTCGTTTTCACTAAGCAAATTAAGAGTCGTAGCAGGCTCAATCGTCATCGCTTGACCTGAAAATTTTGAGTGTTGTTCAGTATCACTTGCAGTTAGTAGTGCTGTAGTAAGTGCAAAGAATACTAGCCCATACCGTGCCTTGTGTAGAGCTTCCACTGATAAATGCCGAATTTGTTCTAAAAACATGGGGGAGCATTATACCAGGTTAGATGAAACTAGATCTTCTTAATCTGTAAGAAGTCGAGTTCAACTGGGGTTTCACGGCCGAAGATGTTGACGAGGACAGAAACTTTGCCTTTGCCTTCATCAATGCCATTCACAGTACCTAAGAAGTCGTTGAATGGGCCATCGACGATCTTGACAGCTTCACCTTCCACAAAGTCAGCTTTATATTGTGGTGTGGCTTGCGTCATGTACTTCTTGATAGCTTCAACTTCATGTTTTGGAAGTGGCGTAGGTTTGTTGCCCACACCGACGAAACCAGTTACGCCTTGTGTGGTGCGTACTGCGAGCCAAGAATCATCAGTCAGTTCCATCTGGACGAGCATGTAGCCGGGGAAGATTTTTTCGTTGACGGTTTTGCGTTGTCCACGTTTGATTTGGATTTTTTCTTGAGTAGGAATCAAAATCGTATTGATTTTATCGGTAAGGTTGAGTGTCTCTGCACGTTGTTTGAGGGTTTCTGCAACTTTATTCTCGTGGCCTGAATAGGTGTGAACGACATACCAACGAGCCTTTTTATTTTCTTCTTCAGAAACAATAACTAGGTTTGGAGTGGAGACTTTTACTTCCTGAATTTCAGGAGGTGTCATTTGTTGTGTATCGTCGTTTTGTGCCATATGTGCTTTGCAGTATGCAGCTGTTGCTACTACTTTTTACAAAATTAGTCCGAGTAGTGATTGAAATATATAATCAACTACTCCAATATATGTGCCTACTATCACGCTGACTGCTAATACCAGGATAGTCATCTCGGTAGTTTGTTGCTGTGAAGGCCAAGAAACTTTCTGAACTTCTTGGATTGTTTCACGAATATACGCAGAAAGAGAGAACATAGAGGGATATTTTATCAGATATGTGGCTACTTGGGAAGAGTGGGAGATGATTCTTATCTCTTATCCCATTCAGCCGTGGGTAACTCTTCTAGATTTGCATGTAGTCGAATAATCGTGCCACAATCTAAACAAAGATCAGCTTTAATTTCTGCAACAGCTGAACCACGAATTCCTAAAAAATGAGAGATATACTTTGGGCCAATCGAGTTTACTTCATGACTCACGCCAAACCTCACATTTTTTTCAATATTATTTTCACCACAATTTGGACATTTTTGCATATGTTTTTAACTCTTTTAGTTATTATTTTTAAACTCCACACCTTTTAACTTCAAACGATCCGCCATGGTCATTTTGTTGTCTGCATCCTGTTTTAGTAATTCCTCTGGTGAAGTAGTAGGTCGTGAAGGGGCGGGAGCTACAGGAGTCTGGGCAGGCAGAGGAGAAGTAGGTGCTGCTTGACGCTTATCTTTTAGCTCCTGGAGTACGGTATCAAGCGGTTTTTGTTGAGAGAGTCGGGCCTGTTGCACAACTGGCTGAATAGAAGTATTAGTCTGTGGCTGTACAGCTTGCGTAGCTTGTGGCTGAGTTAGGGGTTGCGCTGCAGTCATCGATTTTTGCACGGCGAGTGGGGAAACTGGTGCTGGCGGAGCAGTGGGTTGTGGTGGACGTGCAAGTGATTGTAGCAAGGTTGGATCGGGTGAGCCTCGACGAGCAAGTACTTGGGAAGGAGGTGTCGGGTTTGGTTTCGTTTGAACTACAGGCACCACAGGAGGGGCAACATGCTTTTTGCTACTCATAAGCATAACTATAAGTGCAATCACTAAGAATACTACGCCTAATCCTATCACAAGGTAGGGGACAGGCATTCCGTAGAATGTCCCAAACTGCAAGAACGAGCCAAAGGTAGTCGTTATAAACTGACTACTGGTGGTACCTAGATTGCTAAAAAAGCCAGGGGTGCCACCAGTTGTCTGTGGCTGTGTAAGTGGGGTTGACTCTGGTGCAGCAGTTGGAGTTGCTGAAGGAGTGGCGGGAGGGGTCTGTGTGGTAGTTAAAATAGGGCTCGGTGTAGGTGCAATGCTTGGACGAGCTGTCGGGCTGACAGAGCTCTTTGGACTGGCAGTTGGTTTACTTGAAGTAGTAGGTGTGGTGCTGGGCTTGGGCGTTGTGGTAGTTTCTGTGGTACTGCAACTGGTACTAGTTACCTGCAATGGGTGTCGGCATTTAGACTGATAGCAGCGCAGACCAGAAGTACAGTCTCGATTGGTTTGGCAGTTCTCATTGCAACCTTGATAAACAACTGCCGTGCCAGTGGTTTGACCACCCTTTGTAGGGCCACCCGTTCCTCCAGTAGTGGCCTGAGGTACTCTACAACTTCTACTTTCTAAATTCTCTAGTAGGCGACATTTGTTGTACCAACACGTTAGTCCTGCACTACACTCGCGGGTATCAGCGCAGTATTCATCGCAAGAGCGGCGCAATCCTTGATCAGGTGGTTGGGTACAGGAAGTACTAGTTACATTGGTCGCCAAACGACAGCGACTTTCTGAACCAGTAGTAAAGCATCTCTGACCACTTGGGCATTCTGAATTTGAGCTACAAGTATCATTGCAGCTCTTTGTAGTGCTGGAGGGCGCTTCATAGGCAACTTCAGTTTGCCAAGAGTTGTTGGTCTCGCTAACTTCTGCAAGCGTGTTATCTGGGTCAATAGTGACAACATACTTGTTTTTTTGTTGGGCGGTGAAGTTGCCTTCAAGTGTGACTGATACGCCATCTGATTGAGCACGCAGAGTACTGTACTTTTCTGAGTTTCTAATTTTGGTTGTAGTATTTATATTGACTTCTACAGTAATTGGTTGCTCAGGAAGTGCTACGTTTTTTTTATTGTTCTGAATTTTAGAAGTGAGCTTAATTTTGTATTGAGTATTTGGCACTAGTTTATTGATTGAAACCTCTGAGTTTGAACCATCGGTCTTATAGAACTTAAGTTCGCTGGCACTATTGCTAAGGTTGGCAAAGAAGAGGTCATCTCGTGTAGTTGTAGGTGGATTCGGCGGCTGAGGAGTAGCTGTTGGAGTAGGAGTAGCTGTTGGGTTTGGTGGTATATCAGCTGATTTGACAATATACTCAAAGTTTTCTACCAAGTTGAGCTCATCAGAAAGTTGCTGAGTATCTGCTTTGTTAACTTTAGATAATGGTTTATTAAAGTTTATACCCAGCGATCCAGCTTTCTTGGGAGTAAACCTGAGCTGGAGTATTGAGGTTGGAGTATTTGTCGTGTAGCGAGCTTGGTCTGAAACACTTTTTGGCAATCCAATAAACCGAACGGTATAGCCATGACCAACCCTTTTAACTTCTAATGCTGCTTGGTTGAGTCCTGAGGCTTCTACAAAGTTGACTGCTAAATCATCAATTGTTTCGTTGGTGATAACATCAAAAATCAGCTGTACTCCCAGTGTGGGGTGGTTATTTGTGTTCAACTTGATATCGACTACCTGTGGCTGGTTTATTGTAAACGTGGCATTTTGTTCTGGAGTAAAGCTCAAGGTAACAAGGCCTCCTGCTTTCATGGCTGCTTTGCGAAGTTCTTGGCGCTGTGTAAATGGCCCTGTGACAAATAAAAGTAATCCAAGTGCTATAAAGAATATACTCAAGACCATAGAAATGGTATATGAGTACGTTGCTAGTTTTGTTTTAGTTATTTTCACAAATAGATCACTGTCGCAGTACATCCAGTGTACAAAGTTTTATACCACTCTACAACTAAGTATTTATAATGGCGTTAGTCCTCTAATAAGGACAACGTAGTCATCAATATCAACAATTTTGTCACAGTTAATATCTGAGGGAATACTCTCGCCTTCGGTAAAGAAGTCTCTAACAAGGAGCGTGTAGTCATCAATATCTACACGATTATCATTGGAGAGGTCTGCGTCGAGCGGACAAGTTGGTGCAGGGGTAGGTTCGGGAGTAGGCACCGGAGTTGGTATGGGGGTCGGAATAGGTGTGGGTACTGGCGTTGGTTCGAGAGTTGGTTCGGGAGTAGGTACCGGAGTTGGAATAGGTACATTCTCACCTTGTGCTAGCTGGTTGATGTAGAGTTCTAAATTACTGTAGCCGCTGGCAGTGATACTTTTGCCGTCGTCGACACCAGGATTGAGTCCGTTAGAACGCTCCCAAGCATCATCCATGCCATCTTTGTCACTATCAACGACAGAAGTAGTTCTAGTTTGGTAGGTTGGCCAGCGGACTTCGCTAATGGTGGGGTAGGATGAAGTATAGTTGGGATTTTTAATACCTTTACTCGTCTCATCAATAATGCGAGTATCAATTGGATCACGAGAAAAATGGAATGCCCCAGCTTTTTCTAAGATTTTGGATAAAATGGCATTGCCAGCTTCAATAGTCACTGGGTACGCAACTTGGAAGTCATTTTTGGTATTTGTCACACTCCCCACATACCCATGATTGTTTTCAGCATAGTATACAGAGCCTTCTTTAATGCTCAAGTTTTTGTTATACCAACTCTCCCCAGGAGATAGTTCAGGACCAGCTACCATCCAGTTGCCAATATAATTTAATTGAATGGGAACAGCCGCATGGCCACTGCGAGTTTCAATTATAGAACCTGCCTGGTGATTGAAGATCACATTGTTAATAAACTCAACTTGCCCTGTTTGCACGCGAGGATGACGTTCTTCATTGTGGGCGAAGAGATTATGATGGAAGGAAAATTTGTTGGAGCCAGTGGTTAAGATGATAGCTTTGCTATGACCAATAATACCCTCACCAAGCAGTGACCACTGTACCGTCACGTTTTCTGATCCAGTCGTCCCACCAAAGTTTTCGTCAGTTGCCCAGGAAAGTGATACATGATCAAGAATTACATTCTTAGCACCAGTCAGCCGAAGTGGATCACCACCACCTCGAATAGCAATATGACGCATAATGATATTTTCACCCTGCAAGTTAACAAGTGCTGAGCCACTGCCATCTACGAGAGCACCTTTAATCGTGATACCACCTGGTGCAGTTTGCCCAGCAATGGTGAGGTTCTTTCCTGAAATCACCAGTTCATCTGTCCCATAATCAATAGCTCCGCCGACGGTAAAGACACAAGTAGCATTAGTTTGTTTGACGCACTCAGTAAACGAGCCAGCCCCAGACGTGTTGAGGTTTGTGACAAAGTAGACACTTCCTCCACGACCACCACTAGCTGCAGCTCCAAATCCTTCTGCTCCTGGAAAAGCAGGAACGGAAGCTTGGGCAAGAGAAGCGAAAAGCAGTGTGTACAACACTAGCCCAAAAAGTAAGAAAGTTAGAGTAAAGGATTTAAAGCGCATCATAGATTATTCTAGTAAACTAATAGTAGCACCTAACTAGGCTTATGACTACGAATATGATTATTACATTTATATGAATCATTAAGCAAATCTTTACAAATTTTTAGTGCAGCAGAATATTTTTAGGGTATAATGGGCAATATACAGAAATCTTACTCGGCTTTTAGCCTGGTATTCTAGTAAAACAGAATGGAGCCAAATGGAAAATGCAGCACCAAAAAGGGTTAGAAAAGCTATCATTACTGATGCAGGGTTTGCGAGTCGCTATTTACCAATTACCAAAACTGTCCCAAAAGCGATGTTGCCACTGGGCAATAAGCCAATTATGCAGCTGGTAGTAGAGGAATGTGCTGAAGCAGGCATTGAGGAAATTATTATCGTGGCTACGCCAGAAGGCAAGCCAATTTATGAAGACTATTTTCACAATAGTGTGATTCGTATCAAGAAACAGCTTGAGTCTCAAGGCAAACTTGACCGCTACGAGCCTGTGCAAAAAGTACTAGATTTTCCAAAAATTGTGGTGATTACGCAAGATCCTAGTTTGCCATATGGCAATGGCTCTCCAGTGGCTTCTGCTATGAAGTTTGTGGAGGGAGAAGAGGCATTCTTAGTGCTCTATAGTGACGATATTGTGTTTGGCAATCCTGGCGATGCCAAGGCCATGGTAGAACTCTATGACCAACACCCAGAGGCAGCAGCTATTATTATGGCTCAGGAAGTGAGCCCAGATGTTGTTGATAAATACGGCATTATTAGCTTCAAAGCTGGTTCAGAGACGGAACTTGATAATATTATCGAAAAGCCAGACAAGGGGACAGCTCCTTCTCATTTAGCTTCCTATGGTCGGTATTTATTAAAACCATCAGTTTTTGAGTTTTTAAACCCAAACAATACCGGTAAAGATGCTGAGTTGTGGACCGTAGATGCTATCACGCATATCGCTAAAGCACAGCCAGTACTCGTAGAGCGGACGAAAGGTCTTTGGATGACAACAGGTGATCCAGAAAACTACTTCCGAGCTCACCTCAGGTTTGTGATGGAGTTTGAAAAGTATGGGAGTAAATTGAGTTCTTGGGTGCAGGATTCTACAAAATAAAGCCTGCTCGTGTAGCCGTAAAAACTGCAAAAATAAATGTGAGTTATTAGCAGTTTAAATGCTATAATAGACGGAGAAATGCTCTTTAAAACAGTCGGGGGCGGGAGGTATCAGGAATTTTCCTCAACACTTCGCAAACGGGTTCATGGATTGTTCAGCAAAGTCTTGATTTTGTTGACGTCCTACCCACTTATTCTTTTGCGGGGAATATGTATCTCCCGCGCTCGGCTGTTTTGAGGTACAATACCACGCGTAGGTTTTATTCCTGCGTGACTTGCCAATATTGGAACGTTACGGGAGCAGGACACTACGGAGGGTGCCCAGATAGTTCAGTGGCAGAACGCTTTCTTGGTAAGAAAGAGGTCGCGAGTCCGATTCTCGCTCTGGGCTCGTTTGCTACAATATATATAAGCCAGGTTACCCAAGTGGCCAACGGGGGCAGACTGTAAATCTGCTGGCAATAGCCTACGTAGGTTCGAATCCTTCACCTGGCACAGTTTTGTAAAAGTTTCGGCAGGTTTTTCCGATACAGCGCCGAGTACAAAACTAGATCAACACATTACAATACGCCGGGATAGCTCAGCGGTAGAGCACCTGTTTTGTAAACAGGGGGTCCAGGGTTCGAATCCCTGTCTCGGCTCCGCATCGTACCAAGTTGTGCAGTGTTCATAACTTCTGCTAGAAAAATCTTGATTCAACCTGTATACTACATCTCTTGAGTTTCGCAAAAAAGGAAATATATGGCAAAAAAGAAAAAAGGCCCACGCCAATCAGCAGGCTTGAAGTGCAAAAAATGTGGCGCATTTGGCTATATCACTGAATACAACAAACTAAATGATCAATTAAAAAAGCAGCAGGATGGCAGTGGAACTTTCCCATTGAACAAGTACTGCTCAGTTTGCCGTGTGCACACTGAACATACTATGGCCAAAAAGCTGAAGTAGTCGTAAAAATTAGATTATTCTTCAGCAAAGTTTTTGTAGGCTTGTAGGATTTTTTTGCTGCCTTGCAAAAAGAGGCGATCAATCTTGGCAGCGTTGAGCATCGCTGTCTCGATCCAGGACTGAGATCTGCCACGTGCACTCATTAAAAATTCCAATTGTTCTCCAATGTTTTCCACATTGGCTTTTCTGCTGATCCCTTTTTGTTCAAATATTTTTCTAATGTTTTCTTCCCATTCCCCCCACTCGGCAAGAGTCAGCACAAACGAACCCGAAGCAACAGCATCATAGGCCATATCGCCAGATGGTTTGGTGAGAAAGCCATGTGCCCAGGGAAAGGCATACGTGACCAACAATTCATTGGCATCCACAATCTGTGGATGGTAGAGGAGGCGCAGCCGAGCTGATCTATCACCGATCGCATCCAAGGGGACACGGTACTTGGAGGCAAGTTCTCTGACCATCTCTGCAATATCTGTATGTGTTGAAGCATAAACAATCAGTCGATAGGGCGAAGGGCGACGGCGCAGTTCAGGCAAGAGCTGTTCAAGGATTTTTCTGATTTCTTGTTTATTCGTCCCCAAACCTCCTGTGGTGATACAGAGTTTCAGTGGTCCTGAGCGCCAAGCATACTTTTTTTCTCGTACCGCTACCACCCGAGGGTCGATCGGTGGCCCCGTGACGATGATGTGATCAGGGTTAACATTTTTATTGTGTAGTGCAGCCTTTTCTAAAAACTCAAACTTGGTCGCCTCATCAAACACACAAAAGCGAATATTTCCCTTAGCAGCATTTTCTACATATTCTTCTCTAACGTGTGGATCAGTGATCATTTGGATGACTTTTTTGCCATTTAGAGCCAAAATATTGCCTGCAGCAATATGAAAAGAAAGAATGGGTTGTTGGATTTTCTCTGTTACATAGAGCAGTGGAGGGGTGATACTTCCCAGGATTGGTAACTTTTTGCGACCAAACTTGTCGACAAAATCTTTAAGTAACTTAAGGAGAGGGTGGCGAGCAATCTGCTGACCAATTTGCTCAGTGAGGCTGACCGACAACCAATCTTCATGAGAAACATAGTTGGTGGGGTCGACGAGCCAAGCTTTGTTTGGGTCAAGTCTACCACCCCATGCCTGGATTGCTACACCCAAAGCCATGGAGTAGTGGGCACGAGAGAAAACAGTGTCTCGATCGGTATTGTTGTTGGTGAGGTGGTGTAACCGTTTGAGATCTTCACGAAAGGTGGCAGAGACCGTGATGATCGGCAGTGCAGTGGATTCAAGAAACTGCTTATCTTCGGCTAATGTTTTAACAAGGGCAGTATCAAAAAGAGCGGGCATAGCTCCAGCATACTAGAAAATGTCATCTGGAGTAAAGGTGGAAGTAGAGCAATATTGAAATTGCCAGGGAGCTCAAGGCACTCTATAATACGACAGTTCATCTACACGATGGCAAAGGAAATAGGGCCGTAGTTCAGCGGTAGAATAGAGGTCTCCAAAACCTTTGACGAAGGTTCGATTCCTTCCGGCCCTGCAAAATTTAAATTAAATCTATTCACAGATCTTTTTTTATAATTAAATCTTATTATAAAATTATTGCAGCATAGTTTAGAAACATGAAAAATCTACACTATGAACTCTTTCATCAAGTTGACTATATAGGTATAGATGATGAGGAGAAAATATCATTTGATGAATAGAAATTTATATTCAAAGGATAGATTAATTAGAGAAACTACGTATATTACTTTTGGTAAAATGTCATTTCCTCAGAACTCAAACTATTTGAAAGATGCAATTGGTTATTATATGAAACATTTTCCAGATCAATTAGAAAGGTTAGAATTTGAGTATAACTGGTTAGTAAAGATGCATTGAAAAAGTTAGAGTAGGCTCCAACATCCTCCACTAGTCCATGCAAAAGTATAGTTGTAATTCTTTTGCTGCTTATGTTCTACTACACGTACCAAATGCCAAAAATGTATCTTTTACGTCACTGTGACTACGATAATCCTCGTACTATTTTGCCTGGGAGACTCCCCGTTGAGTTGTCAGAACAAGGAAAAAGACGAGCCCAAGAATTACAACAATTTTTCGCAGATAAAGAAATTGCTGCAATTTATTCAAGTGCAGTCCTACGGTGTAGGCAAACAGTCGAAATTATTGCAGATAAAAAAATCCCAATTTTCTATGATGCTCGCTTGCTTGAAACACTGTCTGCGTACCAAGGATATTGGGGTGAGAATTAAACAGCAGCTGGATTCTAGTTCTTTTTACATCAAAGTGAGCTTGGGGGTGAAACACTCCAAGACATTCACAAACGAGTAGCATCTTTTTGGGAAGAAATCACCAAAAACTATCGCAAAACATACTAGTCTGTAGTCATGGGGATCCACTCATGGTACTGCACCACGATATCCACAAAATCCCACTACCAGATGACAATGTAACTGAGACTAATCTTGCAGGCTGGTTGGAAAAAGGGGCGTTCAACCAAATCGAGCTCCCATAAAAACGACTTTCTACTTATTTCGTGATGCCCGCACCGTACAGCACTCATAGTTAGCATTTTACAAGTTTTGTAGTACCATAAACACAGTATGGCAGAAACACACGCACCCAGACAAAATCCTCCAAGTATCTTGCTAGTTGTTGCAGCAGTTTTTATTGCAATTATTCTTACAATCGCCACTTTTATTTTTGGCACTCCACTTTCCCCAGGTACTGGTAAACCAAGTGCCCCTGGACTACAAGAAGATCCAGTAGTTCCACAGCCTATCAATCCAGATGAAGGTGTGGCTTGTGCAATGGATGCAAAGATCTGCCCAGATGGCAGTGGTGTTGGTAGGGTACCACCTACTTGTGAGTTCGCTCCATGCCCTGGAAATTAAATACTCCACAGAATGTCCGATTACCAGTAGAATACAAGTCTTGTATAAAGGAACACTATGGTAGGTAGTACAGATACGATGAAGTCAGTTGGGGCCGTAATTTTAGCTGCAGGCAAAGGCAGCCGCCTTAACTCTACCACAACCAATAAAGTGACGATCCCACTGGGTGGTAAGCCGATGATCACCTGGTCAGTGGAAAATATTCGCAAAGCTGGAGTTGATGAGGTAGTGGTAGTAGTGGGTTTTGCCCGTGATTCTGTAGAAGCTGCACTAGGGAGTTCAGTAGTGTATGTGCCGCAAACAGAACAACTAGGGACTGGTCATGCTGCAAAAGCAGGAATTGCTGGATTATCTCCTGAAACTACTCAAGTCTTTATTATGTATGGTGACCACTCTGCTTTTTATCCACCATCATTTTACAAAAAACTGCTTGAAACACATCGGAGTCGCGGTAATGCTATGACTTTGGTTTCTATGCTTTATGATAAACCTTCAGAGCTAGCTTGGGGAAGGATAATCCGTACCAGCACAGATGATGTCGTAGCAATTGTTGAGGAAAAAGAAGCAAGTGCTGAGCAAAAGAAAATTCAGGAACTGAACGCAGGGCTCTATGTCTTTGATCGTGCCGTTATAGAGGACGGATATGCTACCCTCAAGCCACAATCTGGTGGTGAGTATTATCTAACAGACCTAGTGGCTTACTGTGTTGAGCAAGGCCTTAGAGTGGGTGCGGTGGTGGCAAACCAAGACGAAGTGGGAATTGGCGTCAATACTCCAGACCAAAAAGAAGCAGCAACTCAGTTATTTGATAAGTTGAGTGCTGAATAGTGTTTTGAATGAGCTAGCTCAAGTACCGCAACCAAATAATTCCAAAAGTAATCAAAGAGTTAATAAGCACCAGGGGAATGCCAAGTTTTAAATATTTGCTAAAGGAGACATGATATCCCTCTTTTTCGGCTTGTCCAAAGGCAATCACGTTACAGGCAGCCGCAATTGGTGAGCCAGCACCCCCAATAGAAGTACCCAGGTTGAGCGCCCACCAGAGTGGGTAAACAGCTATGCCTGCTTTTTCCATTGCTTGAATTGCCGCTACCATGGTGATGTTGTATGGCACGTTGTCGATAAACGTCGAGAGCACTCCCGATCCGGTACTAATCAAAAGTGTTAAAAAGGTCAGGTTGCCTCCGGAAATGTGCACCAAAAACTCGCCGAGTTTCTCGATAATACGGGTAAACTCAAGTGAGCCGACAACCACAAAAAGACCCATAAAGAAGAATACAATCTCCCAGTCTATAAGTTGCTGAAAAACCTTTTTTGGTTCTCGGTGAAAGATCAACATGGCCAAAAAAGCACCACCAAGCGTCACCGTAGCGTTATCGATACTCCAACCAGTCAACGCAGTAATCTGATCCTTAAAAACCATCAACAAAATGACTGCAACTAGGATGGGGGTACCACGATATAGAACACGTTTATTACGCAGTGCTGCTGAAGGGCGAAACAGCGCAACATCCTTCGGGTTTACCTGTGTAGCGCGCAGCTCCTTGCGAAACACAAAGAAACTATAGGCAAGCACTACTACCGAAAGAACCATAACAATTATGCCTGAATTACTGACAACTTCACCAAAACTCAAGCCTACTGTTTTAGCTTGATAGTATGTGGTGGGATCAGAAATTGGAGTTGCTGCTCCTCCTAAGTTTGCCATCGCTACCATGGTGAAGAGATACGGCATCAGCGGCAGCTTGAGTTCTTTTACTAAGATTAAAATAATAGGAGTGACAATTAAGATTGTCGGGATATTAGAAAAAAGCATCGTCATGATGAGCGTCAGGTACCCAAGAACAACCAGGAGCCAGTAGTGATTACCTTTAATTTTCTTGACCAGCCAGATAGCGAGTGCCTCAAACATGCCTGAGTCACGGACAATGCCTACTAAGATCATCATTCCAATCACAAAGCCTAAAATATCGAGGTTGTGGGCGATAAACGTAGCTGCATTCTCCTGAGAAGAGTTGCTGGTGGTGCGAAATACTTGTGCCAGCACCAAAACAACAGCGCCAAGTCCAGCCACCAAGACCTTATTTATCTTCTCAGTGATTAAGTAGTAGTAGACTACCGTTAGTACGACAAGTGAGAGAATAGAAAAGATAGAAAGTGGTAGTTCGGGCAGCATAGTACTACTAATATCTGTCTATTATGTCTTGAGCTCCATACCGTATGCAAGAGCTCGCTTGATCTCAGAACGAGTCACAACACCAATTAACTCTTTATTTTCAATGACAGGAACAATATAGAGATCACCGCGCAAAAACTCTGCGGTGATGGAGAGAATATGATCTTCCAGAGAGACCCACTCAAAGTTTTTTCGCATAATTTTTGTCACGGATTGATCTTTTATTTCTGCACACATTTCATGAAAGAATCCTTGTTTATACATTGCTGCAGCCATCCCTAAGTTCTTGCGGAATTGGCGAGGCACTGTTGCAGCAGCGATGTCTTGGACGGCCAGAACACCAACAACTTTTTTTGGGTTATCTTTTTTTAAAACAATCAAACCATTGACTCGTTTGTTGATGATAACCTTCAAGGCTTCTTTGACGGTGTAGTCATCAGTAATAGTGATGGGATCTTTGTGGTAGATCTCTTTGATAAGCATGAGTTTATGCTACAGCTAAAAAGTACCTGATGCAAGAGAAGGCCAACTACTCAAACCATTTAAGTAGTTCAGTGGCAGCTGAGTACCGAGTACCCTTGAGCAAGGAGTGGCTTTGTAGTTGTGCGATCTGATCAGTGTAGGTAGGGCGCTCAACTTGATAGAGAATGCCAATAGGGAATTTTTCTTCCATTGGTTCTGCACATTTTTGTAGGGCAGCAGTAAAGTTGGTTGGATCATGATCTGTAAGTTGGTAGGACTTCTCAAAATAGTATCCGTAGGTATTAACTTTATTAAACGAAACACAGGGTTGTAAAATATTGACCAACGACAAACCTTTATGTTGCATAGCCGCGGTAATCAACTGAGAAAGCTGGGGTAAATTGCCAGAGAAAGCCTGAGCAATGAACGTTGCTCCTTGTGTTAGTGCTAACAGCAAAGCGTAGACAGGGCGGTCAATCACACCTTCGGGAGTCGTCTTAGATTTGTAGCCCTGTTGAGCTACTGGCGACGTCTGTCCCTTCGTTAGCCCATATACACCGTTGTCGTGAACAAGGAGCGTAATATCATGATTGCCCCGACAGGCATGTAAAAAGTGATTGCCACCTTCGCCGTAGGTTGCACCATCGCCACCCACCATCACAACTGGCATTTCATGGTTGGCAATCTTGCAGCCCACAGCATTGGCAATCGAGCGTCCGTGAAGGGTGTGCATTGAGCTGGCGTTGAGAAAATCATTCATATTACCAGAGCAACCAATATCAAACATCACGTTAACGCCAGATGGTGTGAGCCCTTGTGCAGAAAATGACATCATGATGGCACGGCCAATACTCCAGTTGCCGCAGCCGGGGCACCAGGTGGGAGTATAGCCAGAAAAATCTTGCACAGTTGCCATAAATTCCTCTTTAGTAATTATTGTTCTGCCTCGATTTTGAGCGTTTTTTCAATTGCTGTTACTACTTCTTCCATAAAAATTGGTCGGCCATCATACTTCAAAAGTTTGTGACCAGTTGCAAATCCAGTGGTGAGTGTAATGAGCTGCCCAAACTGTCCTGTTGAGTTATTTTCCACCAACAAGTATGGTTTTTGATAGGCGAAAAGTGGAGCAATTTTCTCAGGACTGAGTGGATGAACATGGGTAAAATGTAGATATGCCAGATTTAAATGCCTACAACCTTTAGGAAGTTGCCCATGGAGAGCATGCCACTTATGGCTGGCATTGCAAGCATTTTCTCGATTTTCAATCTCACGCAGTGCCTGCAAAATAGTGCCTTTTGTACCTCCCCAAGAGTAGATCACTAAGTCAGCACTGGCGATATCACCAAAAATAACAGGACCCTCAAAATCATTGGTGAAGTAGGTCTGTTCCTTGCGAGCGCGCTTGTCCACTTGCTGAATTCGCTCAAGTGCATCTTCAGTGGTATGCGAGTCGCTTGTGTGTTCATAGGAATTTGCTTGATACCAAGCGGGTGACTGTCCTGGGATGAGGCGTGGTGAGATCCCATCATCAGTCAGGGTATAGCGCTTGTAGGGGTGCTGATCAGAAACTGCAACAAGTTTGCCACGCTTTATAGTGCGCTGCATCAGTGTCTCGAGCTTTTTGACGGCAATACTGTAGTGGGATTCGGATAAAACTTTGTCTGATAGCACAATTACTGGTGTTTGGTAGATATCTGCCAGGTCAAATGCTTTCAGAGTCAAATCAAGCATCTCCTCAGGATCGCCGGGAGCTACAACAATTTTTGGAAACTCACCATGTCCTGCATGGACAGCAAAGAGTAGGTCACCTTGCTCAGTCCAAGTCGGCATGCCAGTAGCAGGGCCTGGACGCTGGGCGAGAAAAATTACCAGTGGCAGCTCAGCTACACCTGCATAGGAAATAGTTTCCACCATCAGGGCAAAGCCACCGCCAGAACTGCCAACTGCAGCGCGCACTCCAGCAAACGAAGCACCCAGTGCTTCATTGATCACGCCAATCTCATCTTCTGCATGGCGAACAACCATACCTGTCTTTTTTTGCCACTCTGCCAAAAACTCTAGCACTGACGAAGATGGGGACATTGGGTACGCAGCATAAAACCGGCAGTCAGCGGCGACCGCACCAAGTGCAAAGGCATCATTGCCAGCTAAAACAGTGCGTGCTTCGGGGTCTGGCTCGGGAGTTACAACAGAGCGGATAGCAGTGGGATACGTTTTAGTGACATGCTCGTAGCCAGCCTGAGCACACTTGGTATTGAGGGTGACCACCGCATCACCTTTGCGCTTAAATTGCTGGACGATTAGTTCGGTGAGAAGGGTAAAATCTCCGCCAAGAAGTGCATAACTTGCACCAAGCCCGATCATGTTAACCATCACTTTTTCGGCGTGTAGCTCATTAAGCAGTTCTTGCATTGGTACCGCAATTTTTTGTGCGACAGTTTCAGGTTCAAATGTATGCGGATCAAATACAACGGTACTGCTGGAAGTCAGGCGTGTTTGGTGTAAAGTGTAGGTTTGTTCATCAAAACACACTAAACAGTCCACAACCTGTTTAACCATACTGACAGGTTCTTTGCAGATGTTTACTTCGTAGGTATTGTGTCCACCTTTGATGAGAGAGGGATATTCGGTATAGTCGTAAATATGGTAGCCAGATCGAGTGGCGAGCTTGCTTACTGTCAGCCCCGTGGTCATCACGCCTAAGCCTGCAGGAGCACCGATTTTCCATAAAAATTGCGCAGCGGGAATTGCCATAGAGGTAAGTATACACCAGAATGAAAAGAGATTTGAGGAGATGATTACTGGATTTGTTTAGCCACTCGGCGTGTCCACTCTTTGATTTTCTGAGTACTTTCAGGTTCGTACATATAAAATTGATCAATTTTAAGTGAGTCGACGAGCAGCTTTCCTTGCAACTGAGCAATCATCTCTTCCAGGTGTGCAACTGCACCACAAAAGTAGGTGTACGTGCTATCGCCAAGGCCAAGTACGGCAAACTTTTTCCCCGGGAATGTTTTGCCCTCCATCGCTTTTCTAAATAGTAAATAATCCTCGTGAGGCTGGCCTTGGTTGCCATGATAATCCCAACTGGGAGAAGCTATGATCACTAGATCAGCGTTTTGTATGTGTTCAGGTTGAACCTCACGCGCTAAGATCACTTGTGGTTCAAAGTTGGCATCCTTGAGCTCTTGCTCAGCAAGATGTGCAGCTGTAAAAGTGCTATTTGAGTAGGTGGCATATACAATCAAAATTTTCATACAGTTTCTCCTGGTAGCGCCCTCCATTATACGCGAGATTATACGTATTTCTAGGTAGATCTAGGTTGTATATCCTGGTGCAGCTTTCAATAATGGTATACTATACGCTGCAAAAATATATGCCAAAAGAGCAATCAATATCTCACCGATTATTAGAACAGCAATCTCAGGGAGTTTTAGCGACACAAAGAGTAATCATTGACGCTCTCGTTGCGCTCATCAGAACGCAAGATAGCACAGAACGTGCAGAAGTTTTAGCACACTGTTTGGCAACAACGGCTCCAAATGGTGCCATAGCACCACTCCATGACTTGACCTTGGCACATGTGTTACTACAATACGACTCAATACGACTGCAACAGCGATCACGTACCTCGCGAGAGTATGACCCTCTAGATGAGTATATTACCAGCAAAGCTCTTAGTACTCCTGAAATGCAAGCGCTCAAGCAAATTGCCGCCATTTTACGCGTGACATACGAAGTCCTAAAAGGTCTAGAAACAATGAGAGTACCGGTGAGTCATGCAGGTAGTGAAGCAAGTGAGCTGGTAGCAGCAGTATACTATCCGGTACTAGGCACACTTTCCAATCATATCGAGCAAACGACAACTGCTGATATTGGCAAAATACTTGCGCAACTACATAGTACCAGTAGCTCTTAGGTGGTCGCAAAAAGCAAGGCTTGTTCTAGCGTTGCTGGCTCTCCATGGCCAGGCAGGATGGTAGTTGTTGGGTCTAGTTTCTTAAGTTTCTCCCATGAGTCTCTTAAATCTAAAATATTCGAATACTTGTGGTTAGTTTCAGGGTAACTTTCTTTGAAAAGTGTATCGCCAGTAAAAACAACTCCCGAGTTTGAGATGATTTGGTTGCCATCAACAAAAAGTGTTGCCTCTGAGGTAAGTCTCAAACAAACACTTCCCGGCGTATGTCCTGGGGTATGGAGTACTGTGAGCGAAAAATCGCCACACTGTAGTACTGAGTTGTCTTGTAGGTGGTGGCTGGGCAAGGGAACTGGGTCAACACTATGTTTGAGCCAGTGTTGCGCACTAGTTTGTGCATTTTTGATAAGAAAAATATCTTGCTCATGTAGGTAGCTGGGCACCTCAAAATTAAGCGAGAGCTCCAAGAGCCCAAGACAGTGATCGAAGTGTCCGTGTGTTAGCAAAATTGCGGTAAGTTGGACGTTTTGCTCCAATAAGAATTGGCTAATGGTATCAGCGCTATCTGCTGGGTCGATCACCAGTGCTGTACTACTTTGCTCTGACCATACAATATAGCAGTTTGTTTGCAGTTCACCCAAGTTGAGCGACCTAATCTGAACCGAGTTCATAGATTCCAGATACTGCTGGCCAGACCCATGTAGAGTGAGGTAACTACTCCAATAACAGGTGAAATGAGGAGGGAAACGGCTGATGAACCATTGACGAGTGGCAAGATGAGGGCAATTAAGATAAAACTACCAAAACGATTCATAAGAACGTCATACTCCAGAGCCATTTGGCGCGGAAGGAGTGCAAATAAAATCTTGCTTCCGTCGAGTGGATAAACTGGGACAAGATTGAAGATGGCAAGCATGACGTTATACGAGATGGCGAGGTTGAGTACTAAGCCTGCGATCCCGGCTGGTATCCCCAAAAAGCCAGCTAGAGTTGGGATAGTGAGTGTCAGAAGTAGTGCTAGTGCCAGGTTTGAAACAGGTCCAGCCAATGCAATAATCGCAGCATCTCTGACAGGATCCTTTAAGTTGTGTGGATCAAACTCAACTGGTCTTCCCCAACCAAAGCCAACCAAGAAAAGCAAAACGGTACCAAATGGATCGAGGTGGGCAAGAGGATTGAGGGTGACTCTGCCTTGATAGCGAGGAGTAGGATCGCCAAAGTGATCGGCCATCCAGGCGTGTGCGAACTCATGTATAGCAATCGCCGCAATGATAATGACAGCAACGAGCGCAAAGACAACCGGTGATGAAAATAATAAACTAATCAGTCCCATGTTTTTATTATACCAAACTATACACTACTTGGTTTCTCTAAAAACGCGTGATATAATCCAGCAGTTATGTCATACGCATTTAAGTATCCAGTAAAAGCAAGCACCGGTAATAAGGTTTCTCACGCCAAGAATCGTTCGAAGCGTACCTACAAGTACAACTTACACACGGTCACTGTCTTAATTGATGGTGTGAAGCAGCGTATGAAAGTTCCTGCTCGCGTTATCAAGATGCTCAAGAAAACTGGTGTCACTACACACTTCAAAAAAGCTAAATAAGCAGAGCTTTTAAACTTTTTCCAACGAAATAATTGATTGTTTAGCTTCATTCCAAAGTGCTGGGGATTTGCCCTCAAGTTGAACTTGGACAAGCTCTAGTTGTGCTGGATTAGTAGGACTTAATTCTGCTTTCAAAACTTTCATTCGTTTTTCTCCTCTGGCGGTTGGTACAACAGTCCAAAGTCCTGGCCAAGGCGAGAGTGCATGAGAGGCATGGAAAACTAGGCGGGTAGGAGATCGGTGGTAGCGAAGTGCTTCAGTCAGAATTGGCGAGAGTGGCAAAGTAGTACCTACGCTGAGCGTTTCGTCCCAGGATTCTCCTGTCATCGCTGCTTGAATGAGTGGCCAAGGCACAAAACCATCTTCTTTAGTAAATCTTCCAGCAATTGCAGTTGGCGTGTCCAGTGGCTGAGGTTGGGGGAGAATTTTTTGTTCTGCCACTGCTTCTAAAATAGCTGGCAATTTTTCTCCAACCAATTGAAAACTGTGCTGATAATACTCAGTCTGTGTCCAGTCTTCTGCAACGGCAAGTGGCAGTTGCGTAATGATTGGCCCTTGGTCAAGCAGGTCATTCATTACTATCACACTGACTGCAGACTCTTTTTCACCATACAACAGTACAAATTGACCAGGTGAGCTGCCTCGCCAACGGGGCAGAAGAGAGGGGTGAATATTAATAGGAGCAATCTTTGGTAACTCAAGGAGCCAGTTGGGTACGATGTAGCCAAAGTCTACCACGAGCAAAAAATCAGGTCGAACTCCTCCTGCAGCACTCTTGAGCACCGACTCAAGCTCGTGTCGTACCGCTTGATCAATACGTTTGCCAACAGGAAAGATTGGAATGCTCTGTGTGTCGGCAAACTGCTGGAGTGGATTGGCAGTGAGGATTTGTTTGCGTCCAATTGGTTTGGGTGGTGGAGTGAGAACTCCAGTGATTGTAAAGATCTGCGACCGTACAAGCGCTTCAGCACAGATACAAGTGTGGTGGGTGGAGCCTGCAATTACTACGGTGTACTTCATAAATGATAGGTGTTTGAACGTACTTAAATATACTGTAAAACCGACTTATCGATTTCTTCCATTTTTTTGCTACCCCGTTTCTCTTTATAGAGAGGTAAGTCATATTTGATCGAGTAATCAATAAAAAGTACTCCATCAAGATGGTCAAGCTCATGTTGGACTACCCGCGCTCCGTAATCTTCAAAACGCTCCACCTTTCTGACCAACTGATTGTCTTTGATGACCTCAAATTGGAGATCGACCCACTGCCAGCGGGGAACAGGTCCGTATATACCAGGGATCGAAAGACAACCTTCCAGATAGGGGTCTTCTTTTTCTGGCCCAAAACGTACCTCGGTACTATGTTCAATGATGCTGGGGTTAATGACTGACCGCAGCTCACGATTGTCTTCTGCTAGATTGAGAGCAAAGACCCGTTTGAGCCGATCCACCTGGGGCGCAGCCAAACCAACCCCTTTGGGATTGTGTGTATCCAGCAGCGTTTCTTCCAAATCTTGCAAGAACTCTAATAACTTTTTATCTACCAAAGTCACCGCCGATGCAACACTGCGCAGCGTAGGGTGTGGTACGGTAATAATTTTCATAGACAACTCATCTTCTGACACTATTGCAACACAGTTACTCCCTTTTTTGTGCTGAAAGTGAGGCGATTTTCTCTCGGGCTTCTACACTATTTGGATTTAGCTTTGTGCTGATGTACTGCCACTGTTCAAGGGCTTTTTCTCGCTCACCCAGCGTTTCGTACGTTTTGGCAAGCTGAACACGGGGCAACTCATAATCAGGTTTTAGTGCAGTTGCTTTTTCTAGATAGGCAACCCCCGCATCTGCCTTGTCCTGCCATAACATAACAAGTCCCAGATTATACACCAATTTAGGGTCTGTTGGGGCCAGTTTTTGTGCGTGTAGCAAAGTTTCTTCTGCTTGCGTAATCAACTGAGGTTTGAGTTGTGAAAGGTTGATCAATATGCGGGCTCTAGTTTTATAGTAATTAATCTGACGGTCATTGAGGTCCAGTGTGGCCTGACTGGTAATGTTGGCGCGTTCTGTGAGCTCAGCAGCTTGTGTGGCAAGTCCTGCATTGGCAAAGTAGAGCGCATAGGTACTGTACTGATCTGCAAGAGTGTCATAGAAAAGTGCTTCTTGGGGTGTCTTGCCAATGGCAGCAGAGATTTCATTGAGCCCTGCAGCAACATCTCCTTGGGCAAAAAAAGCCTTAGCCCTTGTATACGCAACATCAGCACTATGATAACTATAGAGTTTATAGAGGCCGATTAAGCTGCTAATGCCTACCAATATCAAAAGGGTATACTGCCAGTTGGTGAGTATAACTTTATCGGGCAGTGGCTTTTGAATACTGACAGCAAAAATCTCTGAAATCGCAAAAAATAGGAACAGCAAGACCGTGACCATAACAGTTGAAAAGCCAAAAAAGTTAGAAACTGAAAGCGCAGCCACACCTGCCAATAAACTGCTATACAGAACTGCACGCTCATACTTTTCTAGCTGAACTGCTGCATAGAACCGCTGGAGCGTCAAAATACAAAAACTGCCCAAAAGAACACAGTAACTGATTAAGCCGAATAATCCTGTTGTAGCAAGGAAATTCAAAAACTCATTGTGAGCTTTGTTGTATAAAAAATCCCATTCTGTAACACCATTGTGAGCAACGGGGCGGTCTTGATAGTAACTATAGGCAAAAGTCTCAACACCAGACCCTAACAGTGGATAGCGTTTCCAAACTTCAAGTGCACCTTGCCAGACAATCTTTCTAATTTCGCCAGAATCAGAACCACCAATTTCTAAACGATTGGCAGGAGCGACTTCATCTGGTGTAACAACAGTGGCTGGACTTGCAGGAGTACTGAAGTAGGAGTGTAGATTGCGTGAAAATGGATGATCTATAAAAACAAATAGTAGTCCACAAATCACCACACAACTCACTACTGCCCAATTTTTGTTTAAGATAAGCCGAGGTTGGAGTATTTGCTGCTTCTTCCAAATATATAGACAGAGCAATCCATAAATGCCTAATCCCACTCCCATACCAAGTATGCCTGATCGAGAACGAGTATATAAGACAGTGATAAAAAGCAGGGTTGTCAGAAGTATCCAAAGATACTTCTGCCACCACTTGTTGGCTTGCTGTGTAGAGTAGAGTGCGAGCGGCAGAAGCGTGATCATGTAGGCCGCAAGCCAGTTGGGTTGCCCAAAAGTAGCAAAAACCCGACTCTTAACATCTTGTACCCAACAATCTACGCCAAATGAAGTGCCCCCAGATACCATATAGCAACTAAAAGAGTGCCCAAAGTGTTCAAAGATCGCATATATGGCTACTAGGCCTGCTGCAACAAAACTTGTAGTGAAGAAACTTTTGAGCTGTTTGTTATCAATATTGCTGACAAATGCATAGTAGAGTGCGACATAGGTCAGTGTGGAAAGCAGGCCACCGTGAAAGCGAGTATAGTAACCCAACAGCGAAGTATACGGATGAATGGAAAAGAGCGTTGAGAGCAGCTGGGATAAGACAAAAAGCAGGATGGGAATATCAAGTTTGGTTTGTTTAAAGATATATTGACGATACAGGATCATTCTCACCGCCCAGAGTGTCACAATCACCAAGCCATACAAGTATGTCAGCACCATTTTATTAAACTCAAACAATTCTTCTGTTGTAAACGTAAAAAACAAGGGTACCGTCAGGAGTAGTGCGTTAAAGGTACCAGCAATGGCTGTCTGCAGAAGATCGGGTTTAAAGGTTTTCATGTAGCAATTTTCGCAGTATAGTAATAGATAACAACTTATGTATTAATTTACTAGCCATAGTATGGTATTCTAAAATTATGGATAATAGTACTGCCCATTCTACTACGTCACCTAGTGTTATGTCTGCATCATATGTTGATGCGTACATGCCACCAAATCCGGTATCTACCAATGCTCCTAGTGCACCGTCACAATCTGTGGCAGGTGATACCGTCCCAACCTCAACTGCTACTCCAGATCCAATTATTCAATCTCCAGATTTGCCCGCACGAGAAACGATGCCAGCTGCTGCAAGCAGTGCAACTTCAAGTGTAAAAGCTACGGCACCTGGTGAATCTGAAGAGCTTGAAGATCAAAATATCTTTACCATGCTTGGAGTCAAAGATGGCACACCTGAGCAGCGCGAGACATTTTTGGATGAGCTGCAACAAGTCATCTGGGAAGATTTTTTGGAGTATGATGTCAAACTACTTACTACTAAAGAAGAGCAAATTGAACTGCAAAAGATGATTGCATCACCGGGTGCCAGTGAACTAGAAAAACAAGAAAAAATCGTTGTCTATCTTGAAAAACTTATTCCTGATCTAGAAGAAATTATGTTGGAGAAAGCACTAGAACTTAAAGAAGAGATGGCTCGGGAACGTCTAAAAAGTTTGCGTGAGTTTTATGCCAATATGGCAGAGGCACTCTCTAAAATTGATTCTGCTGAACAGCTGATGAATGCAGGCAAGTGGAAATCGGCAGTTGCACTACTCAACTCACTCTCATAACGCTACTATATAGGCATGTCTATCTATTATTTTGATATTGGTTCGACCATGGTGCGAGTTATGCACGGTGGTGTAGTGGTTTGGCAGGAGCCAAGTTGCATCGCTATCCATCGCACAAGCGACGCTGTTTTGGCAGTCGGCACGAAGGCATATCGATTACTTGGTAAAACAACTGCCCAAATCAGAGTAATTTTCCCCGTACAGTTTGGGGTGATAGCAGATGAACGGGCGTACCAACAATTGTTACAGGCAGTTACTAAGAGTTTTTCAACTCCGCTCTCGCTTTGGGATAAATTATTGGGGGTGCGCGGCACATTTGCCCATCTTTCGAGTGTAACACCACAGGAAAAAAGAATCGTAAAACAGTCATTGAGGCGTGTGGGATTAAGGCGTTTGCAGCTGCTAGATCAGACAGTATCGGCGGCAGCATTTTTACAGCTTGTGGACAGTGGTGGAAAAAGTTTTTGTATTATTGATATAGGTGGTCAAGTCAGTGAAGTAGCAATTATCACAGGTCATGAAGTTGTGGCAGTCAAACGCCTGCGCTGGGGTGGAGTACAGTGCACTGAACTGATACAAGAAGCGATTATGCGCAAACACGAAGCGGCCGTCAGCTGGCATACTGCTGAGCAAGTAAAAAAAGAGCTGGGAGTAGTTAGCAGCAACGGCAAGGTCAAGCAACATAAACTTTCCATACGGGGAAAAAGTGCGTTGACACAGTTGGGAAAAACTATGGTTGTTTCTAGTGAAGAAATTAGTCCAGTTTGCACCAAATTTGCTCAAGAAATTGTCAAAGCTGTGCAGTTAGTCTTTAGTCAAGCTCCTGCCGAGGTAGTGACCAGTTGTTTGGATCAGGGTATATTTATTGTGGGTGGTGGGGCAGCCCTACAAGGGTTAGCAGGATATCTGCAAGATCAGTTATCTGCAGAAGTCTGTGTGCCAAACGAACCAGAGACAGTTGTACTACGTGGCCTTGCACAAGTGAGGTAACTATGATCAAAAAGCAATCGGGTGTTTTGCTGGTACTAGTGCTCTGTACACTACTCATTGAGCGTGTCGGTTGGCTAGGGCATCTCCAGGAAAGAATTGTGGGACTCCTACAACCGGTAGAGTACTTTGGTATTCGTACTGCTCAGCTACTTGAGCTACCTTTTTTTGTTGCTGAGCAAAAACATGCAACTGCAGTAGAACTTCAGAAGCTCAAGCGGTCATATGCCATGTCTCTGGCAAAATTAAGTGAACTAGAACGTGTCCAGCAAGAAAATGAAGCGCTCAGAGCTTTGATTGCCAGTGCATCTGCCCAAAAAGAAAAAAAACGATTAACTGCACCTGTTTTATCATATGCCTTGACGGCGGTAGCAATGGGTAGTGATGACGGTGTGGAGGTGGGAAACATAGTCTATATTTCTGACGTGCTAGTGGGCAGGATTGTTAGTGTTAGTCGCACGCAGTCGCAGGTGGCACTTTTTTCTAGCCGTGATGCCGAGCCAGTGTTGGTCCAGACAGCATCTGGAGCGCAGGGGCTACTGGTGGGAAATGGGACTCGTACGCTGCTCACGCAAATTCCTGTGCAGGTGAGTATTACTACTGGAGAGCGGTTGACTACTGTGGGGCAGCAAGGGATTCCACCAGGCCAGTTTATCGGTGTAGTCGCGTCTGTATCTGCACCCGGTACAGCGCCTATGCAGACAGCACTCATTGATCAACTGCAGTCATTTTATACGGTGCCACTAGTGGAAATTAGATAACTATGCTGATCAAGATTTTACAAAACACTCTAAAGATTCTGCTCTTTGCTTTGCTATTTTCGCTTGAAATTAGTATAGCGATTCCTCTGATTTCAACTTTGTTTATACTCACAGCGGCAGATCGTGTTAGTAGTGGTAGTCAAGTGTTTTTGCTACTCGCAAGTAGTCTAATCATGAGTAGTTTTCTTTCAGTTTCTTGGAGCCTTGTGATCTTGCTTTTGGGAGTGGGGTGGCTAGTCTTCAAAGAAGCTTTAAAACGTAATTTTGCACACCAGAACGCAAGCATGCTAGTGAGCATGGTGCTAGCTGTTGTACTCGCAAGTTTCTCAGAGATGACTTTTAACTATAAAACAGTCATCTACACAGTGCTTCTTACGATCTTAGCAATTGGTATAAGTAGAGTATTTCTGCCAAGAAGAGTGCGTCACTCAATGATTGACTGGATCTCTTCTGGTAGGTCGGATTAAATAAATGTTGTTGCAGCGTACTATTCAACTTCGCATATTTCTACTCATTGGTTTTGCTTTGATGAGTGGTGCAATCATGCTGGTACGATTATTTCATCTGCAAGTTGTGGCAGGTGATCAGTATGTTGGGATGGTAGATGCCAATCGTTTTTTTACCGTTACGCTACCCAAGGAGCGAGGGACGTTAGTAGACCGCTATGGAAATCAGCTGGTTTTTAATGAAGCTACCTATTTCCAACGCAAGTACCCCGACAAACTATATGGTGAAGTTGTACCCATTACCCGTGAGGCAGCACTCCCACTCTTGGCAACTGATGCTGCCCAAGTAGCCATTGCCGCAAGACGCTGGTATCCGCTTGGTTCGGCAGCAGCACACATCTTGGGATATACCGGCCCTGTGACTGCTGATGACATTACGGCAAATCCCACCCGTAAAGCCAATGAAGTAATCGGAAAGTTTGGCTTGGAGCGGGCATACGAAGAGCTGCTCATGGGTCTGAGTAGTAGGCAAATATATGAAGTAACTGCATTAGGAAAAAAGAACCGCTTGTTGCGCACTGAACTAGGACGGCCAGGTAGTTCATTGACTACGACACTAGATCCATTTTTGATGATGATCGCACAGCAGGCGATGGGGGAGAAAACGGGTGCTGTGGTGCTGCAAGATGCCCAAACTGGAGCGGTTTTGGCACTCATCAGTACGCCGAGTTTTGACCCCAATCTCATGAGCCGACGAGAAAGTGATCCGCTTAAGGAACAAGAGCGTCGGGAGAAGGTACGCGAGTTTTTTAGCAGTCCGCAGCAACTATTTTTTAATCGAGCAATTGCAGGAGCATATCCACCTGGATCAGTATTCAAACTAATAACGGCTTTGGGTGGTTTAGAGTCAGGCAAGTTTGACGCTAGTACAACAGTTGAAGATGCAGGGACCTTGCAGGTGGGTGAGTACTCATACGCCAACTGGTATTTTTCACAGTATGGCAGAACAGAGGGTAGTATTTCTCTGCAACGTGCACTTGCCCGTAGTAATGATATTTACTTTTATAAAGCAGCTGAGTGGATGGGGCCTGAAAAACTGGCTGAGTTTGCCAGACTTTTTGGATATGGGAGTAAAACTGGACTAGAACTATCGGGGGAGGCAGCCGGTTTTGTACCTACGCCAGCTTGGAAAGAGGAACAGCAAGGCGAAAAGTGGTACTTGGGGAATAGTTATCACTTTGGGATTGGACAGGGAGACTTGCTAGTAACCCCACTGCAAGTTTCACAGATGTCCCAGGCTATAGCCAATCATGGAGTACTCTGTCAGCCGTCGTTGCTAGCGATGGATGCCAAACAGTGTCGCAGTCTGGGGGTGGCCGAGGAACATCTAGAAACGGTACTTGGTGGAATGATTGCTGCTTGTAGTACTGGTGGGACAGCATTCCCATTTTTCCCATGGAACAGCGAGTTTGCTACAGAGGAGACTGCTCCTACGGCATATCAACAGCTCGGCCTGGGAGCAGTGGCCTGCAAGACGGGTACCGCTGAGTTTGGTGTCAATACTGCGCTCAATAAAAAGAAAACTCATGGTTGGTTTACGATGACCGTTAGTACAGAAGCTGTGTTGAACAGTCCGACTGCTTCTCAGTCGGCTACAGTAGCAGCTCCCGTACGTAAGCCAGCTGATACCCACCTACCAGATTATGCTGACTATGGCACCTGGCTGCGCCAATTGGAAAAGAACAATTTTCCTGAATTTATCACAATTACGGTATTGGTAGAAAGTGATGAGGCAAATCCATATCGAGAAGGAAGTCGTGATGCGGCACCCGTAGCTAAGATGATCATGGACTGGATGGGTGGAGTGGCGCTCGTGTCAGCGCCAAGTGTGGTGCCACCACCGGGGGTGGTGGGGGAGTAGATTGTGATGAAGTATTACCAAAGATGTGCAAGAGTGTATGGATTGAGGAACTGACACGCAGCTATCACTTGTGGTACCATAAATGTATGAAGAATATTAAAATTTACTGGTCATATATTTTTATTGAGTTGGGACTGTTCATTCTCATTAATATGTTTTTATTTGCGTTAATTAATAGTAAACTTTTATAAGAGTTATTATGAAAAACAAAAATCAATGGGTGGGTACAGTCATAAAATTTCTTGTATCAATAGGTCTTTTTTATTTCATAGCTCTGGTAGTTGGAATATCTTCTATTGTACGTCACGTTTTTGTTAAACCAGATCTGTTGACAGTTATATTTTATACAGCTTTGTTTATTACTTTTTTTACTGGCACTATTATTTGGGCAAGCACTAAAAAGAAAAAAAGTATCCTTCTCATCGCCCCAATACTATATTTAGTTATTGAAATTTATATATCCTATATGTTTGCTCCCACTCCATATGCCCTTCCACTTCAATAAAAAAGCCTACTTCCGGAGAAATAGGCTTTAGTCTATAAACAACTTACGTACTAGGTTTTAGCGAACAACAAGCGGCAAGAACAAGCGCTGTGTATCCACTTCTTCAATTGGTTTAACAACAACCTCCTTATCAATGGTGCCATTAGAGCCTTCATCAACTTGCACGATAGCACTGTTGGTTTCCCACACAGGTTTTACGATGTGTGTGTCCGTAGCTTGCTGAGTAGGTAACGTTACGGTGAATTCAGCAGTCTTACTGGCACTAACTTCCAAAAAGTGAACTTGAAGATCTGACTGGTTCATTGTGCTTGTGATGCTGATCGCACCTTCAGCACCGATTGCCAACTGAGCTTTGTGGCCACCAGTGAGATCGATGGCGTAAAGGTCAGTCTGAAACTCTCGCGAATCATTGCCTGTTACAATACTTACATCCCTCTTTGCAACAGACTGGAGTGTGATTTCTGCCGTGTTTGCCGCAAAATCAAGTGATTCACTAGTTCCTTGCGCAGCTTCACCCTTGATAACAATCACTGCGTTTGGATCAAAAAATGTAACACTTGATTTGCCAGACTGCATGTGAGTAAGTGCTACCGAGATGGGCACTCCTACATCTACAATGTATCGTTGGGGATGAGAAAGCAACTGGCCAGGCACGGTCTGAGGAATAAGAGAAGTAACCTCACTACCTTGCACGGTAGCGCTGATTTCTTCACTCAAAGATAGCAAACGGATGCTGCTATCTTGAGTATTTGCAGCAGTCACAAAATTTAGTGGCCATGGCGGGATAGGCTTATGTGTGTTGAAACTGAGCGAAACAGCATAGGCTCTATGAGGTCTAACTTGAAATCTTTCACTACACGTTTTGCCATTCCCCAAGTGCCCCCACATTGGTTCAAAGTATTCCCAATCGCCTGTTGTTGCATTCATGGTTGCTTGGCGAGTTTCTCCAGGGTGGTTTGGGTCGTAGACAAACAGCACAGTTGTATTACCTTGGTCACTGTATGCAAGGGGCAAAACAGTGTGAGCAACACAGGTATTGTTGTTGTTTTCATCGCCACCCCGAAAGTTTAATGCATAGGGGTTTTGAAGTTGCCCATCAATGCTTTGTTTGATTAAGGCAAGGCTTTCTGAAAGTTCTCGTTGTCTACCTGCCTTTTCTTCAGTAATTTGCTCATCACCTGTTTGGTACCCTTGATATGCCACAATGTAGTTGGCAAGTGGCATACTTTCCCAGAAAACTGTACCATCTTCCTCATATGTTTCTGGCGTTGGCAAGGTAAACAAATTACCAGTGAACCCAGGTGGATTGGGAATTGATTGTCGGAAGTTCAGAGCTGCTGTCGTTACCATGCCATAGCAGCTTGCTGTGACACTCCTTAAAAACTTGATGTGAGTAAACAAGTCTCTGTAGTATGCTCCAGCCATTAACTTGGGGACACCATTGCCATACTCAACTCTATCCACACCATAGGTATCTTTGAAGTTCTGCCACGAAATTTCATACAGTGTGTTGCGGAATCCCCATCCATGCACCTTAGGATCAAAGCCTGAGCTAACTACAGTGACTTGATTCTTTGTACTAAAGTCGACACTCCCGCTTGTCGGCACCGTCACTAGCCTTTTCGCTGGGTAAAACGTCTTGCCAAACAGCGTGGGCGTGACTTCATACGTTTGCCCCGCATTGAGATACGGCATCGAGTAGGTACCACTGGCATCGGTCAGATACTTCTCTCGGCTGCCGTTGGTCAGTGTGACATTGGCCAGCCCAGTGACACCGTCGTCACCGGTCACCTTTCCGCTAATGGTGTTATTCACGCCTTCACGGTCCCAGATGAAGAGGTCATCAGGTCGGCCTTGGTTGACAGGGTTGATATTATCAGCGGTGCTACCGATCCAGCTATGATCCCAAGAGGCGATCACAGAGTACCGGCCTGTTGGGGAAATTGTATGGACGTAACCACCATAGATGTCAGCAGGTTTGGTGATGCACGAGTGAGTGGCGGTAGCCACTTCATAGGTGCACAGCTCAGCTAGTTGCCTCATGCTGGAGTTCAACTTCATGTACTGCACAAATTTGCCATCTGCCGTGAGGCGATAGGAACCCATGGTACTCAGCTCGCTCTTGGTGAATAAAGTGGTTGTTGTGCCACCATTTACGTCTACCAAGTAGACAGCGTTGAGCTGGGGGTTCACCCCAACATACACTTGCCCGTTGACTAAAAAGAGCGAGCCATCGGCAGACATCTGTGGGCTATTGAAATACTCCCCATCAGAGTCATCAATGCCTTCCGTAAGGCAGATCACCTCGCCTGTT
>JBILVZ010000020.1:0-21351 GCA_044370175.1 Methylococcaceae bacterium
GCCAATACAGAGTGCAACTGAAATCCTTCTGTACCCATAGCTGGGAAACTCACTCAGAACAGAAAGTATCTGTTCTTTGAGTACTGCGTCTTTGTGCTGCAGCAGTGATATCTTCTGGTACAGCCATCTTCTGCATACCCCAAATACTTGGGAGAGCAACTGCTTATTTGTTTGTGGGTGAATCTCCAGAATTTTATTGATTATCTCTCGACTTCTTTTTTTTTGTCTTCTCAAGCTCCAGTGTGAGTATCCCTAGTATGTTCTTCAAATCCTCGTTCTCCTTGAGTACCCGCTTATGTTCCTTCCAACTGACTCGCTCACCGACCTCACCTTGCAACCAGTTGTATATTGTCTTCTCCCGTACCCCATACTTTCCTGCCAAATCTACCACCTTCTCACCAGCTCGCACTTTCGCCAATATCTCTACCTTCACCTCCCGTGCTATCCCTGCCATATTTCTACCTTTCACTGTACTGCTATTTTACAGTTACTGTGCATTTTATGGGGAGCAGGTCAACTAGTAACAAACACGTGTCAAGCATGCTTTGTCGAACGGCAAAAAAGACCCCCGACAGAGGAGGTCTTTTAAGTTTGGTGAATCTTATTCAACTATTTTGCATTCATCGATAGATATAATTCCCAAGCTTTGCTCTTTGACTTTACCTTTTAGTGTTACTTTCTCACCATTTTTCACGCTTAGTAGGTCGTCCGAATTCTTGAAGGAGCATTTGATGGTGGTTCCTACGTAGAAGTCTCCAGCATTCACTGGTTCGAGAGAGAGGAACGAAGTGCCGACAATATCTTCGGAGATATTCTTTATTTGAGCGGTAATTTCAACATACTTATCTTTGTACTGCTTTTCAGCGGCTAATTGATTGTTGTCGAAGGCTTCGATCATGGCTTTCGTATCCGTTTTCTCATAGGTTATAGCTTGTTGTTCCTGGGTAGTAGGGGTTCCTGATCCTGAAATGGATGAAGTGCTTTGAGAACTTCCACCTGAAGAGGCGACACCGATAATTACTACAAGGATGATGATTCCAGTAATTACTTTGTGCCTCATGAACCAATTACCTTTTTTTTCCTTATTATCTGACATATAGACACCTTTCTTCATGCTATTTATTGACATCATTATATCGGGACAAATCAGTAAATGCTAGTCATCAACTGTAGAGCTATCAACTGCAGATATTTAGTCTGTATGTATGCGCCAATACAATCCCCCAGACACTACATTAAGAAAGAAATTTGGAATACGAGTCCGTGAATTACGGAAGAACCTCGGACTTTCACAGGAAGAGCTGGGGTTCAAGTCAAATATCCACAGAACTTACATTGGAGCAGTTGAACGTGGTGAGCAGAACGTTTCTTTAGACAACATTGGAAGAATTGCAAAACACCTCAAAGTCTCGCTTGCAGATTTGTTCAAACTTTAAGTTTGCTTAGCACCGTCAGCCTTCAACCATTGAAAATGCAACAAAGTTGCTTTAAACTTGGTAAATAATCGTTTATACGGCATAAGTCTTTATGATTCCTATTTTGTTAATCACTGGTTTCTTAGGAAGTGGAAAAACCACTTTTATCAACTGGTTACTTGAAAAGCACTCTGATCTGAAAATTTCGGTTATTCTCAATGAGTTCGGGGATACCAAGTTGGAGAGCCAATTTGTTAAACAACACTCTGAAGAAATTATGGAGTTAGCGAATGGCTGTATGTGTTGCGTTGCCAAGAGCGATATTCCAAGAGTCATTAGTTATATCCTGGAACATAGTCCCCAGACTGAGTACATTTTGATTGAAGCTTCTGGGCTATCGGATCCTGATCCAGTTCGCGAAGCCCTCCAGACACCACCGATAAGCTACACAGCATACTTGGAAAGTACTGTGTGTGTGATTGATGCTGTTAACTTTGAAAAAATGAGGACAGAGCATGCCATTATTACTTCTCAAATTGCTGATGCTGATCTAGTACTCTTAAATAAATGCGAGATGGCTGGAACAGAGCAAGTTGCTGAAGTCCAGTCATTGGTCCAAGCACTCACACCTGACATTCGAGTGTTGCAGTTTTCTGATGCTTTGCCACCAGAAATCTTCATGACCAAATCCGAACCACAATCACTGGAACCGAAAAGTGAGCAGAACCATCACCACACCCACGAAGCATATGATATTTATTGGTTTGACTCGGTGTATCCACTAGAGTTAGGTAAAGTTCAAGCTGTAATGAGAAGTCTTCCCACTGAAATTGTACGCATTAAAGGAGTGGTAAGATACAACTCTGACGAAGGTCTACAGGTAGTTCAAGTCCAGCGAGTAGGCTCTCACTTCACCATGGAGCCACATGAGGTAAAACAACCCATTACAAAAAGCACCATTCTTTTTATTGGTAAAACTATTGATCAGGAAAACCTCAAGATGCAACTTAATAACTGTCGGGATGTTTCAGCTCCTACTGCTTAAAAGTGTGAGCATGAAGATTTTTTGACTTGATGGTAATTTAATTTCTGGTTTCATAGCTTAATCAGCCTTACCCCATTTTGGAAAGGGATCTGGCAATTGTTGCCACTGAGTAACAGATTGAGATACTTCAGAGCTAGATAACAAACATGCATCAAGAATAACTTTAATAGCATCTTTATCCATCCCACAGCCAATAAAAACAATTTCTTGCTTTCTTTCGCCAAACTGCTCGTCCCATTCTGAAGCCAGAGCTTTCTTTTCTCTTGCTCCTATTACGAGCTTTCCAGTTTGATCAAACTGGCTGTACCAGTATGCTTCTGGAGAGATGCTCGTGATTTTACCAGCTTGGGACCATGAGGCCACAAACTCCGGTCGAGTAGCTAACCACAGCCAACCCTTTGATCGCAACACACCTTGCATGAGTGGACTTTCAAGAAACGCAAATAATCTCCCAGGGTGAAATGGTTTTCTTGCGCGGTACACAAAGCTCGAGATGCCATACTCTTCTGTTTCTGGAGTGTGGACTCCCATCAACTCTTTTAACCAGCCAGCAGAGCGGGAAGATTTTTCTAAATCAAATAATTTGGTGTTGAGCAGTTTCTTGAGTGGTACTTTACCATGATCAGCTTTGACGAGAACTGCATCAGGATTCAAATGGTGAAGAATACCTTCAAGTCGTTCAAGCTCTCGCTTGCTCACTAAGTCAACTTTATTAATTACAATCACATTAGCAAACTCAATTTGGTCAATTAGTAAGTCAACGATAGTCCTTTCATCTTGATCAGACACACCAAGCTTACGATCTCTAAGCTCTTCCTCTGAAGCGTAGTCATTGAGGAAATGTTTTGCATCGATCACCGTTACCATGGTATCGAGCTGAGCTACCTCAGACAGGGACTCACCATATGTATCCTCAAAACTAAAGGTCATAGCCACGGGGAGTGGTTCAGAGATACCTGAACTCTCTATAAGAAGGTAATCAAACTTGCCTTCGCGAGCCAGTGCACTAATCTCAGCTAACAAGTCATCACGGAGTGTGCAACAAATACATCCGTTCGTCATCTCGATCAACTTTTCTTCTGTTCGTGAGAGCTGTGCGGTTCCATTTTTGACGAGCTCAGCATCGATGTTAATTTCACTCATGTCGTTGACGATAACTGCAACTTTTAGCCCTTCTCTGTTAGAAAGCAAATGGTTTAAAAGCGTGGTTTTGCCAGCTCCTAAAAAGCCTGAGAGCACGGTCACTGGAATTTTTTTCATAGTTTTTTTCTCCATACTTCTTGTGTTGGTAAAAAGCCTTTATTTCTATAAAACTGTTTGGCAACTTGATTGTTCTCTGTAACATACAATTGCATCCAGTCATGCTTTAACTCTTGAGACCATTTTCTTGCATACGCAAGTAAAGCATCTCCTACACCACTGCGTCTGTGGGAGGGAGAAACATACAGGGCTTGGACTTCTATCCAGCGGTTGAAATGATGAAGTGCGGGTGCTTCAATATGCTCTTTGAGAAGCATGAGCCCGACTGATTGACCAGACACTTCAGCGAGAATTGAAACACGCTGGCAAAGAGATGGCTCACAGAGATGGTTCTCAAAAATACTCTCCCAGTGCTTATCAAGTGCAAAGTTTGCATCAAAGCTACTATTGTAGGTATGGAGTTCGTAGAATAACTGCTTTATCACTGGTAAATCTTCGGTGGTGGCTGATCGGATGATTGGAATGGCTGTCATAGGTTGTATTCACAACAATGTTGCAATGATAACCTACGAACTTTATTTGTGCAACAATGTTGCTTTTTGCACTTGACTACATGTGTCGCAGTAGCCATAGAAGTTCAGCGCATGAAATTCAACAGTAAACTCAGTGACGATAGGAGTTGTTTGGTGGCAAGGGATATTTTTTACGACACCACAATGAAGACAAATAAGGTGGTCATGGTGATTATCGCATCGCTCATAGACCACTGACTGTGAGTTATGTAACTGACGGAAAACCTTTTGCTGTTGGATAAGAATTTCTAGAGCTCGGTATACGCTGGTTTTATTCACGACAACACCTTGTTCTTTTAACAAATCCAGAATCTGATAAGCAGAGAGAAAGTGATGTTCTGACAGTAGCTGTAAGATCAATTTTCTTAACGGAGTAGTTTCTCGCATATTGCACCTATGTTGCGCAACATTATAGCATAACTAAGCATTGCGCGGGGACTGACATGCTTCACAGGTCCCGAAAAAATCACTGACGTGCTGAGAAATTCTAAACCCAGTTTTCTCCACCACAGCGTGCTCAGCTTCGTGATTTTCTTCCATGTGGATATGCTCGACCTTCCCACACGTATCACAAATTAAGTGAGAACAATCCGAGGCTTTTTCGTAGTAGTACTTACCGCCTTGCAGATCAACTTTTTTGGCAATGCCATCACTGACAAAGGTTTCTAAATTGCGGTAAATAGTGACCTGATCAAACGTGATATTTTTAGCCTTGAGATACTCAGCACAAGCAGCAGCATCGATGGGAAGTTCTGACTCAATTAAGTGCTCCAGCAACGCTAACCGTAAAGGAGTGACTTTTAGCCCCATCTTTCGAAGCTGACTTGAGTAGTCTGTTTGGACTTTCATATCTGGTATTATATCCCATATTTGAGATTAAATGCAAGTTAGTTGCACATAGACATGTCTCGAGTTATAATCCTTGAAAATACTTGCAAAAATGCTATTCAAATTATGAAAGAATCAGGCCCAAATCACCTAGAACGATTGAAACTGTTAAGTATTCCTGCAGAGTTGATGCTTATTGTAGCCATTAGCTTATGTGCTGGTCAGTTCACCATTAAAGACTTAATGAAGTTATTGGGAGTAGGAAGAAAAGAAGCGGGTCAAACCTGGCACCAAGCGAGAGAAGACGCTCGCGCAAGTGGTGAAGTTCCAGATAGACCAGCAACCTCAGCTGGGAGACGAGCAACAAATGAACCAGACTTTAATGATCCATATTAAAAAGGACTGACTGAGGAACTTGACGAAAACGGAAAGTGTAAAATTTGTGGTCGAGACCCTTCGAATTGCCCGTTTAAATAGAAAGGAACTATGTACTTTATTCACTTGTCAAAAGATCCCATCCATTCATCGCTCACGCTTAAGCAATTTAAACAATTGGTGCTTGAGGACGATGAACTAACGTACACCAACAAAGTGACATACCAATCACCATATGGTGAGCAGATTACCAAAAGTGGTGGTCACTATGCTCTTTGGAATCCTACCAAGGATAAAAAAGTTTCTATCTATTTCTGGTACGAAGATAATGCAGTCCACGCTATTTACGACACAAAAACACTCGAAAAGTTCCACAAGCTCTCATCTCAAATTGATGGTATTGTCGAGGGAGATTTGGGTGAGGAGTATTGAGCAGCTTTAATATGTATCCATAAAGTCAAAATATGAAAGAGCAAGAAAAACAAATAATTCGCGATAAAGTTAAGAATACTTTGTCAATTCCCCAATTTACTGCATAGTTAGTTGAGAGATATAAGGGATGGTTTTCCAGCCATATTTCTGAGCAAACTGATTGGGACTGAGCTGAGCAAGACTTTCGTGTGGTCTGAGTTGGTTGTAAAAGTTGATCCACTTTTCTGCTTGATGAAGGAATGATCCGAGGTCAGGATACTTCTGTTTTTTCACCACTGAATGTTTGAACTGTCCAACAAACCGCTCTGCAAAGGGATTGTCAGTAGGAGTCCCAGCTCTGCTCATGCTGGGGAGCAAGCCTTTTTCAATCACCAAGTCAATGGTTGCCTGTGCTCCAAATTGTTTTCCTTGATCGGTATGCCAGATGTACAGATCATCCTGCGGGTTCATCTGTGTAATAGTTGACTGCACCAGTGTTGCTCTCATGCTGTAGTCAAAACAAAGCGACAGTATCTGCCTCGTTTGTTTGAGCAGTGCAAAACACCCTCGCAGCTTGGAACCATCAAGAAGTGCAAACTCAAAGATATCTGAAAAAACTATGCCTTGGTCAAATGACTCTTTCACTTCTGGTTGATTGGCAATGTTTGGTTGTGCAACACTGGATTTACCATGGTAGTGATACTTTTTGCTTCGCTTTCTGGCGACTATCCCATACTTCTTCATTACTCTGTGAACCCTCTTTTTGTTGACTTTGAGCAGTGGTGCCAGCTTCTTATGACCGAGTGTGTCATCAATATCTTGATGCAGGTCAAGTATCTGATCAGACAACTCCTTATCTGGTTTCTCAAGTTTTGAGTGATAGTACCAACTCTCGTAACTGAATGACAGTGAGCGTGACAAGACTGCTTTGGTATATGTCGGGTTGTCTACAAGCAGTTGCTCTGCAACTAGCTTTTTCTCACTTACTTTGCTCCTAGCAACCCGTGAGCTTTTTTTAGTATCTCCACTTGTGTGGCGTACTCTCCAATGATTTTCTTCAATTCCTCAGGTGACTGCCCGGGTTCATATCCCTCTGCTGCACCTCGTGCTCCAGGACTTCGTTTATCTGCAAACAGTGCTTCTGCTTTTTCCAAAAACTCCGCCCTCCATCTCTGTACCACTGAATTTGACAGTCCGTACTTACGCCTGACTGCCTCGATTGTGGTATCCCGCTGAAAACTCTCCAACACAACCTGTAGCTTTTCCTTAGCTGTATATGTCCGCCGTTTCATCATTACCCCCCTTGTTTTTATGGACAACTTCTATTGTCCCTTATTTATGTATGTAGTATATGGGGGAATTGACAGATAGATATTTCATTCCAGCCATAGTCTACACTATCACTTCGCTATTTTTGACAGGGTTGCTTACTGCTGGTTTAGTTTCAATGACTGTTTTTCCAATTTACAATCTAACTGAGAAATTTTAATTTCGCTTCAAATACTTTGTACGATTTCATTAGGTCATTATAATACGACAGCTGGGGTTCGGCGTAATTTGCACCACCCCCGCCCGAGTTGGGATAGACTCCTGTTTTTTATCTAAAGTTTGCCTATAAATCGCATTAATTTTGTAGTTCGGTGTAGGAAATACGTTTAAAATGACAAAACTGGTGAATACTATTCAGAAGTGTATGGTATTTTGCCGATACTATACTTAGTTACTTGGGATAGCAACTTTTAAAGCTTGTTGTGTTACTCCATCAATCTTTTCATCATCGATTGTTAAGCGGAGTCTATTAGTGTCATTCACATGCGCTGTAGAAATACGCCACATGTCTTGTCCATTTTCATCTGTATCCAAGTATATAACGCAGTGTCCAAGTTTTTCTCCATCCCGAAAAAACGCGATAGTATGTGAGTCTTTATAACCTTCTATTGTGTATTTACCGCTTGTGTCAAATTGGTATGCAACCTCATACACGTCAGTATCATTATATGTTTCAGATTGTGTAGTGATTTTTACAGAAAGTAGTTCAAGATTTTTGGTAGACAGTGTTTCTAGCATTCGGTTTGGGGTAAGTGTCCAACTGTATGGCTTATCCCAGTTTTTTTCTTCAGAGCTACTCAGTTCAGTTGGATTGGTTCGATTGGCATCCACACTTGTACTTGTACTGACAGCTTCTGTGTTGCAGGCTGCTAAAATGGTAAGAGCTAGAATTTGCATAACCCCAAGAGCAATCCATCGTTTTGGAAGTATGGGTTCAAGAAATTTTTCTAATGCAACAATTTTCCCAGTAGTGTCTTTTAAATGCATGACAGCAACACGACTTTGTTCCAAGTTGCGTGTAATAAATGCCTTCACTTCTTCAATCTCAATTCCTTTTTGTTAAATGGCAATCTCAAACTCAGTTTGTGTAGTAGCTGGTAGAAGTTCGTACCAATTTTTTTCGTTTTGGTCAGTCTCAACAAGATTATATGGATCATTATCATTACGAGCTAAAGTAAATTTTTGCCAAATTTTGGAAAAGGGATTTTCTGCCATGCAATAAAGTATAGCACAAAGAGTAAAGCAAATGTTACTTTTCTAATGTTTGGTATGATACCATCAGTTCAGTATAATATGACAGCTGGGGTTCGGCGTAATTTACACCACCCCCGCACTGGCTGACAAGCCAGAGTATTGAGTATGCCTTCAAATAAAAACGCTTTTGCAGAGTATGTCGTTACTGATCTTTTGTCAGATCTAAAGAATGTTAGATCTAGAGCCATGTTTGGTGGATATGGCATTTATAAAGATTCAGTAATGTTTGGCTTAATTGCCTATGATGAACTGTACTTTAAAGTTACCGAAGACAACCTAAGTGACTATGAACTTGCAGGCAGTCATCCGTTTGTATATACAGGTCACAAAAAGCCAATCACCATGTCGTATTGGTTGGTTCCGCCAGATGTATTAGAAGATAGCAGTACAATAGTGGAATGGGCAAACAAAGCCTATCAGGCTGCGCGTAAGAATAAAAAAGTATAACTACTAGTAAGAAACTACAAGCATGCAGTTATTGCAATAACTGCGTTCGTACTGCAGCAGTGAGTTCCATAAAAAGTTTTGTTAACTCTTCTTGGGTCAGCTTTTGTGAGTCAAGAACAGCCAGCTCTACCAGCACCCACTCTTGATTTGGTTGGCGAAACTGCTCCCATACTCGTTGTGAATAATCGGTTATTGTTTTGTCTTTATTTACATACCAATAATATACATCTGCTTGTACTGAGTCATGTTGTTTTGCAGTTTGAATAGTAATCTGCTGTATGTGATCATCACCAAGTGTGATTGTCTCTTGGCCGATAAGCCGGTATCCTAGGCCTTGTAAACAAAGTTCAGGATCATGATGGGAACGTGCTGAATTACTGGTGACAAGCAATAAACTTATATCTTTGTTCTGCCAATGTAGTGAGTATTTACCTGCAAATGCAACATCAGTATGTAAAAAGAGTGTCTCTTCCTTCTCACTAAATGGTATTTGCGAAAGTACAGCAGAAGGGAAAACAAAAGTAGCTGACTCATGAGTGAATTCTGCCTGACTGCTTATACTCAAGCTTGTGGTTTTTGTGAGTAAACTAGTAATGAGTACTAATGAAACACATACAAGTATTGTGTTGCTTCTATTAAACCATCGAGATATCCCTCTGATCATTGGCAAACGTGTATTTTCTGCGAATTTTTTTTCATTTCTATCTTTGGTATTTTTTATATACTCACTGCCATACCAAAGAAATACACAAGACACAACGAAACCAAACACACCTAAGAATATATGAATGGTGTCACCAATTTCTATCAGGTTTAATACACCATAAACATAGACTAGTCCAAAAACTCGCCAAATATTAAAGAACACTAAGAGCGCGAAAAATAAGATTGAGAGAATAATCAATTTAATTGATACCGTAAGTTCCTGCAGAAATCCAATAACAAATAAAATAATTCCGCCAAAGTAAATGCTTTTTACCCCACTGCAAGGCAAGTCGACAGTTGTTGCGTAGTTTTCAGTCATGATAACCGTAGCGTTAGAAATTGTCCCAGCACCTGTAAGCTGCAATAGAAAACTCACTATTTTTGCAGTTAGTAGTCGCAATGGAAAACCAATAAATTTTTGCAAGCGCTCTAGGATTGGCAGCGTCAAAATAAGGAGCACAACTATAAATATACTGCGCTTCCAAAATACAGGCGTAAGCCAAAAACCGAGCCAGCTATAGATAGCAAGATATGTTAGGATTGGTAAAATGATTTGAAAACCACCTAAGAAATTATTTAGAATCAATCCTATACACGCACTCAGTAGCAACATGCTGATGAGCAATCCTGGGAAGTCTTTATCTTCTGACTTTTTGTTTAGTCCAAACTTCCAACTAAAAATGGCATAGAGTAGCACAACTATCGCTGCTGCTACAGTGTTTTCATAGAGCCAGAAGCTGCTATATGTTTGATACAACTCTACAAAACCAGGATAAAAACACCAAACTATGAGTGGAGCAAGTAATAAACTACCCCCAACTCTAAAAATAGTATGCATGATAGTGTGCAATACACGTCCTTATTCTTTGACGTCCTAAGTAAAGTATGAGAGCACCACCTGTCAGCAACAAAACCCATTCATGAGGTTCTGGCACAGCACTTGTCCCGAGTAAACCTCCTGCAGTAGGCTCTAGCAGCTGTTCTTCACCTATTTCATACGGCACAACATATCTGCCATCACTTAGAGATGCTTGTCTGAGTTGTTCTTTCTGCTCATCAGTGACCAAAACAATAAACGACGAAAAAGGCGTAACAATACCACTTTTACGTGCTGTTTCATTTAACGCATCCAGCACTGGTAGCTGATGTAAGTTGGCAGCAGAGTTTTGCATTTCTGCCTCAATTTTTCTGTGCACTAGGAGTTTAGCGACTGTATCATTGGCGACATTTGATTGACCAAGTAAATCAGAGACAGCAGTTTCCTGAGAAGGTGACAGTGAGACCCAAGTCCCTGATTCTCCTACAAGAATAAAGGTATTTGGAAGATTTTTCCGTACTGCTTCATAGACTGCAAAGTTCTGTAATGCAGTAAAGCCAGAGTCCACAACTCTCGATCCATTTGCCTGCAGATAGTAGGTTAGGCTATCAGGGAGTTTGGGAATTTTACCTTCTGTATGGATTATATAAATTGGTTGAGCGATACTGGGTGTGAAATCATCAGTACCTGGAGTATCAGCTTCACTACCATCAGTAAAAAGTAGTACTAAATCATAGGCACCTTCCACTTGCTGTAAGGCGTGTAGTCGATCAGTTTTACCAAAAGGCGCTTGATTCCAGATTTCTGGATTATTTCTTTGTTGTTGCAAAGAAATTGGTTGACTGAGTAAATCATTGAAGTAGTAGAGATCAATAGTATTGGTATCGATAAGCGTATCTAGCGGCAACTGCGCGTATAAATAGGACTTCCAGTCATCGACCCCCATTGAGTGTGATGCATCTGCCAAGATCGCGATTCGCTTATTTTTGAGCATCAGCTCAGCATTTTCAAATTGGTTCTCACAACTAAATGGGATACGTTGACTCGTAATCCAAGGATTACCTGCATGAGGGATGTATACAGTGAGACGGTTTTGCGTACGCAAATAAGCTGCTTGAGAGCCACATACAGAGCTCTCTCTTTTTACAACCGAAATTTGCTGTGATTGATCTATAAAATCAATCGGCTGAGCATCACTAAATACATTGCGCTTTTCTGTGATTTTTGGTAGTGCAGCTTCTCCTTTTTGATTTAAGGCTGTCACATACGAATACCGCACTTTTTGATTCCGTACCGGCTCTCTGAGACTTTCACGTTGCCAAGCGTTCATGTTCTGCTCTTGTACAGGAATGGGATAGACCCGTAGCTTATACTGAACTGGACCAACTTGTTCTAAGATTGCAGGATCGATTCTTCGTGCATACTGGCTTTCGAAAGTTTGATTTGCAGCACCTTTTGCAGCCACTTCACCTTGATCAACCTGCTCTTTTTGAGAGGGTGTTTGTGTGGGCTGTACTGCTGCAACTGGCTCTGCAGCAGGAGGAGGTGTTGTAGGTTGTGGGGTATGAGCAACTTCTAGCTGCTCACGTTGTAACTCTAGATCTGCTCCAAGCTGTAAGTCGACCATCACAGAGTCTTGTGGTAATGAAAATATATACAGCACTTCTTGCTCAGTGTCGGTAGTATTTTCATATTCTTCTTGGACCGTGACAGTTGCAAATTGATTAGTTGCATCTGGCTTTGCTGTCACAATTCGCTCAACCAACCGAACATCAAGATCTTCTCTATCTAAGACACTTGATTTGAGTTGATCTGATGAAAAGTTAAAAGAGGTAGCTAAGGTTCTGTTGACCTTTTTACTTTCAGCTAGCTGAATTGGCTCATCGAAAATTTCCTGATAGTACTCATCTGCTTTTTTTACATCTTGCTCAAATCTACCGTTAAAGACAAAGGGGAACGCTGCGATTGTAAACCAGTTTTGTAGGCGCGCTGCTATTGGCTCTTCAAGCGCAAGTTGATCAACATAGGCTTGCTGCAGTACAGTCATCTCTGCATCAGTCAGGTACCGATACTGAGCAAGATATGTGTCGATCAGCCTATTTTCAACAAAACTTTTTCTCTCTAAAATGCTTTCAGCTACTTGGGCACGCTCCTCGAAACTTTTAGCATTTTGATAGGTATCCATAGCTTCATAAAACCAAACTAGACTTCCTTGGTATGCTAATACACTAGCAAAAACTCCATAGAGCAAACTAAACACTAATCGAGTTGGAACTGGAAAAAACGATTTAATCGTATGTTGCAGCACTTTTGTTACTCTAACTCCAGCTCGCCAATACAGGTATAGTCCTATAAATGGGGTGGCAATGAGCAAGACGAAAAGGAGTGAGAATGCCAGCATTGTGATAAGACCTATCACAATTTGCCATATGTTTCCAGAGTAGGTAATAGTGTCATGTAGTCCATAGCTAAAGAATGACTGCACCGCATCGAAAATCCAAGCGATCACAATTGGAAGAAAGAAAAACATCAGCAATGATGCATAGATTCCCACCACTACGGCGGATTGATATACAAATAGTTGTACGAGCAACAGGTATTTGTTTCTAAAAGCTTTTCTATATACGTAAAGTACGTAGATCGCTATGCTCACAACGGCGGTACTTAAAAAAAGTATATTTACTGGTGTGAGTGTTTTGAGAAAAATAAGTCTTCCGAGCGTAAATGCCATGATTGGAAGTTCAACTCCAAATAATACTTGCAGTAATCTTCTGGGACTGCGATATGACTTCGTAAAGATACTCACGAGAGAAGCAACTGTTGGCATTGCAAAAAAAACAACCAGAGTGACAAGAATGTCTGTAGGGATGAAGTCAGTGAGCTGCCTCCAACTAGTAAATTGGGCTTCTTGGTACCATTGCCAACCAAACATGATCAGCCAATTGAAAGTAATAAGTACCAGAGGAAGGTTGAAACCCCAAAAAAGCAAGTGTGCCAAAATTTGTAGAATACGAGGCCGTTGACTGTGGGTATCCATTGAGCTATTGTAGCATAGCTTAAGCAACTACTTTCAGAAGAGGTTCAACTCACTCGTGAAAAAAGTAAAAGATGCTACGAACTCCGACTGCTGGTTTCTCTATATTGTTAAATGTAGTGACACAACACTCTACACAGGCACAACCAACAACATTGCGAAACGCATAACTGCACACAACAGTGGTATGGGTGCAAAGTATACTCAGGGTAGAGGTCCTGTTACCCTTGTGCATTTAGAGGAGTTTCCTGATCGCTCTCGTGCGTGTCAACGAGAAGCTGTGATCAAAAAACTACCAAAGTTAGAAAAACAGCAGCTACATAATCAGGTACAATAGACTCCATGTCTCTGAGATCACTGTGCATCGCTCTCTTACTCTGTATACATTTTTTCTTATTTTATAAAGCTAATCTCCACCTGTACCTACTCGGCAGTGTGCCTTTGTGGGATTTTGATGTTTATTATCAAACTGCGCAAGATGTCTTAGCAGGTGCTAATCCTTACCAACTTGCCTACATGCAAACTGCTGGACCACCACTGGTGATCGTGCCGTTTTTTATTTTTACCCTAGTTGATCTAGCAACTGCCAGAATAGTTTTTACCCTTATGAGTGTTGGCAGTGTCGCTCTGACTGCATGGCTACTCGCCAAAAATATCTTTACAAGAGATCCTTTCATCTACGCTTTATGTTTAAATGCGCTCTTGCTCATACTCTTCCAAACACGTTTTAATTTTTTGCTTGGACAGCCAAACCTACTACTGATGGCAGCCATCACCTACTTGCTCACGACGCAAAAAACTAAATTGTTTGCTCTGCTGGTGAGTTTGCTCATTATCTTTAAAACTCATTACGTACTACTTCTGCTAGCGCTACTAAAAAAACCCCTACGCAATCTTACTTTTGTCAGTCTCATATTACTTGCAACAATGCTGCTTACTTTGCCATTAGTGGGTAGTCATAATTACACATACTACCTCCAAAACAGACTAGAAAAACACATTGGTGAGCCTCTTCTTATTCAGGATGTTGGCTACTACAATCAATCACTGCGAGCAACACTTGCTCGCTTAGGGATTGCAGAAGTATATCTAGGGGCAACACTTGTGTTTTTTTTAGTTGGAGGTTTTTACACGTACAGTCACAAGGATTGGAGTTTGGGAATTTTACTTTCACTCCTCATCTCCCCTGTGGTGTGGCAACATTACATGGTCCTCACCTACCCCATTGTTTACATAACACTTCTCGCGTATGCGCGTAAAAAAAATCTGCCGTGGCATAGCATTTGCGCAAGTATGCTCCTTTTTTCTCACCTACCTTGGTTGCATGAAAAGTCAGTAACTTTCACGTCAGGTATGCTTGCCTCCCATTATTTTTTTGGGGTGGTCTTACTTTTCTATAGCCGAGTCAGACTACATCAAAAGTTTGTGACTGTGCCAGAAAAATTTTAGCCATACTTTACTTGAAGTCTATAAATACTTGCAGAATTCCTAAGTATTGCGTATAACTGCACTATGCCAGAAGTAAAAATAGAACCTAGTTGGAAAGCAGCTCTTGCTGGTGAGTTTGAAAAAGAGTATTGGAAAACCCTCACTGAATTTGTACGTGACGAATACACAACTAAAACAGTTTATCCCCCGCCATCTCAAATCTTTCGCGCCTTTGCCATGTGCCCCTTTGAAGAGGTCAAGGTTGTCATTGTAGGACAGGATCCGTACCATGGCAAAAACCAAGCTAATGGCTTGTCATTTGCAGTCAACCCAGATATGGCACTACCACCATCCCTCAAAAATATGTATAAAGAAATTCAGGATGATCTAGCGATTGTGCCACAACAAAATGGTGACTTATCTCGGTGGGCAAAACAGGGAGTTCTTATGCTTAATAGTGTACTAACCGTCCAAGCTAGCAAACCTGCTTCGCATAAAGCGAAGGGCTGGGAATTATTTACAGATGCAGTACTTCGCTCCCTCAACAAAAAACGTCAGAATATTGTTTACTTATTGTGGGGAAAATATGCTCAAGAAAAGGGAACTATTATCGATCGTGATACAAACTTGGTTCTAACTTCAGGACACCCTTCACCCTACTCTGCACATTTATTTTTTGGCAATCGCCACTTCAGTCGCTGCAATTTTTATCTTGAACAACACAACAAAACTCCAATCGACTGGCAGTAACTTCTACCAAATTTATAGTGCTAGGAGTACTTCTACTGCCCAGAGTACTTGCAGCGTAAGTGAGATCACAAACAGACCTACTGCCCAGTATCTATACATTGCGTATTTTACAAGTTCACTTTTTATAAGCCACAGAAAGAGCGGAGTTATCGCTAAAAAAATTATAGCTTTTCTCAAAAATGATAACTGCGACTCAAATATAAAAATATTTTCAAAACTAACTAAAATTGCAGGAATAATGAGAATAGACCACAAATACTGACCTCTAAATATCTGCAACCAGCTATACCCCAATCCAATCGCTGCTAGCGGGAACAGTACGTATTTATACCAGCCATACAACTCGATTGGGGCAAGCACCAGAAAAATTGCCATACATGCCAACCAAACACTACGTAAAAATATTTTTTTACCTTCAGGAATTTCTGTACTGGCACTGATTGCTGCAAATAAGCTACCAACTAAACCGACGATAAAAAATGGGTCTTCCAGCTCAAAGTAACCGATATCTGGTTTTGAAAAAAGTGTAAAAAAATACCAAAATGTTTGCGGCCTACTGCCATGTTGCTGCAAGATAGACCAAAATAAAGTACAGTCGTAGTAGCAGCCGTATGCACTATATAATCCGACTCCTACCAATGCTGAACCAATCACAGCCAGAGTTGCCCTATACTTCTTATGCGCTATAAGAATGCTCCCTGCAACCAGCGGGATCACGATTCCACTGAGCTTGATAAGTGGTGCAATAAAAACTACCAAACAAACAAACATAAGCAGTCCCACAGCATATCGCTTCTGTACTCCGTTTTCTAAAAATTTTACAAGTGCTACCACAACTACTACAAGTAATAAGGCAAGTATGTGTTCTGCTGCAATTATTCTTGTGGCAAGTATATGAGTAGGTAGCACAATGTAGCTAGCTGCGGTAAAGATTGCCCACTGAGTGGAATAGGCGTGGTAGACCCACAGGCTAGTCCCCACAATTGTTAGCATTCCAACGAGAATCATCGGGATACGTAGTACTGTCCAATCAAATGGTGCTCGTGAAGCATTCTCTGTCACGTGCGCCCAGCCACCCATCAGCAATTGAAATAAAGGTGGATGATCCAGATAGGGATGAACAACGACGCGTTGTTTACCACCGATATATGACCAATGATATTCACCATATGTTTCCCAAAAAACGGTCCAAGATTCTGGGTATCCTTTTTGGATGAGTGAGATACCACTGAGCACCCAAGTTTCTTCGTCATTTTGGATGGTGTCGAGTTTGTCTAAGTTGATACTACGTATGCCAGCTGCCAAACCAACAATCAGCAGAATACCAACTGTCAGTAACACCGTGCGAAACCTACCCCAAAAATGCATAGTGATAGTATATCGGTTATTCTGTAACAATCAGGGTACCAACCTGTCCGCTTTTACGATGTTGTCCAACTGAGCAATAGTACTCAAAGGTACCTACTGTATCTGCTGTAAAATCAAAAGTTACAGTTTCACCTGCTTTTGCCACTGGGGCTTGAATGCCGAGTTCATCTACGACAAAATCGTGCATCATATCTTTACTTTTCATAACAACAGTTACTTTTTCACCCTTTTTGACAGTTATACTTGCGGGTTTGTAATAAAACGCACCTGCTTCAACTTCAATAGTTCGAGCAGCAACTTGCATCTTTTCAGCTGCACCGGTACTACCATCGACAGCCATTCCAGCATCAATGAGCCCTGCATCTTCATCTGTAGGTGAACCAGCAGGAACAGTAGCACGAGGCGTTGGGGCTGACATAGTATCAGCGTTCATCGCGGTATTTTTCTGATTAAAAGCCAGCACTCCAATGCCTCCAATCAAAAGCAAAACAAGTACACCAACGATTACCAGATTAGTTTTTGAACCCTGACGTACCTCTTGTGGGGTGGAAATTTCTTCGGACATAGATACCTTTCAATATAAATTACTAGCTACAATCACCTATACTTTATACACAGATACAACTTCAGTATACTATCTAGTAGTATCAAATGTATAGCGCAAGGTCGCAATTAAAAGGAAGGAGCAGTTTTACGCAAACGAGCCACAAAAAAACCTTCATACAGAGCTGAGGGAAGTATACGTTTAGTGAGCTGTACTTGAGGATTAAAAGTTTTGCCGTTCCACTCAGTAACTGCAGGACTTACTACTTCAGCAGGTATTTTCACTGCTTCTAACACAACTCTCCCGTCCTCTTTTTGTAGAATCCAGTCTATAACACCTTCATTCTCTTCAGGGCTAAGGGTGCAGGTTGAATACACAATCACCCCGCCAACTTTGGTCGCAGTGATAGCAGAGCGTAACATATTTTTTTGCCGATTTGCAAGTTCTTTGATCTTCTTTACCGACCAGTTTTCAAGCGTTTTCGGTTTTTGTAAGTTGAATCTCCCCTCCATACTGCAAGGAACGTCTACCAGTGCCCTATCAAATACTTCTGGGAATCTGCGCCAAATCATCTCACCTAAACCTCGCTGAGTTTTTACGGTGGTAATTCCTAACTTTTCAAGATTAGCTTGCAGCTTGTATAGACGAACAGTACTTGTATCGTTGGCCAAGATCATGCCAGTATTGTTCATCAGTGCTGCTATCTGTGTTGTCTTGCTACCCGGTGCTGCAGCAACGTCTACAATACTTTCATTCTCCTGCGGATCCAAAATCAGGGGTGGAATCATACTTGATAAACCCTGAACATAGATACTACCTGATTGATACAGTGGTTGTTCTTCAAGCTCACGCAGACTTTTATTGCGTAAAACAAATGCCTGCAGCCACTCAATTGGTTCAACTTCAAAACCTGCTGTTTGCAACTGTTCTTGTACTTCTGCATACCTAGCTTTGAGTGTATTTGGTCGAAATGTGGTTGGTCTACTTACTTCAAGTACGTTGCAAATTTCCGCAACCCGTACTGAATCGTATAGGTTCTGTAATCGTTCTACGAAATCTGCTGGTAGTTGCGCTTGTGGTGTCATACGTTATTTTTTTAGTTGAGAAATACTAATTGATTCAATTTTTTCTGACTCATTGACTATACTGTGTGCAAAAAAGGGTGGTTCATTTTTTGCAATTCTTTCCCACAAATAATTGATATCATCAACCAATTCATAGGGAGCTGTTAGTACTGCATCTTTATGCAACCAGAGTAACGCTCCTTCATCATTGGATACTCCAATTGGGATTTCTGTCGTTGGGACAGTGATCACAAAAAAGCAGATAACCCAGTCTTGTGCATAGCCACCTGAGAGTGATACAACACCTGCTAAACGACAGTCAGCTTCCCCAACAACGTATCCAGTTTCTTCTTGGGTTTCTCGCAATGCAGCTGCCAAATAATTTTCACCACTTTCTAATTTGCCACCAATTCCATTGAGCCTATCAGCATCTACAGCATGCAACTTTTTAGTACGATGAACAAATAAGTACTGATCACCACACTGTAAAAAACAAGTTACTGATTTCTTAGTTTCTCTCATATGTGTGTCGTTGCTAGCAGGTATTATATGCTAGAACAGACTATTCACCAAAGATAATTACAAAATAGCCCTGCGCATGTCGTGCGCAGACATTGTTGTATCGAGAGTTTAACTGAGCTTCGCGGTGCCCTTTAGTGGATGAGTCAAAACACCACTCAATCAAGGCTGTAGCTGTCTCTGCCATAAAACCCTGTCCAGTCTGCATATTACGACAGTTTTGATACGCAAGATTTTCACCAATTGCACCACCTGGGTAGTCTCTAATTGCTTGGGGTAAATTATTTTGATCAGCAAAGTCTCGCTTGAATCCTTCATGATTATCAAGCCCCCCGTAAGCGACTAAATCCTGAACTCGTTTTTCTGCATACTCACAGAGTTTTGGGTGTTCCAACAACCCATGTACTTTATGCGTTGCTCTATACACATTAAGTGCCTCCAAGATTGAGCTATCTGAAATTTCTGGAAAAGTAATTTTTTCTTGCGTAACTTTTGGAACAGCTGCTTGCTGAACCTTTGCTTGTGGTTTTGCATATATAAGTACTACTACACCTTGCTCTTGATCACCAGACCATGCAGAGCCAGTAGCTACTCCTAAACTTACTAGTTCTGGTGCAGCAATTGTTGCACCATGTTCAAAGTCGCTGTTCCAGTACTCTTCTAGCTGAACCATAGTGCGTGGTCCTATTAAAGCATCATGATACAGCGAGAGATTGTCAACTTTTTTTTTCTGAAAAAAAGTTGTTAAAATTTGAGCTGTATTGATTCCTTCAAATGAAAGGTTATTAGCAACAATTGCTGTAACAACCTCTTGTGCACCTTGAGACAGGAGTGGCAGAACTTCTAGTTCGTGTAGTTTTCGCTCAGTGCGGGCAGTATTGATCGAATCTGCCACAGCATCTGCAGTGATCACAACCGCAGGTACTACTGCCTCTGGCACTGTTTTACTTAGTGTCTCTCCCAATACTACTTGTGGTAAATTTGGATTAATTTGTAATAAGAAATTAGTAACAGGAACTAAAACTTCCTCACGCTGCATTCGTATCCACTTGATACCCAGCCAAATATCAGCCACTAAGAATACCAATAGTATACTGATGCGCTTTATAAGTGGTCCGTTTAGATCCATGTGCGTATCTTATAACCCAACATCGGTGGTGTTAAGAACCTCAGCAGAACCCCCTGAGTCAGCTTCTAGCAATGCTGCCTCTACTTCAGCCGCAGTAACTGAAACTGCATCTTTGTCAGATGGAGCACTGCGTACTTTTTGTACAGATTCATACGTTTCAGCAGTTTGTGTATTAGTAGCTTCCAAAGTTTCTGATGGTGTGGCTGTTGAGTTAATTCTGTTTTGCAGCGAAGCACGCAGTGAGCTACAACCAGAAAGGGTACCTGCAAACACTAATACCAATGCACAGTGAAGTAGTATTTTTTTTGACATGCATCTCCTTATTGGTTGGCTTCGACAGTAGTTTGTACACTTTTAAGGGCAGGTTTTACTTGAGTATTAATCACACTGACAACATCCCGTAGCTCTTTTTCATAACTGTCTCGTGCGGTACGTAACTCTGCAAAACGAGCTCTTCTGTCTCCTGAATTTGCATCACATGACAGCCCTCGTACTTGCTCAGCTGTAAGAATATATGAGTCAAGCGAGGCGAGCAGTTCCATTCGTTCTTTCTGCAACTTTGTTGCTGCTACTAGCAACTCATCTACAGCAGTTCCCTTCTCTTGCAAGCGACTAATCAATCCCTGTAGTGTTTCGTATATACGTTTATACTTTTCTTCTCGTTTTTGATAGTTCTTAGTAAAGGCTGCAATATGAGCATCTAACCTACCCTTGATAGCAGCACATTCTGTGGCTGTGGCACTGGCAGAAGCTGCTTGTCCACGACGTTCTCGCACTTGTTGTATATTGAGATTCTCACGTGACTCTGTACTACCCTGCATGCGCTGCTTTGTAGCATCTTCTCGTCTGACTTTAGGCTCACCTGAGCGCTGTTTTTGCTCTTGAGAAACCTCACTTGAAGATTCAATTGTTGTGCCGACCTCCACGTTGGTTTCTGTTGACGTAGAAACTGCTTGTGTCTGGGTAGAAGTTACCGCATAAGCAGTTACTTGAGAACTCAACAATATACAACTTGAATATCGCACGATACATTCCGGAATAGGAAGGTAAGCGTGAAGGTAGGAAGATCAACAAGGGTACGAAGAAATATTGAGATGTTTTCTGGGAATAGCCAGTA
>JBILVZ010000050.1:0-20902 GCA_044370175.1 Methylococcaceae bacterium
AAGCCGGTAGTAGGATTTGCACCCACGACATTCAAATTACAAATTTGACACTCTGCTAACTGAGTTATACCGGCAAATGGGGGAGGTTGGATTTGAACCAACGAATACTAGCTTATGAGACTAGTGAGTTAGACCAGACTACTCTACTCCCCGACATTATTATGACCCTACGGGGATTCGAACCCCGATAAACGGAACGAAAATCCGTTGTCCTGAACCGTTAGACGATAGGGCCATACACTTATATTATATACACTCCTAATTAACGACCAAATGGAATCTTAGCTACGAATTCGCTAATTGGCATTGGCTTGTAATACTTTTCACAACGTTTAATGAATTCTGGCAGCATTTTGCGAATAACATGGGGAATCTTATCCCACGAATTATAATTCTCTATTTCTGCACGACCTATTGCAATCTTTAGCCCCATCTTCTTGTGGAACTTATCCTGTTTACAGCACTGAGCGTACCCAATATTGAACTCTCCATTGTCGCCCGTCTTAATTGCGACCAAGACGCCCGTAGGGTTTCTCTTCTTATCTCGACTATAACTAATCAAAGTATACGGCGGAATAGTAATCATAACAATCTCCTTTCAATTTCTTGTCAAGTGAACTACGTCTAGTATAGCAGTCATATCGTCACTTGTCAATGCGCTTCTTTAGTTTTTTCCAAAGATAGCCCAAAAACAATAGAGAATTCATTGCCATGATTTCACAGTCATTTCTTCTGATTGAATTATTCTTTTGCAATCATCTTTATAGCATTCGTCGCACATATAAAATATGCCAAAATGATCAACAATATATTTAGTTGCCTCGTTAATACATGGGCGATCAGCGATTAATCCGCCCTCCCAATCTATAATGATCTTATGTTGATTTTGACACTTCATTTCATTGCTCCAAAGTATTTTCAAGTTTATTTATTAGTTCGTCTGATGTTTGCGAAATAGTCTTAATATTTATACATAGCACACTATCTTCTAAACTGTTATATTTACTATGCTCATTTATCTCATATTGTAGTTTTTGCAACAACCAATTTGGATCTATATCTTTATTCAGCCTTATTAATATCATTATTTACTTTCCAGCTAAAAAGCCCGTTGAGCCACTTTTTCCTTTTGGAGCATCCACATTCTTTTAAGCCAAACCACTGCTTAAATCTTTCTTCTGTAATTCCAAATGTTTTTAATACATCTTCAACAACATCGCCCAAACCAACTTTTCCACGTAAGTGATCGTTAACGTCTATACCTCTAACCTCAAGTTCTTTTATAACTTCACTTATTTCTGATTTTATATTACCCATATTTTCACCATTGTTTAATGATTGAGGTAGTTATAATATGATAAATATTTGTTTATAGCGAATATGCTACCATTTCTAGAACATTCTTCTGCGTATATACCATCGTGAGTATATTCATCAATCATATGTCTCACATACTTATTTATACCCCATTTTATCATATAACATGCTGTATCTATATGGCAAACTTTTGGTGTGGGTGTTGGATGTAATCTTATTGAATTGTTTTTATGTAGTTGCCCCCAAGTAATTATTGAGTGATTAGACTCTAACAAACTAGCAATATTCTTAAAAAGATCTTCATGAATTATATTGTCATCGTCATGATTTAATATAAAGTCATCGTCGCCCATTTCAATATTATCTAGCACATAGTTTCTGCCCAATATTCCACAAAAACCAGTTTTGGGACACTTTACTAGTTTTACATTGCTTGTTTCTTGTGGTAGAATTTGTTTTGCAATATCTATATGATCATCATTATCAAAGCATATTATCCACTCTGACTCTTGTGGTATTGTGGGATATATATCTTTTACGTTTTCTGGCCTAGAACAAGGGGTAATTATTTTTAACATTTTTTGTTTTTTTTGTGGTTTTTCTTCCCTTTTCTCTAGACATCAAATAAGATTCTGTGGGTTTATAGCCCATATATTCTATAGTGATAGGGCAGTATTTCACAAAACTAGAATGTAATTATATACCATAAATACATATACTATATATACATAGTAGTACATATACAGGAGAGGAGAATATGGAAATTTGGAAAAGTGAGGGAAATTGAATACAACCTGCTCCATTCACATATTACAATAATATTCCATTATCATCATCATTCCATGTGTAGGTGTATGGGTATAGGTACAGGTATGTATGGTTAACAGATGTATTCTAGACCGTATTCTACTATAGCTAGGTATTCATTTACCTGTAGTGGTGTAAGTTCCTTCCCTTCGCAAGCCAGTGCGTTTCTATATATGAGTCTATCTGTCTTATTCATTAAAGTAAGCTCAGCTAGGTCCGTAAATATGATATCATTGCCAGAAGCAACCTCTATTATCTCTAGTAGTGTGCTATACCCCTCATCGTTCTTATATTTAGTATTGAGACGTTTGGACATGTGTGCATAGAAGTCTTTTTTGGTTGGCTTCTTCATGATGGACCTCCATTGTATTTGGGCTATATATGTATGTATATGTATACATAATTATATAACTTGGGCGTTTTTGGGTTGTTTCTTGATATAAATCTTATGGGGCGCATTATAGATACTAGGAAGCCATTTGCTCTGTTTCTCTTCTCCCATGTAGAAAAAAGTGTGGCCCCTCTTACCATAAGCAATGAACCCATTATCCTTAATATCTACAACTTTATATACACCCTTGTCTGTACTATAGTCCTTTGTGCCATCACTGTTGATAGTATATGTACCAGAGCGGCCCCTAAAGTATATTTCATCTCCCGCCTTAAGAGTCTTCCAATCAATTGACGTAAGATTCTTATTACGCTTTCTATTTACAGAAGCTTTAAAGTCTCCTCGTATCTCAAAGTCTTCATTACAATGCTTACAGACACGCGCCCTAGCACCATTAACATTATTACATTTATTACAAAGTTTTTGTCCACGCTTAAGTTTCATATATTAATCCTTATATGTGTTATTGTATTATATATTGAATATTTCGCTGACTGCCACATGGCCCGCGATGTTATTATATTGGCTAAGACAGAATGTGCAAGCCATCGGCCCCGTAACGCACAAAATAAGATTTACTAATACTCTTACCTTCTATACCATCTACCCACCGCTTACTATATATATTAACGCGGTACTTATCATCATATACATTCATAGCCTTACACATAAGATAATGCTCTGGCTTACCTACCTTATCCAGTACACTAATACATACATCCTTATTCTCTGATAGTTTTTTATCATTCTGCATTCTATACTCCTTTTTCGCTGACTGTCACATGACGCACGACCTTTATAGATCGGACGAGACAGGCCCATTGTACCTTATTGATCGACAAGAATCAAGCCGCTGCTTGAGGTCTTTTTCCGCTGACTACCACATATCCCACGATGTGAATAGATAAGCAAATACACACTATCCATCCTACCTACACTACCTATCTTAACACTTGACGTAAGTACTTGATAATAAATAAGTTATGGAGATTCGGCCCGGCCCCGCTCGTCGTAAACCCTTACGCTGCAACGACTTACGTGAAATAGTGAGAGTGGCAGCGGCGTAGGGAATAATGTATTAGATATAACCCCTAGCCGCCGCCAACCCCTCCCACTAAGCTGTCAGACTGAACACCTGTTCATACTCTTTGTCGGTGAACGTATCAGCACGACGAAGGATAGTAGACCAGCGATCAGCGGTCATCTGCATAAGGCGACCGGCAACCTCATCCATATGAACCCACGTTTTGTTATCGAACCTCTGACCGGCACGGGTAATGCCAGCGATAATTCCAAAGAGATTATCTTCATGAGTTTCATGCGTGATATACTGTTCAAGAAACTCAGTAGCCTCACGCTTCGACAGTTTATAATCCGACGAAACCGCAGCGATAACACCCTTGGTACTAGCCTTGCCAACCTTCATAGCACGGGTGGCGAGGAACTGCTTGATACCCGGAGCGAGCAACGGAATCTGCTGCTGGATATTTTGGGCGATTTCCAGTTTAAGAGTGTCGAGATTAATCTTGCCACGATGGACGCGACGAATCTTCTCACCGGCAGTCTGACCCCAGATACAACCATTCATGCAGATAGCACGAAACAAACTAGGAGTCTGACTAATGCGGCGAGTACCAATCTCGCAATTTCCCACACTAATCATACCACCATAGTCCGTATCGTCATCCTGACCATAATCCATAATGGTATCGGGGATAAGAACGTTACCATAGATAGTATCCTCATCGCCACGCCAGTGCGAGAAACGGCCACCGGGAATAAACTCCGAAAGCGATTCAAGATACCAGCGATTATCAACGGGAGCATACTGCTCAGTCACGAACGCACGGGCAGTACCATCCGTATAAGTACGGATACGGAACTTCTTGTCGGGATCAATACGTCGCAGGGCATTATTCCCTACGATAGACATAGTATTAGCATCATGAGAGTCGAAACCCTCAATGTTACGCATCTCACGCAGGAACGAAGACGAGGTAACACCGCTACGGACACTAAACTGTTCTAGAGCATGATCAGTAGGGCGAAACTTCCTACCATCGCTCAGCTTGAAAAAGAAATCATCATTCTCAGAGACACAGGCAATATGCTTAGTCTCAATAAGAACGTCCTCACGATTGTCAATAGCAACCTGCGTATCTTCCATAACCTGTTCGAAGGTTTTAGTCTTAGCCCACCAATCCTTATGAACATGGGTACCATCCTGAAAACCGGTACCAGTAGCACCCCGAAGGGTACGCACAAAATCGCCCTGACTCTTATCGCTCTTAATCGTCAACTGTTCGTAACTCATTCTCAAACTCCTAAATAGTGGGAAATCAACTCTTGATAGGGATATTGTACCGCGTTATTTTGTAAAGTCAAGCTCAGGTGCTGGAAAAAGAACTTCGAAACAATCTTCGCACGTACCAGAAATCAGTAACTCACGCTCTGAAGCTGAGAGATACGGCAGTGCGTCTTGAATAAACATTGAACCAGACAACCAATCAATCATATCCTCCCGATTATAAATGAGAGAATATGTAAGACCGCACATGCGACACTGCACCCTACAATTATCTGAACGACCATCTGTGGCAATCATTTGTGTCTCCTTTTCAACCATCATACCATCTATATCGTCCAAGTCAAGGGGTTGGCTTGAAGAAATATTTTTAGACGTAAGTGGTTGTCAGATATAGACTTACGGCGAGCGGGGCGGGCCGCGTTTGCCCTAAACCCTTGTGGCTAAAGGACTTAGAGCGAACATCGGCTAGCTTCCCAAGCTAATTTACTTCCAACATATAATGATTATCAAACACCTGTTGCCACGTAGGCATTTCGTACCACGGATGACCTTCGTTTACACATACTCCGTTCTTATCGTATATATCATACCAAGATACGTTTCTGTTATCACGATCACCAACCGTATCATATATAGCATATATCTCATAGACTCCATAATCTAGTCTAGGATCATATATGTATGTTGCAACGTGTTCTTCATTCATATATCGTACTCATTTCTCCAAGCCCGTTCATTATCTTTACGGGTTCGCAGGCGTTTGGGCCTGTTATCCATAGTCGTATCATTACGGTCTTGCCTGTGTCCCGTGGGAACTTCCCACGACGGCTTGACCTTGATTTTCACCTTGCGGCGTTGTCTCATATCGTCGTTGTTGTGGAGCGTAATCATACCATTGACCATTTTCGTGTAAGTAGAAAACCTTATTAATATTAGGATCAAAAGCCATTAAACAATATTGTACCGGATGACGCGGTTTTTGCAACTGTTGTGTTTTGGTTTGCATGTTTGGTAATTTAATTTCACCGTGCTGATAATCTTTGTAGCCATTATACAAGAAACCTAGAACAGCAACAATCGCCCCAATCCATTGAATTGCGATCATACTCCTACTCATGATATTAGAATATTACAGGATTTATTTAACCGTTATTTAGTTTAAGTTGTATCTAATGTTGGTGTGCCTAAATCTAATCCCAAGATTCTAATCTTCCTATTTTTTACCGCCAAATACTAAAGCCCATATGTATATCATAACACATAATTCTATCAATCTGTCTCCCTAAGTATTAGTTTCTTGCCAGTGCAACTTCCTATGACAGTTAGAACACAAGACGATGCACTTGTCAAGTTCTTTTTTTACGGTTTCCACCCCATAATGTAGTTTATTTTGACCAATCGTAAATAACTTATCATCTTTATTTTTGTGGTGAAAATCTAGTGTTGCGGGGTGGCTTTCGCCACATATACAACATCCACCGCGTTTGATTTCAGATTTTATTTGCGATATAATCTTTTTTGTTTTTACCTTGTTTTCTTTTGCCTTTGTTACATAATAGTCTTTATTGTTTTTATAGTGTTCTTTTATGTATTTATTTTGACATTCTTTACACTTGTAGTTTAGTCCATCTTTTTTCTGCGGATTTCTTGCGAAACAGTCCAAAGATTTTTCTATATTACAGGTCGTGCATACTTTTGTTTTCATAATAAAGTCCTCCTAGTAGTATATACACAGGAGGCTTCTATAAGATGGAAATATGCACATAGGGCGGAAAGGAATCGAACCTTTTTGACGACCTTATAAGAGTCGCATCTTTGACCATTAGATGACCGCCCCATAAACGAGTGACCCACACTATTATAGCATGGGCCACTCGCCCCGTCAAGGGATACTAACGATAACAGGAGGTTTCAACCATCTTAGCGAACAGCAGGGTTCGCACAGTATTATCCATAGCACGAACAACGGCGTACTTACCATTAGGACCAGTGCCAACCCGCTCAACGCGACCAGTATGGAACTTCAGAATGTTCCTATTACCATGAAGCGGATACTTGCAGCGAATATGACGATCCTTCTTCAGGCTAGCAAAATTATTCATTATAATCAACCTCCAAAAACTTCTTTTTCAACTTGCGAGAAAGTCACAGTGACCTTCTTCCCTTGACGATCAACCAGAACACCATCTCTCATAATCTTTAGTACCTTGCCCAGTGCAAGTTCAGTACCAATACCAACAATCTTCATAACATTCTCCTTAGTAAGATCACCACCAGCTATCATACATTACGGTAAGCCCGCCGTCAAGTGCCTCTCTAGCCTTACGAATGAATTCCAGATCGGTTTCCTTATAGTGTTCGTCACTATCACTACCGAAAAAGAATCCACACGTTGATGGCAGTCCAGAGCCACGAATAGCGTCTTCCAGATCATCAAGATCATCTTCGTTCAACTCAACCGGAACACAGTTGAAGTCGCCCAGCATATTACCACTCTCATCTTCTTTCAATCCGGGACGCCCTTTAGATGTCCAAAGATTTTCCATCCAGCCCTGAAGATTAGGATGCTTACGCCAGTAGGCAAGTTCTTCTTTCTCGCCATTATTATCGACGCAATATCCAAACTGATCCAGACCCATAATATAATCTCCTAGTTAGTGGTAGCCAGAATGGATACTAGGCTACTTGGGCTTCACCTAGTATCGACATTCTAGCCGACGTTCTTTAGAAAATCAACCCTCGACGGTCGCAACAGCCTCGACCTTCTCCTTCTTGACCTTGGGAGCCTTGGGAGCCTTGGGAGTAGCGAGACTGATACCAGCACAACGCTTGGCCCAAACCTTCAAACCCTGATCCGTCAGACTCTCGGCGTCGTGAGCCTTGGCAGCGGCATAGGTGCCGATACCATCAACCGACGCAAGCAGCGAACCACGAACCGCATCAACATCAATACCAGCAGGCGAATCAGTCACAACATCAACCGTAAACGTAAACTTCTTCATACTTATCTCCTTTTCACTGTGGGTTAATCAACCGTTCATGCCCTAAGTATATCCATTATATCGGCTCTGTCAACTGGAATCTTGAAAAAAATTTTTATTCGACATAACCCCTTGTGGCGTAAGGACTTACGGCGAGCGGGGCCGACCCCGCCGTTCATAAGTCCTTTATTTTCAACCACTTACGTCAAGAATGTACACGTGCCGACCCTTAGTGATTAGCTGATCATAGTGTAGTCCGTCGTATGCATTAGGGTCGTTATGCTTTCTCCAATATGGAGCGATTTTAGGATCGAACATAATCTCTATAAGATTAGATACATCCATACCTACATCTAATACTTCATAACTCTCGCAGCGTACAAAACCGCACACATCCCGACGCTTACTTTCAAATATTTTCTCTGCCTTATTACGATTATTCTTCAGTACACAATTCTTCATCAAAATATACTTACCAAAAGGACTAATATACTTAGGCTCGCTATCATTAGACTTGACTTGCCAGAACTTATAATGTCGCCCGCCACCAAGATGAAAACGAATATCAAACATATATTTCCTTATAAAGTATTAGCCTATTTCCCAACCAGCAGCCTTAAGAACATCATCGCCCTTGATAACTATAGTATCTGGCAGTGCTGATTTATAATCTTTCATTCCACGTTCGTCTATATAGAAGTGTTCATCTAATACATCATGCTCATTAGTTTCTCCTAGTGCTGTTATGGCAGCATTAAATGGATTTTTATCTGTACTATAGATAAGTTCTAGAGTTCCACACTTAATATAATATTTAGGCATTAGTAAGACTTTCTAATCTTTCTACAGTGTGAGCATGAGCAATAGTCATCGTCATCTGTCCACTCTGATACTGATTCTTCACCAGTGTCGATACATACGAGAATCTTACGACCGTTACGCTTTATATATCCAACGTTACCGGGATGAGCATCGGCAAAATTATATCCAACGTTATCAATGTCGCTAATGAGTCGATTTACTTTCTTAGAAAGACTATCATATATATCGTCACAATCTCCGCAAAAACACTCATTACCGCCACACCCAATAACTTCTGCAATTTCTGTAATATATCCCCAACCGCTAAGCTTTTTATCACTAAGGTTTTTGGGCATACGCACACGCCCGATTTCGCTTAATACTTTGGGGGCTAGATTATACTGTGAAAGAGAAGACTGCACATTATAAGCATACTCAGCGTCTTCCATGTCACCAAACTCTTTGAATCCACGGAATTTATCCAGTTTATAAAATGCCGCTCGACTACCGCCGTTTACATAACTAACATTATACATTTAATATCCTTAATGGGCAGGGAAAAGAACGTTAGCCAAACCGCGAACACACAAGTCGCATGACACACTACCCTTAGTGGGAGTGCAAGTCACAACGCCACGACCACGGCGAATCTCGGGACACGTTACATACTTCGTATCGTCAATAACTACCAGCTTGGGCAGAGCCTTACGCCATGCGTCAGCCTTAGCCTTATTACGAGGACGCTTAGTAGCAACCTTTTCATCACTATCACACCATGCGAACAACTTGAAACCGGCGGCGACCGCCTCGGCCTTATCATTAGCGTTATGGATGCTAGCATATACATTCATATACTTTTCCATAGCAACCAGACGGCTATCATAGATATGAGTATAGAACCACATATCGGGCAGCGTTGTACCATCGGTCACAATACTCTCACAGGCCGACATTACATTCTCAACATAGTTAGTATCCAACTCGCCATTGAGAAACCAATCGCCCCGCTCATGCCAGCGGATAGACTTACCTTGACGAATAGCGTCCAGAATCATAGCACGAATACGATGCTTTTCCGTAATGATATTCTGCATACCAGCGGGACGAACATTAGGATACATTTTCTCGGTTTGCTCTGCATAGCAACCGTTACCCAAAAACGCACACGAACTAGGGCAAGTATCGCCAACAGGACGCGAAACAACCAAACAACCCTTGCCAAGCTTATCGTTACCGTTTGCAACTTTCATCATATCCTCCAGTGTATGCTGCCATTCTACACTCTATATCGGCATCGTCAAGAGGAAATCATGAGAAAATATTTGTTGACTTAAGTTGTTGGTACCAAAGGACTTACGGCAAACGCGGCCCGCCCCGCTCGTCCTAAACCCTTATGGGATATAGACTTACGTAGCTTCCCCCACACGAACCTCGCAATCAATCTCACGAAGTTCAGCAGCCAAGGTGATAGCGTCCCTACCATATGGAATAGTGAGAGTGTTTGGCTTCCCACCATAATACGTCCCAGCGGAAACGTACACACCATCCTCCCAATGTCCATTACTCTGCCAAGAGCCACGAACAACGTCCAGCCAATCCTTGGTATCCTTCAAGCCCCAATTAGTATATCGTCGGATAATCCTAATAGCAGAGATGAAGTTGTCTTGAGGAATACTCTTGACGGTCACGTTTGTGCCGAGAGGAGGATTCTGTACCGCCTTCTCAATAGCACTCACGATCTTGTCGTAAGTCGAATCATAAGTCTCACACTTGGAGATAACCCACAGAGCTTCACGAACCGTCAGAGAAAGATTAATCATTGTATTTCCTATTAAGAGTTCTTCCAAGTAAGTTCCACGTATGTATCAACAAGTTCATTCACAGCAATCTCATGAGTAGAAATAAGTTCTTTAACTTTATCTACGTTATGCTTATTAACAGCGGCCATTTTATTCTTGAAAAAACTAAGAATATAGATCATGGCTTTTTCACGTTCTTCATTCATAAAACGGATAATCCTTGGGATATGGGTCTTTAGGGGGTTGTGGTTTATCTTGTCCTTCGTCTGGTATCCACCACGGAGCATCCATACGATCTACCACACCGCCAATACTACCTTCGCCACAAAAAATAAGATGCTCACAAAATGGATCAGATCGGTCTATCTTATATGTTCCACGCCACACGCCAATAGGTTCGCCATAATAAATAATCTTTTGACCATTAATAGGGCGACGATAACCAAAGAAACTAAGCCATTCCATTATTTCCACCTAAAACTAAATTTAGTGGCCTCGTTATCACAAATAAACGTAAAGTATGCCAAAAAGAACATGGTCAAAGACGGGAGAAACAAAACTATTTTACGAAAGAATCTCATTTTCCACCATTATACCATTCTTTATCGTACGGTCAAGTACCGACACACTGATAGTTTTACGATTAACACTCGGTACTATGTTTCCTCAACCTCAAGGTTTTACCTTATCTAAGGGAACTATCAGCAGATTCATCATGGTGAGGATGCCATCCCCCATAAATTGGTACTTCTATCCAACGTATAACCCCGTTAGCAACCCCACGCTGCATAACAGCCGTAGGTTTATCGAAATAGGTTATCCCAATCTAGTCCCGCCGCATGGACCCACGAAGTTTATTCTTCTTCTGGATAATCGTCTTCAACGTCAACTTCTTCATATAAAGAATAATATTCCCACTCTCTCAATTCCATATCTTCATGGTAGTCAACTTCGCCAGTAACATATTCATTATACATAATCTAGCCCATAATTTGTGGAGTGATAACCTATTATATCTTATACACGGTGGTTTGTCAACTATCAATAAGTAGAGGCGGTGGGACTCGCACCCACGATTTACGGTTTAAAAGACCGTTACTTTAGCTGCTAAGTTACGCCTCCAAAAATACGGGTTATGCCATACTCGGCCTTACATTTAACCGTGGCTTCTTTGATATCATTCTGCCAGCGGCCCGTATTTGTCAAGCGTCAGCCTCCGATCCCTAGTATATCATTTTATGGAAGAAAGTCAAGCATCTCGTTTCCATTTTCATCCTCATAACCATAGGTCAAATCTTCAACCGCCTGCCTAACCCTTTCCATGTATTCATCTTCCTCGACCTGTTCCATCCAACCGTCAAGCAAATCATATGCAATTTCATCATGAATATGATGCTTGAAATCGTCGGGCCAATCCTCACGCGGCTCTTGGAAAATCTCACGCAATTGTGTGGGCGTATATTCATCAAAAATATTAGACATAACATTCCTCCTTAGACCACCAACTAGGAGCATTTCGCCCCTTCTCCCATTTTGCAAACCTTGCTTTTTCCATTATATAGTATCGGCGGTAGGAGTCAATAGCGTTAGAAGATTTATATTCGTCTGGCATTGCGAGGGCGTATGGAGTTTGCATACCATTTGGCAGCATATCCATCATTTCGCACATTTGGCGAATCTTCATATCGCAACTGTGGACTTTCTTATATCTAAACATATATTCATCACATAATGAAATACCATGAATACCTAGCCATACAAAGTTTGTTATTGTTTCTCCAGCCCAGCGTGTGCATGGATGATTTTGATATCCACCCTTTAGGGGCTTCCCTGCTTGCGTAAGAGGCATTTGGCTATCTGTAGCACCATGACGCCTCAATGCACTACCCATCATCTGGAACGTCTCTACAACCATCTTAGGAATATGCTTATCGCACATCATTTCCGCAGAGGTTCGTGGATCGTTATCTAATACAAATATGTTCATTTCAATGATTCTACCTTATCATCGTCCATTTGTCAAGCGGAACTTTAGGATTTGTTTCTCGCTGGCTACCCAAAAAGCCACGACCGGTTTATTTTGGCTGAGACTCTACCCACTCTTCCCAAACTACCAACTCCACCGTATCTTCCTCATCCTGTATATATTCCCTATCATTCGTAGTCATTACTCAGTCTCCACATAGACGATTCTAATTATATCCTGCGACCCCCACGTGTCAACACTATAAGCAAGAATCTCACACGGGTACGTATCAGTACAAACCTTCCTAATCTCTACATCCGTTGGCCATTCTTCATCTTGCCTATCTTTACTGACCCAAAATACCGCCCTATTCTTCTTAGGTTCTGCAATTAGCTTCTCTATATACATACTCTACCCCGCTATCCATACAGTCTACATACCATATCGTCATTTGTCAAGCATGGAATCAACAAAAAACGAAAATTGACGTAAGTATATACACTGCAAGTACTTACGACCGATCCGCCCCGCCCGCCTCGCCCTAAATCCTTTGGTAGCAAGGACTTAGGGTTAGAGGTTAGCGTTTATGATTTAGAACAGGTGGGCAAAACCAGCCTTAAACAGGAGGTTGCCAACCGCTGTACGTTTGCACATGTCGCTACGCTCAGCATAGAATTGTCGGAAGCTACCATCGCCCATCATACATGTAATAAGAGTAGGTGAACGCTGAAACTCCTTATCATACGCACGATAATCACTAGACCAATTAAGCCTACTAATCTCAGCGTTAGTAAGCTTACGAATCTTAGTTACCTTTGCAAGGAAACGTTCATAGTCTCCACTCATTGGCTGGAAGTATCTAAAGTTATAAACAGCACCAATAGCAGCATTAGCAAGGCTATCATGCACACCTCTATATACATTGAAAAAGAAAAAGCAAATAAGAGCAACGCAAGAAAGGGCAAGCAAACAGCCAAACAAAACGACATCATTCATTCTCAACTCCTTAGTGGGGAAACCTTCAACTATTCTACTCTATTATCGGCAACTGTCAAGCCTAGACTTCAACAAAATCCTGAACCCAATCATTGTTGATAGTCTCGCGGTCAATCGTAGGATCAGCCCAAGCCACATTGTCGGGCGTCTCATATGCAATAGCACCGCCCAAATCACTCATACAATCTACAAATTCATCATAGGATGAACACTGTCGGGCCAGATTATAAAGCCCCTCATCATTGTTAATCCAGAGAAGAACATTCCAAGTCTGATAATTCTTGTGACCGTTATACATTGCGGTATTCCTTTATATTGTTAGTTAGATAGAATTACCAATCGGAACCATAATCGCAATTGTGTTCATACTGTTCATCGACACCCCATCCGCAGGAACCGAACGCAGACTCAGCATCGCCATCCATACTATCATCAAATGAATCATCTTCGCTCTCATAAAAATCGTTATGGTCATCATACAAATATTCCACGAACGGAACATCACTATCATTCGGCTCAGTAAACATATCATCATCCTCATAAGCGTTATCGGGATCGAACAAGGGGTCTGGGTGACTCATAACTTTCTCCTTAATCTTAGATTACCACACAAGATCGTCGGCGTCAATAGGCTCTGGGTACATTTCTTCCCAAAGCCCCGTCACTTCGGCATAGTCAAAAGGATCGCAATTCGGCTCGTCAATCGGTTCGATCATGCCATCGTCAACCATCTCGGCCAGAATACGATTCACATCCTCAAAATCGCTGATCATGATTCTTTCTCCTTGTGATGCTTTCATTCTACAGTATTTATCGACCAATGCAAGGGAAATCTTTGGAAAAAAGAAAATATAATTCTGTGCCAAATGAAGAAAATTCTTTCGGCACACCGTTTGCGTCGAGACTCGCTCTAAGTCCTTATGCCACAACAACTTACGACGAACGCGGCCCGCCCGACTTGCCCTAAGTCCTTACGCCCCAACGGGTTACGTCAAATATTTAGAAGTAGAGCGGCAACACAACCAAGAGCAAATGCTATACCAAGTACCACATATTCGTGACGCATATTATTTCCTCTTAATAGGATAAACTAGATCGGATACTACCCAAGAGCAACTAATTCCAACAACAAACCCAGCTCCCATCCAAAACCATTCCATGCTTATATTATCGAACATCCTTGTTCCTTCTCTTTAGAGTTTATCCCCAGCGTCTAAAATAGCTAGGGCGATACCCCCAAGAACTATAATAGAAAACATATACAGTATAAAAGCTGCCACTATCATGATACCAACATCCTATCCTCAAATTCCGTACCATCCTGCAAATACCATTCATACTTTTTCTGGTAAACTTTAACAGGAGAATACTGATTAATACGTTTCTTAGTCGTGTGTGTACGCCACCCACCACTATTCAGCATAACAAATCCATTTGGATAAAAACGAACGATTTTAGTACCGTGCAATTCAATGCTTACGCTACCATCATATTCAATGTGAGCGTATGTATTATTTCCAACCTTGCGAGTATCCCTATTAGTCTTACCGCGAACCATTTTAACAGCTTCGGAGTAATTCATTTTTTATGCCTTAAAGACTTTTAATCTTATTAAGAATATCGGCCACATCCTGAAAATCAAGAAAGCCTACAACGTCGCCAGTAATGGGAGTATTGTACGTGATCTCTCCATTATTGTCAAGAACAGCAACCTCAAATAATCCATCTTTTCCACCATATGACATGCTATGAGACACCACACTAGCCCCATAGCCATTATCAAACCGATAGATTTTATGATATGAATCAAACATGTTTTTCTCGTTCTTTCTTATCGACATTCTACAGGGGAAACTTTAGTTGTCAACCCCACCGTCCTCCTAGTCTTTTCAGTAGAATTCTCTCAACGTCATTCCACTCTACATATTCACCCCTAGGGTCGATACTGTCCGACAGAATTGGCAAGCCTTCGCAACTCTCGTCCGCATAAATATCCCGCCGACAATTTGCTATTTCTTCCAACAGTTCTTTGATCATATTTTCGTTCATTGTTTCCTCTTTCTTATATCGACATTCTACAGGATAAACTTTAAGAGTCAAGAGCAATTTTTGCAGCGTCCAAAATATGCTGAACGGTCAAATCTTTGTAGAGAACCATTGGCAATTCCAAAATCTTTCCATAAGACTCAGGATCGTCAGTATCCCTAAGAACCGTAATATCTTTACGATACGCACCCGTATAATCCGCATATCGACGTAAAACAAATTCAACGTCCTTGAGATCGTAAATGCCTTGCTGAAAACCGTCGTAATAAACTTTGAACTTCATCTTTCTTTCCTTTTTCAATTATACTTCATCCGAACCATGATCTCAACAACCTCTGGCTGAGTCATGATAACGTTCCACATATACCAGTCACAAAAAACCAGCCACTTTCTCTCGGTGATCTGACCGACTTGAAACATCTTCCACATGGTCTGGTACATTGCTGTCTCCTTTACTTCTTATATCGACATTCTAGCATCTAGTCTTTAGATTGCAAGAGAAAAATCTGAAATTTTGTGTCAAGAGATTTTGACAAAACTTTTCTGCTTTTGTGTTAGATTTGGCATATAATTTGCTAGATCGGTCGTAAGTCGTTATGCTGCAAGCACTTACGTCAAATTCGGCCCGCCGCCCGCGTCGTAAGTCCTTACGCCACAAGGGTTTACGTTGAGCCTTTTGCTAGTGTACGGATGTCACCCCTCCGAAAAGGGGGAGACTTCCTCTCCACAGGCCAGAATAGCGGCATACTGTGCTGTAAGAGCGTTCACCCGTTCGCGTGAACCGGGTTTTCCTACCTTCACAACCATAAGGTCTTCACCCCCCACAAAGCGGGGATCGGTGTTCTCTTTCTTTTTCTTGCCAATATTCCGCAACGCGGTACGATTGAACTTCAAAATCTTTTCCGAACGAATCGGCCCATATTCACCATTTGCTAGACTGGGCTGATGCGGAATGGCAATTCCTACAAAGCACATGCGAGCTTGACGCTTGGCGTTTTCGATGATTGCAAACTTGGTTTTCATGATTCTTTTTTCCTCTTGTGATGATTCTATTCTAGAAAGTTTTTTGGTAGAGGTCAAGCCCCCACAGTGGGGGAGGCTTGCTTGCGATACTCCCTAGCGTACAACTCATCGACCACAACGCGGACCACGGTATCCATGCTCACGCTCTTGTGGGTGTAGTATCCCATATGAATGTCGAATAGGCTATACTTGCCATTTTCTACAACAATGGTCAATCCAACCTTATAGGCGTAACCATTAATCTTACCACGAATCGTTTTTTCTTTCGGAATTCTCATTTCTTTCTCTCTTTCTCTTTCCAGTATTCTAGCAAGTATTTTTGTGGAGTCAATAGGTTTCGGAAAGAATATTTTCTAATTTTGCAATTTCAATTCTAATTTTCTTGACCATATCCCAATCCCTATCATTCTTATAGTTATCCAATTCATATCGCAGACCGATAATTTCCTGAACAACTTGCATTTTCACGTTTTTCATTTTCTTTCTCTTTCTTTCTGTTGTAAGAATTATACCAAACTTTTTCCGCCCCGTCAACCCCCTTTTCGGGGGAAGTCTCAAAATTCCTGAATGTAGTCTACCTTGGGAAACCTACGACGAGCCTCAATAAAGGCCGAAGTGTAGTTATCCGCAAAAACCGTACCAATCACATTCATCCTACTATCGTAAACCATCCATTCCATCATTCACTCTCTCTTTCTTATGCCTCTATATAATGCACTTAGTGTGCCAAACTCAGAAATATTTTTCTTTGTCCTAAGTCATTGAGGATACTAGACTTATGAACTATGCCAGAATGGCGCTGTCAGAATGACTGTTGCATTTTGCTACAACGTGTTGCATTTTGCTCGGCATTTTGCAATTCGCTATAAGTCCTTATGCTGTAAGGGTTTACGTCGATTTTGGCCCGCCCGCCTCGCCGTAAGTCCTTACGTACCAACTACTTACGCTTAGCGTTCATCTCTTTAAGAATGGCCACAATCATAGGTATACCGTTGTTCACGTTGCACCCCTTTTCTTAGCCTAGAGAATCGTACCATCACCACGAATACGATACATGATACCACCGATACTGTACAGGCTGATACCCTCGCCCATATGCTGAACAAACGTAGCCGAATATCCATGTCGAGCAACCAACCGGCGAACTGTATTTTGTACTTGAATGGTCATTTCTTTTCTCCTCTGTATGATTCTATTCTAGCAAGATTTTTTAGATCGTCAATACTGTACAGAAGATCAGCCGTCATCATATCCTTCTTCGAACTTCTCCAGCATCTTAGCCCGAAGATCATCGTTCACATTCATATGATCGCAGTACGAATCAAACTCATCTGAGGAAGCCTGATCGTATCCCATGTTGTAAGCCGCAATCATCAGTTCGTCAATCTGGTTCATGTTCTTCTCCTTCTTTCTTGTGTTGCTCAAGTATATACATATCATCGGCTACCGTCAAGCCCTATATTGAGAAAATTCTCGGATTTTCCCTAAACCCTTGTCAAATATAGACTTACGAACCGCCAGCGCCCCACAATATGCTCTAAATCGTTGAAAATACACGACTTATGGCATGGGTGGGGTTTTATCTTCTAATCTCTCTTCACGAAAATGGCCAGAAAAACGCGGGGTGGTTCATAAACGATAGCCATCAAATATTATAATGTATCTCCCAATCCTCCCCTTTCGCCCCACACGCATCATTTTATTCTTTTATAGCAAATTGTTTTCCACTCTTGACTCTGGATATCTTTAAATAATACTTCGATACTATTGATTCTCTTGTTGAAATACTTCTTATTCATATTAATCCTAAATGACCCACTAATATCATTAGCGCTATATCGCACAATGTTATTTATCTTTACTACAATATTTCCATATCCGTCATGAACCATGCCCGTTAATAGTTTCTTTGATACTGTCGATACTGTAGCTGTCGCTAGTTTAATAGGAGTCGGAGTTGGCGTTATAACTGGAGGAGGATTAATTATTATCGTAGAAGGCCCAACGTCTATTGATAGCGACTTCTCAATGCTCACTATTCCATACCTTACGAAACCTGTAACTTCAGCCCCATATATAATCGCCCTTTTAATCTGATCGGCTGCATAGTTTTTAATATTTCTTAATAATGAAACTAGCCCGCTCACATATGGAGCCGCCATACTAGTTCCGCTCACATATCCATATCCCCCGTTTGGCAGCGTAGACAGTATATTGGTTCCCGGTGCAGCCACATCAACACTATTTTTTCCATAATTAGAAAACCCCGCCAATGATTTATCAGGATTTATAGCAGCCACGCTTATAGTATTATCAAACCTATACGAAGATGGATATCGAGGAACGATGTCATTATCGCTTGCATTATTCCCAGCAGCTATAACAACCACTATTCCATTATCACTAGCCCGTTTAATAGCAGACTGCAATCCTAAAGATACTGATGTTCCTCCTCCCCAGCTTAAATTAATAGCAGATACATTGTGACCCCTTAGCTTCATATCTACAGCATAATTGATCGCCGTAACAGCAGCGCCCGTATATCCCATTCCTTGATCATTTTGAAATCTTAGTGGCATAATTTTAACATTAGGATCAATAGTGGCCACTATTCCAGCAACGTGAGTGCCGTGATAAAACCCATCCTTGGGACTATTATCACTATCTACAAAGTCCCACCCAATATTATCGTCAATGTACCCGTTCCTATCATTATCTATTCCATCAATTTTATCGCTAGGATTAATCCATAAATTATCTGCTAGGTCTGGATGGTTGTAATCCATACCAGAATCAATAATAGCAACAATACTAGAGGTTAATAATGCTCTGTTTTCTAGACTTTCGATATGTAGTTTAGCGTTCTTGCTCATTGTTCCTCCCTGAATCCCTTATATTATATACTACGTTGCGATAATCAAATTGTTTAGTACGTTTTATGTTTTTTTATCGCAATACGTGTATAATCTAGCAGGAGTATTAATATGAATAACAATCAGAATGACCCAAAACAATTAGATTGCTCTTTAAAGTGCAAGGCAACGGCAGATCTTAAGAAATCTGTTGAAAAAGACATGGACAAAGAGGACGCCTCTCTCAAGGATTTATTAGAAAATGGGAATAAAGACACTTCCGAAATTAGTGATTGAAAAGGGCGAACCTGTCTTTGGTACCAATAGAGTAAAGCTCATTGGAACAGAAGCCTTGGCTGATGCTGATATTATCTTTTCAGAATCTATCAAATCGAACAAGATAGGTAGCTACAACTGCTCATTTTCAGTATGTTATGGATGCGGTTGTGAGTTTTTGTACAAAATTGACCAACTTAAAGATGGAAAAACTCTACGAGGAGAAGTTGGCAGAGGATATATTGAGAAAGATAATGACGAATACTTTCTAATAAGATTGAATCCATTTTATATTCTTGATGAGCATCAGAATGTTACTGAGCCTCTGGGTAGAATTTTAGATTTTCCACCAGAAGAAAATTCTTTCATATTAGTATCTAATTATATATCAAATAACCCCCAAGAGCTATTACTTGAAGATGGATGCGTTTTAACTTCTATAGCTCCACACGTTCTACATCCAGTTCAGTTAACAAAAGATACTATTTTAGGTAGAACAGATTTTGGTAGCGTTAAAGCATTAAAGCTCTCCAATCTTTGGAACATAGAAGCTTTCGCTGAAAGTGTTGTAAAGTCTATGCTTTCTTACGCTAAACAACTCGTCTTTAAAACAACACAGCTTGAAGTTAAAAAGTTAAAAACTTCACAGATTATATTAAGACCGTCAGCAAAAGCGGTTGAACAAGCCGGTACTGTTTTTCTGGACGAGGACAGTGGAAAGCTCAAGATATACGATGGGTCTTCATGGAGAACGTTTGTATATGAAGATACCTAAAAATTTAACAGAACAAGAGACTCTTGAGAAGATACACTTCGTTATTTCCAAAATAGCCCCACGATATACTTTTAATGGTTACGAAATAGAGGATATAAAACAAGAAGCATTTATTATATGCATGGACGCTCTTGATAGGTATGATGAGCAACGCCCCCTAGAGAATTTCTTATCTGTGCATCTTTCAAACAGATTAAAAAACTTCATACGTGACAATTTTTACTTAAAAAATGATGAGGAAAAGAAAAAAGTCTTAACACCGACACAGATTTCAAATGAAGAACTGTGTAGCGATTCATCTGATTCCCCAGAACTATTTGCCACAATACAAGAATTCAAAGATAAAATCGATAACTGCATACCTTCTTCTATGAGATCGGACTATTTAAAAATGCTAGACGGAATATACATAGCTAAAAATAGAAAAGAAGAAATTATTTCCTTCGTAAAGGATATTTTAAATGAAGAAAGGTAGAATATCTAAAGAAGAAGAAAGAATAATTGGCAGACTAGTTAATAGCATGACCACAGAGGATATTGCTAAACAGCTAGACCGTGATACGG
>JBILVZ010000021.1:0-20860 GCA_044370175.1 Methylococcaceae bacterium
TCGGGCACTTCCTGATGTCCGTGACGGTATGAAACCGGTACATCGTCGTATTTTGTACTCGATGTATCGTTCGGGCATCCACCACAGCAGTAGTTACAAAAAATCTGCTCGTATCGTTGGTGATGTGCTTGGTAAGTATCACCCCCATGGTGATGCGCCTGTCTACGGGGCACTTGTTCGTCTAGCTCAGGACTTTAGCATGCGCTATCCACTGATTGATGGCCAGGGCAACTTTGGTTCTGTCGACGGTGATAGTCCAGCAGCCATGCGGTACACCGAAGCTCGGCTCTCCAAGATTTCATCAGAGCTATTGTCGGATATTGATAAAAATACGGTGCCATTCACCGACAACTTTGATGGCTCGTTGCAAGAGCCAATGGTGCTACCTGCCAAGTTACCCAATCTACTTCTGATGGGTTCAGAAGGTATTGCGGTTGGTATGGCCACAAAAATTCCGCCACACAATTTAGTTGAACTTTGCCAGGCCATCATCAAGATGATTGGCCAAGGCAGCGCCACCCGAAAAATGGAGCTCGCAGAGCTACTCAAGGACGCAGCTGGCTTAGATGTAGAAAAATCTACTTCTGGTAAGGTTGAAACAGAACGTATCAAACAGCAAAACGCTGTAATCGATCAGTTACTTGCTATCGATTCTCAAGAGCTTGCGGGCGAGTTTGAAACCGAAACGACTATTGATGACTTGATGGAGATCGTCCAGGGGCCAGACTTCCCAACCGGGGGAATTATTTACGATTTTAACGAAATCAAAAACGCCTACCGCACTGGCAAGGGGAGAGTAGTGATTCGTGCTAAAACCAATATCGAGGAAAATAAAATTTTAGTGACGGAGCTACCATACCAAGTAAATAAAGCACGGCTGTTGATGAAGATTGCAGACTTGGTCAAAGATAAAAAAATTGAAGGGATCCGAGACCTCAATGATGACTCCGATCGTCGTGGCATGCAGATCACCATCGAACTAAAGCGTGATGCACGGCCTAAAGTTGTGCTCAACTCACTTTTTAAGTACTCTGAGCTGCAAACAACCTTTCCAATCAACATGGTGGCACTAACTAGTCAAGGTTCCCCACAACTCTTAAACATCCGCCAGATCTTGATGGAGTACGTTGCCCACCGCCAAAATATGGTGGTTCGCCGCAGTCAGTATGAACTGATCGAGGCCCGCAACCGTGCACACATCTTAGAAGGTTTACTGATTGCCTTGAATAATTTGGATGAAGTCATCGAAACGATCCGTCGCTCACCTGATACCGATACCGCGCGCACTCGACTGATGGAAAAGTTTGGACTTTCAGAGATCCAGTCCACCGCTATTTTAGAGATGCAGCTCAAACGCTTGGCTGCGCTGGAGCGCCAGAAAATTGAAGACGAGTATAAACTGATCCAGACTACGATTATTTCACTGATCAAGTTATTACAAAACCCTACCGGAATCTTGCAAGTGATTACTGATGAAGTCCAAGAGCTCATTGCTCTCTATGGCGACGAACGCAAGACGAAGCTCATCAAGGGTAAAGTGGGAGAGTTTAGCGAAGAAGACTTGGTGCCCAATGAAGCAACGGTCATTACCCTGACCGCCAGTGGGTATGTCAAACGGTTGAGTCCTACAGCATTTCGCTCACAATCCAGAGGTGGCAAAGGCAGTATCGGCCTCAAGATGAAAGCTGAAGACATGTTGCAAAGCATCGTCACAACACAGACCCACGACACCTTGCTTTTCTTTACCAACCAAGGCCGCGTTTTCAGAATGAAAGCCTTTGAAATTCCTGAAGCCTCACGCCAAGCTAAGGGGACCGCGATGGTCAACTTGATGAACCTCAAATCCGATGAGCAAGTCCAGGCGATTCTCTCTATTGATGATGAAAAAGACAAAGACAAGTTTATTGCCCTAGCCACCAAACAAGGCCTCGTCAAGAAAACAGCTGTCAAACTCTATGACAATATTCGCCAAAATGGCATTATTGCCATCATGCTCAATGACGACGATCGACTTGTCTGGGGTAAGGTCACCTCTGGCAATGATGATATTATGCTGATTAGCCGACACGGTAAATCCATCAGGTTCTCCGAAAAAGAAGTTAAGGCTTCCCAACGCGATACTAAAGGTGTCAAGGGAATTACTTTGACACGAGATGATGAAGTCATCGGTGTTGAGATCATTGCGCCAGGTGAAGAAGATGACGAAACCCACCAACTTTTGGTCATTACCAAAAATGGTATGGGCAAACGCACGCTACTGAGCCAATATCCTGTCCAGAAACGCTCTGGCATGGGAGTCAAGGTTTCGGATGTGACGAAACGTACCGGCATGATCGCTGATGCACGTAAAGTCACCCCTGAAGACACGGCTGTTGTGATTTCATCGCAACAAGGGCAAACGATCAAACTACCACTGCACTCCAAATCTATTCCCATCCTGATGCGTCCTACCCAAGGTGTGATCTTGATGCGTCTCAATAGTGGTGATGAAGTAGTGGCTGTCGCACTGACCAGCAAAGAAGATGAAGCAGGTGAGAACTTTGCAGTCATAGACCTGTAATTCTTGGCTTTACTCAGCTCACTATACAATGGTAGAGTATCTAGGTGTCCGTAACCTCATCGTATACTAGCGCCTTCATCCTCAGCATTGCTCTCATTGGAGTAGCTGGTATACTCACTGTAGCTGATGTTGCGCATTTCGGCATAGATCAGCAATCTCAGCCGCTCAGTATTTTAGAATCTAGTACCCCCCAGCCGGTACAGGCAGCTCCCACTCCAATTCTTGGTGTCCAGACAGAGACACCTATGGCCAACTCACTGCTCTGGGTACTCTCACCACAGGTGTATCTCCAAGGTGCCACCCAAAAAGACCTCGTCATTCCCAATGTGGCGGTCACTGTAGCATACGAAAGTGATGGTTTGAGGTATTACGAAACATTTCAGACCACTTTTATAAGTAAAAGTGGCGGTATACTTGCTCCGCAGACACCCATTGCCATTACTTCCTTGCCTGGTTTGAGTCCTGATGGAAAAACTGTACAGGTCGAGGTGTATATCAAAACTCCCACATCACTGCGCAAGAAAGTTGGGACTACCACACTGACACCAATGCGACTCAGCAGCGTGCGATCAAACGTGAAGCTGCCCGTTGGTGATTTTGTGCAAACAGGAGAAGACGAGAACTCCATCACCCTGCGGGATATCACGGCACTACAAGCTGCAGTTGCTCGCTTTGCTCGCACCAGTGGCAACAGTTTTGGAGGTGATCGTCAGTTTGATGTGGACTACTCAAATAGTATTGATGAAAAAGATGTCCAACTCGTACTCAAAAACTACAAAGCATTAGAAAATCGAGGAGATGCTCCATGAAACTAGATCTCAATGGGGGAGAGAATCGGGTGCGGGTTTTCCTTGCCGTCGTTGTAATAGCGGTTGCTACCTTTGGAGCCTGGTATGCAACACGCCCAGTCTCAACAGAAACGTTTCTTCAAACTGCCAGTCAAGAAACACCTGTGTCTACACCAGCCAACACTGCAGCTCAGTTGGGCGCAGATAGTACCGATAGCAGAGAAGATAGCCGCGCAGCTGTAGTTGTCTCTCTTTCACCGACAAGCGGAAAATCAAACTCCTACCAACTGGTGCTTAAGCAAACAGAGACTCCCCTCAGTGGGATCCAGCTCAAGTTTACTGTGCCAGGAGCTGTTTCACTCACCACCAAGCAAACCACGACACAACAGAATGGCTGGCAAGCTGCAGTCAGCTCCACTACAACGAGTCGTAACGCAACAATAGGCGCAACTGGCAGCAGCACAACTGTTGAGTTGAGTTTCCACACCACTTCTTTTGTAGATCAACCCGTGCTCGTGCAGGCTGCTGTTATCCCACTTGCCACACTGACCATACAAAGGAGCAGTACTACAGCACCACTCCAACTGCAACTTGATGAAACAGCAAGTACAGCTTTTACTGCAGATGGTCGTGAACTTCCAATACGTCTTGAACTCCCCTAGAAAACTGTGCGGGTAAAAAAATGTTGTGGACCGGAGGGGACTCGAACCCCTGGCCTCCTGCATGCCATGCAGGCGCTCTAGCCAACTGAGCTACCGGCCCGATACTTCAGTACCAGGCTACTGATTTTAACAGTCTGTATTGTATCAGAGTTTGGCAGCCAGACAAAGAGAGAAGGGGACTCGATCAAATAATTTCTAAATATATCTATTGCTATCAATGTAACATGTCGACATGTAGAAAATACATTGATAGATCAACTTTTTTATCTGGCGGCAGCTAGTAGCAGTAAATCTACTATTCTGCTAATTACAACAACGCTTGCTACTGCCTGCGTTGTTGTTCTGAGAGAGCTTGGTCAGTCTGTGCGTCGGCAGATGCAACTTCTTGCTGAGTGATAGCAGCAGGTTGTGCGGCAGGATTCTCTGCGGTGATGTAATCAGAGTGAAACTTCTCATGAATACGTTTAAGCTGAGGACGTGTGACGTGGGTATAAATCTGCGTTGTAGCAATACTTTTATGTCCAAGCATCTCCTGAACATCACGCAAGCCCGCGCCATTAGTCAGAAGATCCGTTGCAAAGCTGTGGCGCAGTCCATGCGGACTGAGGGTAATGGGCAGGTGCGCTTGTTTGCAGTAATGTTCAACAATGCGCTGCACGGACCTAGTGGTTAGTCGCATCTCTTCACCATCACTCGTCAATGGAGCTTTTTTTTGAGAGAAACGGATAAAGAGTGGTCGCCAGCGATCGGTGCGAGAGCGCAACCAACGATCGATCCAAACGACCGCACGCTCACTCAAAAACACCACCCGAGGACGGCGACCTTTACCGATCACACCAAACTCTTTTGTCACCAAATCAAGCTGATCACGGTTGAGTGCAACAAGTTCACTGACACGCAAACCTGTGGAAAATAAGACTTCTAAAATAGCTTTATCCCGCAATCCCGACTTGCTCGAAAGCTGAGGCTGAGCGAGCAGCTGCAAAACTTGGTCAGCATGCAGAAACTTCATATGTTGGGACTCCCCTTTCGGCAGATCAATTTTTTCAGGGTGGAGGACAGCCACATCTTGTTTGACGAGCCATTTCAGCCAAGAGCGCAAGGCTATCACATAGTAACTTTGCGTCTTTTTGGTCAGTGGACCTCGCTGCGGGTCTTCATATCTTGCTAAATAGACACGAAATTTGCGAATTACTTCCTGATCAAGTTGTTTGAGATCAGCAATACCTTCCGTAGCCAGCCAATCAGAGAATCGGCGCAGGTAGTGGCCGTAGTTTCTGATTGTTAAGCGGCTAACATTGCGTTCCACCTCAAGGTGTTCTAAAAAATTAATGAGCGCAACTTGTGGGATTGTAGAAACTGCCATAGAGCCTATTGTACGCTATTTGCCGAGGTTAGCAGAATAGTGAATGTTTTGCTAATTTGAAAAGGAAAATATATTGATTGATGACTTGGACTTATTTGAATATATTTGATGTTTTAGTTACTACTTATATATAGTATCAGCCAACTTGAAGGTTCAGTGTACAAAACTAATGTGTAGTTGTACCAGGATTAAATTTCTATAACAATGCCTTGTTTACGAGGCCTCCAGATCTATCCAGTAGCTATGCAGATATCCCAACCAACAAAAACAGTGTTCTCCAGCTACATTCTGACCTCTACATCTCCAGGCGTAGTTCGAGGCTTTTAAACGCCCAAAAACGGCTTTTTATGTGGTGAGCTGGATAGTTAGTCGTCTATATAAACTTGCGTTTAGATTGATTAATCAACATATATGCCAATTCATACAGGTGCAGAATTAGATGCCAGATATACCAGGCTGAAAGCAAAAAACGTAGCTAGATATAGAAACGGTAAAAAAAGTACGTGTCAGTCAGAGCAGTGAGAATACAAAAAATACAGTACCTCAAAGAATTGGTATATATTGTAGGAAATCTGAAATTAGATCTATACAAAGCAGTATGCAAACCGCTCTTGCCAAAACCAGGCATTACGTCGTAAAAGTAATATTGTGCGACGTAATGAAAACAGGAATGAGTTGCGTTTCCAGCTCCCCTTCCATTGAAGTAGGGTGGAATTGTATGACAAGAACGAGGTATTTTTATTGGTGTACCACAACAGCTGCGTAACCCACTTCCTGCACACACCTAAAAAACCACCTCATCCCTCTGAAAAACCACTCTCGAGCTCTATCGAGAAACAAGCAAAAAGTGTTGATTTATACGCAAAATGACTTCGGGTTATTTACTTTTCACGCTGCTACCGATCCACTACCCTAGAAGAGCGCTACCAGGCGTACATCCATGCGGTAATATGCGTGTTTAGTTACTACGCTCTATACCACAAAATATCTTGTAAGAGCTTTGTAAATCCTTGCAGTTGCACATTTTAGCCTGGTATTTGTCAAATTAAGTCCTATAATTATTTAAGTTATCCACATTTTTAACGTGATCAAACTATATCATTTTACTATACCAAACTATATCACCCCTCTCCTCTGTGCCTGGAAAGCTCAATTTTTTACTCACTCTCCCCTCTGCCTTTTTTAAATTCGTATTTGTATCAAGCTAATTTCATGATTTGAAAGTATATGTACCTCGACAGATAGCAACACTTCTGGAAGTATGCCCAGAGGCATCCACCCCAATGGCCAGTGATCTACACAAAGAAGCAACTCCCCCATTACCTACTCTTTTTTCTGGGTAAAATAGCCGATTTTGATTGGCATATCAACGTTTTTTACTATAAATATAATCAATATAAGTTGCATGAAGAGCACACTACTTTGTCGGGAAGACGAGTAAAAAAAGAGCAAATAAGAAAAAACCCACGAGCGAATACTCAGTCACTGCATTCATAAACAGACGTTCTGCAAGAAAACTGCGAATAATACTGACGCATAAGTATAGGAGCGACATGATAAAAAGGGCTTGGTACCAGACTGTATGGGGCATAAACGACATGACCACTGCCAACTCAATCAGCAGCAAGGTGATGAGCGCTGAGAGCATGTACAGCTCTTTGCGAATAGAGGTTTCCAATCGAACCGCCCAGAGTGAACTCAAAACGAGTGGAAAGTGAGTCAAACCTATCAGCACACCATTGACGTAAAATGGCAAGCGCAGTGAGAAAATCGTATTGGCAAACAGCAATGAAGTCAGCAATGTAAAGAGAAAACCAATTGCATGAGCAGCGTGCAGCAGCTGGATTGTACGCCCTTTTGCCACCGAGTAAATATTGCTCGTGAGGTAGAGCGCATACATGCCAATACCAAACAGTACCAAGATAAAAATACGGGTTAATACATTGACCGGCAATAAAAAGTAAAATAAACCAACCGCACCAGCATACAGCGTAGGGAGCGGGACAATCATGAACCGCTCATGTCGCTGTAAGTCATCTGAAAGCGTCCAGCTCGAAATCCCGTAGGTCAGAAGCATAAAGGCGCCCATCACCCAATAGCGATACTCCAAACTAGTGTACTGCACAAACAGTAAACAGATGCTTAAGACAACAGCAGCAATAACAAACTTCTCTCTTCTACGCATAGTGGTATCTTATCAATTTACAGACTGTAGTACTACACCAGCTCGCCAGTTTCGTCTGCTTGCTTGAGTGTAGTAATGACTTCTTCAACGTCATCATATGCTTCAAGCTCTTCAATCAAGGTGAGGACTTCTGCTGTTTCTGCTGTTCCCAGCTCCATGGGCAACATAGGGGTAAACTCCACGCCTTTGCGCTCAAACATGTACTGAGCTGAACCAGGACCACCTAGTGATCCTCCATTGCGACTGAAAATAAAACGAACATCAGCCCCTGTACGTGCAGCGTTGTTGGTGGCTGCGTGAACAAGTACTGCAACTCCGTGTGGGCCAAAGCCTTCATACATAATTTCTTGAATAGGACCACCTGGGCCTCTGCCCATACCACGATCAATGGCGCGTGTGATGTTTTCTTTTGGCATGTTAGCGGCGCGTGCTTTGTCTAAAACAACCCGTAGCCCAGGATTAAACTGTGGATTATCCGACTTGCCTTCTTTAACAGCGACTCGGATTAACTTTGCAAGCTGCGCAAAGATTTTGGCGCGTTTTGCATCAACAGCACCTTTGCGTTGTTTGATATTATTCCATTTACTGTGGCCTGCCATATACAAAACCTTTCTCTTGCGGTATTATACCCTGCTCCTTGAGCATAGCCTAGGTGAATCAGAATGTAGTATTGACATCTGATTGCAAGATCGGTATTCTTCCTAGTTATTTGAGCTACAAATTATGACACACACACCCATCTCCAAACTCCAGGCATTAGCAATCGCAGCCGCCAAGGCAAGCGACTGGCAGAAAGCTATGACCCTCAACCAAGAAATCTTGAGCGCCCAGCCACAAGATATAGCAGCACTCAACCGCTTAGGGATGTCACTCCTACAAACTGGTGAGACTAAACAAGCTAAAGAAGCGTTCTCGAAAGTTTTGGAGATCGATAAAACCAACTCAATCGCAAAAAAGCAGCTTGAGCGCATCAAGTCAAATCATCTGCCTCCCACGCCAGCTTTTAACAAAACCTACTTTATCGAAGAGCCAGGCAGAACTAAAATTGCTGAGCTGCACCGCCTATCAGGCAGACAGGTACTCGATACACTATCGGTGGGTATGAACTGTATTTTAAAGCTAAAGAATCGCTATATTTCAGTAGAAACTGAAAATGGCGCTCACATTGGTGCCTTACCAGAAGACCTTTCGTTTCGATTGGCCAAGTTAATTCAAACAGGCAATACCTACCACTGTAGTGTCCACTCCTGTTCAAACAATCAGTGCTCTGTGTACTTAAAAGAGCTCACTCGTTCTGAACAGAATAAAGATGTTCATTCCTTCCCAACCGCCAAGATGGCTGGAGGCCAGAGTGATCAAGATGACCGCTTCCTACTCGATGAAGATTTTGAAGATGAGGATGGGCTCCTTGACCTTGATGATGAAGTGGAAGAACTTGACAGCACTCGCGGTGAAGAACCTGAGGCACCTGCTGGTCGAGACTTTGAGGAGTAATCCGCCACTTTAGTACACTAAAGTGCTTGTTTACCTGTCTTTTCCCAAAACCACCACAATAGCTGAACGATACTGCGTTGTCATTTGCGTATCAAGTATAACTTTTGGTGAAGTCAGTAGTGCGCTTGCTGTCCGCTCCAAAACAGTACTGCAGGCTACTCTTCCATCATGATAGATCTTTGTTTCTACTACTTCTTGTGGGAACGTCCCAACTCGAATCGTCACAATCTTACCTGCTTCAAGGAGTCTACCCAAGTTTCCTGCTGCTCCAGCCGTTTCGCTGCCATTTAAGATCCCCACTGGACATTCCTGTACCAGTGGGCGGTTACTCTCAAACTGAGCCACACGCTGCTGCAGCTCAGGCACAGAAGCAACTGAATGCAGTTCTGGTTCTTGTTTCAAAAACAGCCACGTTTTGAGAAAAATGAGGGCATCTCGATCACCTGACCAAACCCAACGCCAAACACTTTGCAGAACAAGTCGTCGCATCTGTGAACTTTTGCGATCATAACTTTGCAGCGGAATCACTACATCAGTCAACACCCCCAAACTGTTGCTGTAGCTGGCACGAATAAAGTGTGGGTCTTTGCGCTCCAACTGCAACAAGGGATAGACTGCTGAGAGCCGATAGGTACCATAGCCACCAGAAACATCCACGGTAGTATTGGCTGGAATTGTTATGATTTTGCTATTGGATATATCCGCTGCTACCGTAATTACCCAAACTTCTCCCTGAGCTTCACTTACTGCGGCTGGGACAAAGAGGACTGTTTGCGTGTCAGTATGTAAGGCCTCTGCTACCACTCTTTGGAACGTTAGGTACAGCGCCAACGCTAGCGCTACTCCCACAAGTGTGGCCCCTACCAACAAACGAGTACCCCAGTTGAGGACAAAGCCTTGCCTGTTTTGGGAAAACAGACTTCTCCTTCGCGGCAACCGACTATCACCACTGTTCGACTTTTTACGAACAACTGAAAAACTCTGATTAGTATGCCGGGCAGGCAGATGACGTACCATACACTATATCGCTAGAATGCGTTTGAGTATCAGTATACCGCGCTTTAGACCCAACTGTGTAACAGCTTCTGCAAAAATATGGCTGTTTACTGCAAAATCCAAGCCCGCATTTGCTGCGAAAGGTGCACCATAGTGTACACGTTGTGAATACTACCCAATCGGTAGTAGGTCAACTCATCTGATCTAAATAGATGATGGAGGTAACTGCGTGTATACCCACTGCGGCAGGTATAACACTCACAACCAGCTTGAATAACTTGTTTGTCAGTGCGAAACTCTTTATTTCCAATTTGCAGACGACCTTTGTTGTATGGTGAAATGAATGTTGGTTGTACCCTTCCGCCTGCATCTTGATGGTCAAAGTCAATCTCACCAAAGTATAGCGTCCCATTGCGGGCCAAGCGCGTTGGGCCGACACAGTCAAACATATCAAATCCCATAAGGATGGCCGCAATAATATCTTGCGGATCGCGCCCCAGCCCCATTGCATACCGTGGTTTATCTTTTGGCAGGAGCGGCTCGATCCACTCCATCACTTCTGCGGTGCCCTGCATGTTGTACCCAACAGTCTCACCCCCAACTGCGATTCCATCAAAAGGAATATTACAAATTGCTCTAGCGCTTTCCTGCCGCAAAGTCTTAAAAAGACCACCTTGGATAATGCCAAAGAGCGCTTGGTAGTAGCCATACACACTCAAGCGATTATGCTGCTCCCAGTACTCATAGCACTGCTGTGCCCAACGATGGGTCCGTCCGACAGAAACCTCTGCTTCAGTGTGCGAAAGTGCATCTGAGAGCGCCTCATCAAAAACCATCATGATATCTGCGCCTATACTTCGCTGAATTTCAATGCTGCGCTCAGGTGTAAAAAAATGACTCGATCCATCTAAATGAGATTGAAATCTCACACCATCTTCACTCACATTAGCAAGGCTTGCTTTTTGGGTAGAGAGTCGTTCTGGCGCATTTTTACCCAGAGACATCACTTGAAAACCACCAGAGTCTGTGAGGATAGGTTTTTGCCAATTCATAAAGCCATGTAAGCCACCATTGAGCTCCAAGTTGTCGGTACCTGGGCGCAAGTAGAGATGGTAGGTATTACCCAGGATAATCTGTGCTTCTAAGTCAGTAATATCTTTGCTATCCAGAGCTTTGACAGTACCGACCGTGCCCACTGGCATAAAGATGGGAGTCTCTATTGTGCCGTGAGCCGTCTGCATCACGCCCGCACGAGCCTGTGCTTTTTCTTTGAGAAGTTGGAATGAAAACTTAGTTTGATTGGTCATATGTTCATCGGTATATGCGCCACTGTCATTTTCAGATAGCTCAATCGTTGTACAATACAGAGTATTGTAAACTACTCATTCACTGTCTACTGTGGCGATTTTTGCTGACACCGTAGTACCACAAAAATATATGTTACAGAAATCTGACTTTCACTACACACTCCCACCCGAGCTGATTGCACACACACCGCTCGCGCAACGTGATGCAAGTAAGCTGCTCGTACTCAATAAAAACACAGGTGAAATTATACACTCAAATTTTCGGGTTTTACCCTCCTTTTTGCAAAAGGGAGATGTTTTAGTGCGCAATAACTCAAAAGTGCTTAAGGCAAGGATTTTTGGGTATAAACTTCCCACTGGTGGAAAGATTGAAATATTACTCAATAAACTTGTTATAACATCTACTGATTCGTGCATTTGGGACTGCATAGTGAGGCCAGGAATTGCTGTAGGACAACTGCTTAGTTTCGGTGAGGGAAAACTGTTGGCTGAGTGTGTTGGAGTAAGCTCTGTGCACTATACTCGGCAGATACTCTTTCGGGTATCACTGAGTGAATTTTACGGGTTGTTGGAGCAACTTGGTGAGACACCACTCCCCCCCTACATTGACCCTCAGCGCGCTGCTGCTGGGGTAGAAGCTAGTGTTCATAATCACTCAGCCGCCACTCTCCCCACAGCTTCAAAAAGCGCAAAAAAAACAGCAGAAGATGCACTGTTTGAGCGCTACCAAACAACCTACGCACGTGAGTTTGGCTCAGTGGCAGCACCAACCGCAGGTTTACACTTTACCTCACAAGTCGATGCTGAGCTTCGCGCACGCGGTGTTGAAATTCACGAAGTGACACTGCACGTGGGACTGGGCACTTTCTTGCCAGTCAAAACAGAAGTTATTACAGAACATGTCATGCACGCTGAACAGTTTACACTCACCCCTGAGACAGCTACGGCACTCAATAGAGCCAAAGCTGAAGGTCGCCGAATCATCGCAGTTGGGACTACCACTTGTCGGGTGTTGGAGTCGTGTGCAACCTTGCCAGATAGTGCCGCTGCTGCAGATACTGCAGCTCAAACACGCGTCACTCAGGACTCGCTACCAGCCCGCTATCACCTACAACCACAATCTAGTGAGACCGCGATTTTTATCTATCCCCCCTACCGTTTCAAGTTTATTGACGGCTTGATCACCAACTTCCACCTGCCAGAAAGTACCCTACTCATGCTCATCAGTGCGCTTGTTTCACAACCGAACACGGAACATGCTTTTACCAACTTTACTGCAAGTAGTGTAGGAAATGCCTACGCTGAAGCGATTAGAGAAAACTATCGTTTCTTCTCGTTTGGAGACTCAATGTTTATCAGTTGAGACACCTGTTTGAGCTAAAACGCCATAACGGCCATCGTTAACGCCAAGGCGATTCCTCCCATTATCAAAGGGAGGGCAATTTTTTTGTTATGCGTTGCCACAAACAGCATGATGCCTATGCAGAAAATAAAACAACCCAGCAAAATATTGACTGAATACATAGATGTGCTTCTGTATTATTTATTGACCAATTTCGTAGCGCACGAAACGGTTGACGACAAACTTCTCACCAATTTTACCGCTTAATTGTTTGACTAGCTGATCAATTGTCAGACTTGAATCGCGCAGATACTCTTGTGCCAAAAGTTCTGTAACATTTTCAGGATTGAGTGCACTCACCTGCATGGCAATTTCTTTTGCCATAGTTTGAAATTCTGGATTGCGGGCCACAAAGTCGGTCTCACATAAAACTTCAACTAACGCTGCAATTTTGCCAGTCGCATGTACGTAACTTGCAATATAGCCTTCTTTGGTTTCACGGTCAGCTTTTTTCTCTGCACGAGCCAGTCCGCGAGCTTTGACGATTTCTTCGGCCTGCTTCATATCGCCGTTTGCTTCGGTCAGTGCCTGACGGCAGTCCATGACCCCTGCTCCGGTTTTTTCACGTAAGTTTTTTATATCTGCTGCTGTAAATGACATAGGTTCCTTATATCTGTTGTATTGCTAGTTATTTATCGTTTTTGCCAGCCACATAGCCTGCAATCACGACAGCAGCAATGAGTTCAACACTCTTTTTGCCATCGTCATTAGCAGGAATCACCAGATCAATTGGATCTGGGTTGGAGTTGGTGTCTACAAGTGCAATCGTAAAGACTTCACCTTCAGCTTCTTTGACTGCCACTTTTTCAGTGTTTACATCAATGATAAATAATGCATCTGGTTTGTTGGCCAGGCCACGGATACCTTCAAAGAAACGTTTGAGCCGAGTCAATTCTTTTTCTAGTTGATTGCGCTCGTACTTGGTGTACCCCTTAAATTTATCAGTTTTCAAACCTTCTTCAATAAAGATCATGCGTTTGAGAGATTTGCGTACTTGCTCCCAGTTGGTGAGTAAACCACCCAACCAGCGAGAAGTAATGTAAGGGATACCTGCTGCAGGTGCCTTTTCCAAAATAACTTCGCGAGCTTGGCGCTTGGTACCAACGATTACGAGTGATTTGCCCGTTTTACCGAGCTCATACGCTGCATTGTATGCTTGTTGGAGTTGTGTCGCAGTTTTTGCGAGATCAAAGATGTGTACCCCATCTTTTTCCATGTAGATGTACTTCTGCATGTGTGGATGCCATTTAGCCACTTGGTGACCAAAGTGACAACCAGCCTCGAGGAGGTCTTGTAAGTTATACTCAGGAGCTTTGTTTGGAAGATTTTGTATATCCAACATATGTGTCCTTATTTTCTTCACCTGTGTGAAGCGGCGTTGTCGGGGGAAATGCAGGACTACTGCCCCGATTCACGCGTACTTTGTACTTGAAGGCTGTAGTATACCACAGGAGGTGGAAAATGCAAAACAGCCACCCTTGTGAGGTGGCTGTAGTCTAAAAGCTGCATAACTAACTCAATACCGCTTAACATTTCAAAAATCGAAATGGCAGCAATACTAAAGCTAGCTATATAGCTTACAAATGAAGAGAATTACTTACGGACAAGGGGCAGAAAGATATTGATCGTTGGCGAAGGTGGCTGAGAGCATGGCATACTAATTACCTCCGCTGGTTCCGTAGGAAGCGATCTCCCAGCAGAATTGAACGCATCAAGCCGATAGATTCTGCGTTCCCCACAGGCCATGGTGATACCCCGGCCGATGGTATACCCTGACCCACCATTTGCCTCAAATACTGCAACTTCCTTGTAGTTGCCATCAATAAGCTGATACAGTGAGAAACCATCTTCATTTTCACTGTTATCCCTCCAGCTAATCCCAATGGAGTTGATGGCTGTTTCATTCTGCTTAAATTCTGATGGCGCATTTGGAGGGGACGTTTGTTGCTGGCACTGGGTCGTTGTCCCAGGCGATCCATTCCGCTCAGATTGCCCACTGCCATTGAAGGCGCTCACTGCAAAATGATACTGCGTCTGACACTGCAGATTGGTAGCAGTGAAGCTGGTGACACCAGCTCCCACTCGGCCAATCTCCTGATATCCCTGACCAATCCACTGCCAGATGACGAAGCCCAGTTCGTTGTCGCTGGAGTCGTCCCACAACACCTGTATACTAGTGGCTGCGTGTCCAGCGGTGCGGACATTGCGCGGCCACTCGGGGATTGTGGGCACTTGTGCTGCTGCATCCACTACTTCATACTGCACTGGAGCAGAAACAGCATTTTCATAAGGAGTGACTGCTTGCACAGTTACAGCATATTTCCCAACCGCAAGTCGCGGCAAGACAAATGATGTTGTTGGGAGCAACACACCTGAGCTATAGACCTCGATTCCGTTCTCACTCAGAATTGATACTTTGTATTGTTGGGCCCAAACTTCAGGCCAGGCAATTACTAAATCAGTTTCTGTAGTGATCACCGTTGGCTTGAGATACAGGTACGCTTGCGGCACTTGCAATCCTCCACAATTGGGTACATCAAAAGCTGCGATAGTCGAAATGATGTTATCAGCAGTCAACGATGTATTCCAAAGTGGATCAACATACAAAAACCACTTTCCACTATTCCAACAAGCAAAGTCACCCGTCCTTCCACTACCAGTGTGAACCATGATACTTTTGCCCACCGGCACTTCAAATGAGGTAGTCATGTTGTCAAAACCAATGTCTGCCAACTCATAGACACCAGCAGTTAGTTGGCGGTCTGACCCACCACAATAGGTGTAGTCATACAAGGCAATCAGACTTGGTTCGATTTCATGACAAAAACCTAACGGACTCTGCCGTCCACAGTTGGGTACGTTATAAACCTGCACTGTGAGTGAATTGTCATTCATACCAACTTGAGATTGATAATACCTCCACTGACTCAAATCAGTACGCGTTTGAGAGATACAGTCGGCACCTCCATCACTTGTTGATTGGCCTTGTCTGACTTCCACTGACCAACCTGGTTGTACTAAAACTGTGCTCACTTGCTGCGCCAACGCGCCAAGCAAGTAGATGCCAGGTTGTGTGATGTTAGCCCAGTCGCCGTTGCAGTTGGCATGGCGAAATAGACCAATTCCACCAACTTGCGCAAAATTGTTACAGGTCGGCCCTTGGACAGAAAACTTATTTTCAGTCCAATTGCTAGAGCCATTGTCGTTGGCTGCTCTGAGCCAAACTGTGTAGTTCCCAGGTGGCAGATAACCGAGATGCCACGTGTTCACATTTGCAGGCTGATTATAGCGCCAAACTTCACTGAGCCCATGCAATTCTCCATAAACACTGATGGTGTTGTACGGCACATTGAACTGCACAGTAATATCTGTGTTATATGGCACACTTGAGCCTTTTACAGGACTAGTCATGTGAACGTCATGAGGTTCACACAGATGTCCCTGCACTCGCATCCAAACGGTGTTTTGCCACCAATCGCCGTGGTCTCCAAAGGTGGCAGACTCATTTCTGCCGTTAAAGTCTCCAAGATCGAAGCAGCGATTGACACCACGTTCATCACGAGCATAAAAACTCACGCCCTCATCCAACCGTACTGATTGAAAGTTGTCTGTAAAGTCGCCTTCCCAGCCAACTTCTTTTACGGTAAGTTGGTCACCAAAGTTTGTTTGGCGATAGAGGATGATTTTCTTGGCAGGCGGATTAGACTGCGGACAGCTTCCATATTCCACACTTACGCGAACAGTGGTTTGCCACCATTCGCCATGATCGTTGAATGATGGGTACTCTGGTCGTCCTCCCAGGCGGTTGTAATCGAAACAGTCTTTGCCACCTCCTGCGTCAACAACATAGAAACGCATATCACTCCGATCCATCCTTACTGATAGAAAATCATCAGCGAAATTGAATAGACCGTACCCCAACTTCTTGATGAAAACTCCGTAGTTCTTTTCGCGGTAAAAACTAATACCGCTAAAATCACTAGGATTAGGGGTCGGAGCTGGGTTTGGGTTGTTGGGTGCTGGTGTAGGGGCTGGTACAGGCGTAGGCACAGGTTCTCCACAAGCTGTTGTTGACGCGGACGAAACCTGGCCAATTGTGCACGAGTTGGGCTCAATGTAGGTCTTGATCCAGTCAAGATGAGCAGCGACGTTGGTGTAGATACCAGGTTTGTTGGCACAGGAAAAACCCCAGCTCACAATGCCGATGATTGTCCAGCCATCATGTAGCTTATCAGACATTAGTGGACCGCCACTATCACCGTTACATGAGTCTTTTGCAGGCGTTCCTGCACAAACAATCTTGTCCGACACGCTTCCAGGATAGTAAATCACACACTGAACACTTGATACGAGTGGTACCCAAACTTGCATTAGCACATTTGTAACTGAAGAGTCATCACCAGGCCGAGTTTTTCCCCATCCAATGACTACCAATGGGTCACCAATCATGAGCGACTGCATATAGATAGGAGATGGAAGCTTAACTGGGCTCTTTGAGGATTTCCCTGTAAGTTGTAACAGTGCAATATCATTCCTCAAATTTGTGTCGTCATAGTGCAGATGCCTAATGACTTTCTTAACACCAAATTCTTCACCTTCTTCTGTTGTAATGTCATGTCTGCCGACCAAAACCTTGAAGGAGTTAATTCCCAGAATATTACCATTGAAATCTGTAACACAGTGAGCTGCTGTTAACACCCACTCTTCATCAATAAGACTCCCACCACATCTGTAATCTTCACCATCAATGGTAATTTTCAGAAATACTTTCCATGGCCAGGCGTCCTTTGGCGCCTCCGAACCGCCCACGATCGCAGCTTGTACTTCTTCATTGCCTCCATTATCTTGTGCATTTACTTTTGCAAACCAAACGACACTTGCTGTAAGGGCAAGTAAAAAGAACATCCATTGGCTTACCTTACAAAGCCTTTTGAGTAAAGAACTCAAAATTCACCTCCATGTTGAAACTGAAACACGTAAATAACCGCCAAAGGTTTACATACATCGGCGGAGTTAAGAGATAGGTTTATTCACTAAGAGAAAAATAAAACGCAATTCCTGCATTAAGCAATCTAAACTCAAGAGTATTATTAATTTTACTTAGTATGACATACTCATCCTTTGTTTTAGCAAGCGCAGTATCCAAATCTTTTAGTTCTTGTGTAGTACAGTTGTTACTAGTTTCCTTTGATTTAGTAGCTGAAATGTCCTTATCCAAAATCCTGTATTTTTCAACGCAACCCAGATACAAGTTGAGAGCATTATCCTCATATACGATACCTGGTTCATAAAATTCAACTGGATAATACGTTTCGCCATTTACAGTTATTTTTTGCAGTTTCCATATATTTGATAAGGCTTCCACTACTTCATCTTTATTGAGATTTTGCATGTGCATTTAAGCATTATATTTTTCAACATTAAATCCAAAGTAACCTACCGATACCTTCCAAAAAGAAATAATTATGACAATACTCAATAAAACACTAATTAGTTTAGGCTTCATACTTTCATTCTAACAATGTCGGTTTCATTTGTAGTGGTGATAGTGGCACAACTTTTAATTACTGAGTTGCTGGTATATTGCATCTTCATTTAATAGTGTCTGTCTAAAAATAAAAATACTGTTTTGTTTTGGCACATGCATTTCAAGTTGTTGATCTCCGTTATAGAAAATCGCTCTAAACTGATTACCACCCATTATCTGTAAAAGTTGTTCTTCTATCTTGATTTCCTCAGAGCTACAATTCTTAAGTGGCCCTGAGCGTACTTTATTTAAAGTGAACCTTGCCTCTCCATCAGCAGAAATATCGCCAAATGGGGCAAAGTATTTTGTATCACACCCCAAATTAAATATAATTGCATTACCTCGAAGGCTTATGTTAGCAGAATGTGAACTTGATAAGCTCACTTCCAAATCTGAAGTCTTAAAACCATTTAAATACCATTTTTGAAGTAATGCACGTTCTATTGCTATAGAATTCAAATTCTTCATCTGCACCTTCTCATTGTAAGTAAAAATTTCACTTTTGGACTGTACGGAAGTAACTTTCCACACAAAAAATCCAGTGACTAAAAGGAGTGCTACTAAAAGTAATTGACGTTTCATAAAATGAATTATACCAGTAAAACCCTAGTTACTATCTATCTCCAAACTCCGCCGAGCATGTAGCTTCGGCAAAATTTGTAATTCTTCTTCATTTGTTAAAGAGCGTAAAGCGAATAGTTCCGCCTTTACCTCTTTAAGAGACGTAGTTACAGAAACCGCGCGGCAGAAACCGCGCGGCAGAAACCACTTTACTCTACCATTAATTATATCTCCTCAAGTAAGATCTTTCAATGTATACTTATGGGATAAACTTACACAGCTTCACTGCATTCTCGAGCAGACAAACTACCGTCATCGGCCCCACTCCGCCAGGTACTGGAGTGAGGAAAGCTGCTTTTGCGGCGATTGCATTAAAATTAACATCCGCTTTAGGCTCCCCAACATCGATCAACACCACCCCATCTCGCACCATTTCACTGCCAATCAATCCTTGCACGCCCGTGGCAGACACAACCACAGCACCATCTATCAGCCACTGCCCCAGTGCCACACGCTCTTCTAGATCCTTACGTTTGAGTAACTCCACTTCTCTCCCCTGACTTTTTAAAACACCGTAGAGCGGTATACCCAGCAGATCTGATTTACCGACGATCAATACCTTGCCGGTTGCACTGTCTTCCACCACTGTTGCGGCTAGCTCCATGATTTCCAGCGCTGCTTGGCAGGTAGCAGGCAGTACTCTCCCCTGCTCTTGCCAGGTGCCAGCCGCAATGGCAGCCAAGGTACTTGGATGTAAGCCATCGACATCCTTTTTGGGATCAATTTGCGCTGTGAGAGTGTTCCACCACGTTGCAAAACCAGCAGAATCTACGCTGTGATCTCGCACTTCTTTTTTCTCGTTATTCGATTCTGATCGACTTCCTTCTTCTGGACTTTCATGTAGGAAAGTACCACTTTCAGCTGTTAAAGTGTGGCGATTCGCTTGATCAAAGGCAGCTTGCCAAATTCGTTTGGTGGGTTTTTGAATAATAATTCCAGTGATTTTTGCGTCTTTGTTTAATGTCTGGATCTGCGCACTGATTGCTGAAAGCGAATCAGTGATAGAAAATTGGTGCGGAATATACGTAATACCTACTCGAGCTGCTGCTTCGCGTTTGAGCCTGGTGTACAGTTGGCTGCCAGCATCTTCACTAAAAACAACTGCGCCAATTGCAATCGTTGTTCCGCTTTCCCGCAGCGCAGCCACCTCAGCTCTCAATGAGTGCTCCTTGTCTGCTGCAGTACGAATGCCATCAAATATAATCATGGGGTATATTGTATCGTATCTTGGGTACTCGTATACTTGGCTTTCTCTGAAACTTGGAGGGACTACTTTTTTTGAGGTTTTGTAGGAGTCGGAGATAGTTCTACAGTTTCCAACTTCTTTGAACGCAGGACTGAGTAAAACAATCCTGCAATGATGATTGCTGTACCAGCCATTGCTGCCCAAGGGAGCCAAGGATTTTGCTCGGTAAATCGGCTTTCTGCCTTATCACAGACATCTCCAATACCATCACCATCAACATCTGCTTGCGCAGCATTTGCCTGTTCAGCACAGTTATCCTGAGCATTTTGTACACCGTCAACATCAAAATCTTCGCAGGCTTCCCCTACTCCATTGAGATTATTGTCCAACTGGTCTGGATTATAGAACTTTGGACAGTTATCAAGTGCATCGACCAGTCCATCACTATCGCCATCGGCTGGTTTGTAAAATGGGTTTGGCTCAAGTTTTGGCAAAGACAGTTTTTGTACAGCGGTGCGGCTAAAAAGCTCACCCGCTTCAAGATTTGGTTTACTAGCTCTCCCCTGCATATCTGGCTGTACGTACAGAATGTAATTCTCGTTAGATTTTGCAAGAAATCTCATCAGTGCCGTGCGACTGCTAGTCGTATCAGTTGGTTGCACCAGATCTACTTCAGTGAGGCGAAGTGTTTGATTGTAGGCAAATGTGACTCTGAGGGTATCAACCGTTTGCGTCGGAAACTTGAGTATCGGTTGGTAGGCCATCT
>JBILVZ010000042.1:0-6960 GCA_044370175.1 Methylococcaceae bacterium
CACTCAAGAAGAACTTGCATTTATTCAATATGAGATGAACAATACACCTAGAAAATGCCTCAACTTCCTCACCCCTGCTGAATCTCTTGCGTTAGAATTACAGCACGTACAAACTACCAAGTGGTGCGTTTCGTACTAGAATGCAGCATTGGCAAAAATAACTTGATTTTAAACCCAATATATAATAATATAGGATTATATTTTCTGGATTAATACCAGCGACAGCATGATATGATCGTAAAGGAGCTTATGACAGAACATCTTTTGCCCAATAGAGAAACAGCACTTGCTCGTGTAGAAATGCGTGAAGCAACGGGACCATATCAAATAGGTGGAATCGATGTTGCTGCAGCCTACGATGCGCTATCCGTGTACCTGCAATCTTTTGCAACGCAAGGTGATCCTGCCATGGTAATTGAGCAAATCAATGAGCTTACCAAGCGACGACGCAACGGAGTTTGGAAAACACCTGCTGAAGTTCGACGAAATCTTTTTGGCAAAGATCCTGTGGGTGATATAACAGGGAGAGAGAAACCAGGCGAGTTTGGTGAGTTGCTGCGGGCTTTACAGCTCTGGGCTCACGTTATGAATATTGCTGAGCTACTTAAAGATCAGTCTAATCAACTGGATACATCTTTTATAGATCTACCCAAAATACTCCAGCAAATGGAAGATGAAGCTGATGCAGATGTGATGCTCCAGCTTGATGCTACTGAACCTCTGGAAGAACAAATTATTGTGGCTATCAAAGCAATGGTGAAGATCGCAGATGAGGTGGCGGATCTAGTACTGTTTGCACACTATCTACGAGATGAAGCTCTACTCACCTTGCTTATGAATAAAGCACAAGCCTTAACTGGCTGGAATACAGCGCAACTGCGCCAAATTGCAGCCATTAAATATTTTGTACGCAATCAATTTTCAGATCGAATCAAAAAAGAGAGTAAAAAAGTTGATAAAAAGAATCGGAAAGCCATCGAGCAGGTACTGCTCACAAAGTATTTCTGCGCACATCCAGCTCTGTTGAAAAACTATCGTATCGATACGTTAGTGATCCCCGAACTCGAGCTGTTGCAGCGAGAGTACCGTCTGGAGGAAAAACGTCAGTTACAGGAAGTTCCTCATGCTGCAGTTGTTATTTCAGATCTGGCTGGTACTTTACTCAATACCCCTGCACTTTTTACAGAAGCATATCGAAGATTGGCTGCTCTCAAGGAGACAGCCGTGTGGACTGCAGAAGAACAAGAAGAACTCGAAATACGCGTTCGTGCTGCGCGTATGACAGATCCGCTGGCTTCTCGTCAAGCTGAGTTTCTTAAAATGATGGGAGTCCCTTCCCCCACCTCAAAAGCTATTGCTGGGTTGAAGCACGAGCTGGCTGAGATTTTAGCAGCTGTTTTCTCTGATTCTGAAATAGCTTTTCAACCGGGTGTTGAAAAGTTTTTGGAATACCAAACAACAGATGGCCGGAAACTATTGGCCTTTACCGGCATTGAACAAAATTTACTTGCTATTATCCAGGCCAAAGTGCCACAGTTACAAAAAATGACTATCTATACTCGATTGCCACTTGAGAGCGACTCGGATATTGTGGTCAGAATCTTGCAAGAAAACAAGCTACAGCCAGAAGACTGTACCGGTATATTTGATGCAGCCACACATGTACGAGGTGCACTAGACGCTGGGTTGGCAGGGGGCAATTTCCCCGTATTCTACATTCCTTCAATTACTCGAATTGAAGCCCAGGCGCTTTCATTGGGACATACCGAAAAAGAAGGTGCTCGTAAAGTATACGAAGCAGAAACAATGGAAGATCTTTTGCAGGCTTGGAGTGTGCACTAAAGTCGTTTAGAGCTGAAAGAATATCTGCCGATGATACTTTGATTTGGTACTTCGGTATAGTAGAGTGTACTTAGAATCTTTTTTTTGTACTGCAGATATCTTGGTACGACACTTGCACCTATGGTAAAAAAAGAACATGTTAACGAATTCAGCATACTAACTGAGGAAAAAAATGGCTCTATCGCTTCAGTCTCCTTAGAAGAGGATTTCAGTACCGATATCGATGTGCTTGCACATGTTACCAATGCTCAGGGAAAACAACTTGAACCAATTAGGTTTAATCATACCGTTGATGCACCTCGAATTATTGAAACTGCACTCGCGGCACAGGGCTTCACTCTGAGAGAAGCCTATCAAATTTCACTCGCTATTATAGAATTGTGGCAGAAGGAACAGTACAACCAGTTGACTACCGTTACTCGAGAGACAGCTGCTCCAAGTGTCGGTGATCGGTATGTGCAAGAAAGAGAAGCAATACATAAGGAGCAATTTTTCACTGAGTATGCACACATTGTTGAAAAATATGCTGAAGCGCTTCCACCCCCTTCTCCTGAGCTTCGGTACACGGTTGTTGTTCCTGCCTATAAGGAGTTTGACCATCTGGTGAGGTTGCTGCAGTCGCTTGCTGCTGCAAAAGGTGAGTTTAAGCATGCAGTTGAAATTTTATATATCGTAAATAACTCAAGTGCTGCAGTAGCTGAGCAAAATACTGGTTTTGTAAATAATCAACAAACACTCCGACTCCTGCAATTCATTGCAGATGCGCAGTCTAAAGAACAGCTGATACCTCGTGACGAGCTCTTACAAGCATTCCCAATGGTATCTCACTATCAAGCTGAAAGGATCAGAGAGATTATTGCAGATAAGATTATAATCCATGGGGTAGATGCTTCGTCTGAAGGCATGGATACGGATTACTTTGCTCAGTTTGGTGAGTTTAGTTTTCCTGGTTTGGCCCGACATATTGGTGGCTGTCTGGCGCTGCACCGTATGGGGAGTTCACATAAAAAATGGATTGATTTTATCGATGGTGACTGTTACTTTCCAGAACAATACTTCTCAAAAATACTCACTTTGACAGCGCATTCTGCAACTGAGTTATTGTATAAACCACTGGAGTTTGTTGCAGAGCCTCCTCCTGAGATTGAACAGCAGCCCATCAGTCTGCAAAAGGTTTTTCAGCTTGTAGAGGCAATGTATGAGACATTACTCATGACCAAGATTCGCTTTGTTTTTTTGAACCAGCGTATATCTGGAGCAGCGCCAATCAACTCAACTTCTCTCTTTAGTGCGGTAAATGGATATCCCTTTGCACATGGTCTCTATGATGAAGATATGCGGTATTCGCGGAAAGTGAGTGGCAGAGCAAGATCTCAACAGCTGCTGCAACCTTGGCTGTGTATTGCACATAGAAAACGACCAGAGTCATATGTAGGTAAGTTTGATCCTGAGCAACTGGTGACCTCTGAAGTAAATGGCACGACACTGGCAAACATTCGCCTCCCAAGTGGTGATGAGTACCTCAAGATACTTGAGCTTATCCTCAAAAAGGATAGTGCCTTTTCGAGTGGCAGGATGCGCTTAGAATATCTTGACGCAAAACGCAAATTCTTTCGTCTGGAAAAGTTGCGTACTGCACATTTTTTGGCTGCAGTTGAAAAATGGATTACGTTACTGGTGGAACTTGATACAACGGTGCCGTTTGAGAGTACGGCAGTAGTTATGGATTATATTGATCAGCTTCCCAAGGCATATGCCGATAGTATTTTTCAGGATACGTCCAGTGCAGAACTGTGCCTTTGCCTTGTGCATCTTTTGCAGTCTCCTGAGATTCGGCAAGAACTAGATATTGACCTGAGCATGGATCTAAAAGCGTCAGTTTGGCAATTTCTAGAAAAATATGCTCCAGACTTTTTTACCGCTTACCCTTCACAGGAACCGGAGCTTGTTGCAGGTGTAGATGGAACTCAGCAGAGTGTCGGTGTGCCACCACTGCTGATGCGTGACTACTTGCCAGCTGTACGCGCGTTAAACCTCTGCAAATCTGGTTAAGCGACTATTTCTCTTGATGAGACCCTTGTAGTGCCAAGATTAATTTTTGGTGTAAAAATGTCTCTAACGCACCTCTATTTTTTATGCCATGGTTATCGCTAGAAGTCCCAATGATTTGATGCTGCACATGACTTGCATACTGCTTTTGTGGATAAAGCATCTACACTCAACAACCAAGAGCAACAACCATACAATAGAATCACTGTCCAGCCTACATTTGGGCAACCATTTGAGTTCTCTATCCCCCGCAGACGGGATACTACCGCCATGGACTTTACGTACGTTGATGTAGAATTCACCAATCCGGGCACTGTCGATCTCGAAAACTTGTACTACACGGTCGTGAGTGCTCCTACCTTTTTGGCAGTACCCAACTGTGCTGGAGTAGGTACCTAACTGCGCTCTGGTGATTCGTTTTACATCACCGATCAGCGCTTTGTGGGTATCACACCGTTGACGGTGCGTTTTGCTATGACTCGGGCTGACAGTGCTGGGAAAAAAGTACAGTTTACCGTTCAAATACTACCAAGAAAAACCGCTTTTCTTCCTTTAGTGCGTACTGCTCAGCTGGGTGCTACGCAGTAGAAATACCAATTCAGCGTCTTGTTATACCGAGAATGGGTAGTAAACTTGATAGGTATGTCAAACACCCAAGATACTTGCCCACTTTGTAATTCTTCCCTTAATGATCCTGAAGAAACTAAAACCGGTAAAAAACTCCAGCGTTGTTGCAGAGGTACGTGGAACCGTCAGACAAGAGAAACCGAAGGTTGTCAGTATGTAAAGTGGCTGGATACACCAGCGCAAACGCTTGATGAAAAGTGCCCTACCTGTTCTGCCCCACTGGTTATGCAAGTGACACGGAGTGGCAAAAAAATGAAGAAGTGTAGCACGAGTGGTTGGGACAGAGAAAACCGGGTAGCAACTGGTTGTCCGTATGTTGAGTGGCTGGGTAACACGGTCAATGAACTGCAAGAAGAGTGCCCAAAGTGTGGAGAAAAACTGGTCGAGGTGACTACTAGTAGTGGCAAGCGTATGAAAAAGTGCTCTACTGCTGGGTGGAACTCGCAGCTTCGTGAAGCAACGGGTTGTACCCATATAGAGTGGTTGCGAACTACTTAATCTGGACCTGGTGTGGTTTGTTCATAATTTATTGAGGCTTATTTTGTCGAGCATCAATATCCGCTACAATTTTTTGTATTTGTTCCTCATCAGCACCCTGTTCTCTCAAGCTACTTATTAGTTTATCACGTGGAATTTCTTTATCTTGACCAGCTACCCAAAACAAATATTCAGGAGTAGATAAAAAAGTTTTGCGACCATTACTATCAGGTTCACTTACATCTTGAACTAAATCATCATACAAACGACTATACCAACCACTCAACTTTCCACGAACTCCAGAAAATAAACCAGGTCTGCCTTTATCTGCAGCAGAATCATTTTGTTGAGGTTGTTCTTGATTACTCAGTTGTTCTGACATACAAACCTTTAATCACTACTGAATCATGTATTACTCCAATGCAAAGTCCAACCACAGCAGTGTGTATATACTTTATACCAACATTTCTCTCATACAACAAGGTATGGATAACGGGGCTTAGCGGCCTACAAGCACAGCCTATAGCAAGTTATCCCAACTGCGTGAAGGCTGTTTAAGCCTTCATTTGTAGTAATAATGATCGCATTGTTTCTTTTAAATCTGGCTCAAAGTTAGGACGTTTGGTTTCTTTATACTCGAGATACGCATCATATACTGTTGCTATTTCATTTTGCGTAAGTGGTGTCCGTTGGGTAGCTGAGTGCAAAGGGATTTTATAGTGTTTCATGATGCCTTTGAGATGGTTTGTTTGACCTAAAAAGTGATCAATAAAGTGGTTGGAGTTGTGGCGATCATCCATATGCATAGTTTCATCTTGCAAAACATGTGCACCAGCCTGCACAGCCTCTATCTTATTTTTATCTGGGTTCACTACCGCATAATCGGCAATTGCGTACAGTGCCCGCAAATAAAATTGCATATGTGGTTGTAGCTGTGTTTCAAGAGTTGGCATTTGATTAGGAAGATGAATGGTACTGCTGATGCCCTCTTGTGTTACTCTAAAAACTCGAAATGGAGGCTGCAGTTGCCGTAATGCAGCCTCAGTGGGGTACCCCACAACTATAGGTATATCTCTGCTTGGTGCTGGTATGCCTTGTCGTTTGTATCCAGCATCAATCTGCTCAAGCAAAATCTTTTTTAATTGTTGCCGAGTATGTTCCGTACAAGGATGTGTATGTATAATCTTGGTCTGAATCATGGAAAATGAAAAAGTATCTGAAGGTGATTTTTTGCTCTGATATTCAAAATAATCAAGCATATCAACCTTAATAATTTTCCTGTGGAGTGGTAGGGGTTTATTATCTTGAGAAAACTGAATCTCAATTTTTGGAAAAAATCTAGTAAAAAACTGAAGGAGATATTTCATTTGAATCTTCTCCCCATAGCCAGGTAACACATGCACTAGAATGGTGTGATGAGCACCCCTATTAATTGATTGGGAAAACTGATTCAATTCTGCTAGTGAAGTGAAGGGGTTAAGTGTTGAGACGGCAAAGTCGGTCAGTGTATCGAGCTCAGTCAGGACTGCTTCTAAAGCAGTATCTACTGGAGCGGTCTCTACATGCTCTTTGTCACGGGCTAGTGTTTTTTTTGTAAGCAGGGCTACTTTATCTGGCTGTAAGGTGCCTGTAAACAGTGCCCTCAGATTTTGTACAGTTCGATCAAACTTCACTTTTAGATCAGGGAATTGTATCCCACGGTCAAGCTGTTGTGATAACCCTTCGTACATAAACTAACTATACCTGAGTGAGCAATCAAGGTGAATAACCAAGAGAAGAAAGTAAATGTTATCTTGGAAGCTGGCTTTTCACTCGAAAAATTAAAATTATTTGTATTAGTACTAACGCCAGAACAACATAGGGTGTCAATTCCCCAATTTACTGCATAGTTAGTTGAGAGATATAAGGGATGGTTTTCCAGCCATATTTCTGAGCAAACTGATTGGGACTGAGCTGAGCAAGACT
>JBILVZ010000022.1:0-20717 GCA_044370175.1 Methylococcaceae bacterium
CGGCAATCTAACAGACAAACAACTACAAGTCGGTGGTGCAGTTTTAGCTTGGGGTAAGTTCCTCAATGTGCTCATTGATTTTGCAGTGATTGCTGTTGTCGTCTACTTTGGAGTAAAGCTGCTTAAAATTGACAAACTTGATAAGAAAAAGGCGTAACAACCTTTAGTTGCAAGAAATAGTAATCCAGTCGCCCTCTTTGAGATCGCTCACTAGGCGGTAGCCGTTAGTACTTGCCAGCGAATTAGCAAAGCGGTGACTGCCACAGTATCGTTTGGCAAACTCCCAGAAAGTTTGATCCTTTTTTACTCGTACTTTCAGTCCAGTTTGCAGAGTTTCTGCAGCAGCCGAAGCAACTTGAGCAGCAGCTGTAGCAGCTAGTGGCTCTGTTGCTGCTGCACTTGTGGTAGCCTGGTCAGCTACATCAGTAACGATGCCAGAAAGAAGCGTTGCAGGAACTTCACTGCCTGAGTTGTTGCTATTGTCTTGGGTGGTGGGTGCTGATCCAAAAAAATGTAAGAAGATAGCAGAGTACACAACACTCATTACGATGAGTATTCCTAAAATTGTTTGGGGTTTTTGCAAGAGCTGTAGTACTTCACTGCCTGTTTGTGATCTTTTTGTAGTAGGATGCTTGCGACTGGATTTTTTCTTTGTGGTGGCAGTTGTGCGCATATTTTTTACCAGCTCACTGATTTTCTATTTTTTGTAGACCTCTGATTGGTTACCAATACTTGAAAAAAGGCTAAAAACGCCTTGTACAAGCGAAACATACCAGCATAGGTCAGTCCCGTTAACCAGATAAAAAGAGCCACGATACCAAGTGCAGACCAATACGCAGCAGAACCAACGATAAAAGCGATAATGAGGATAATCTGAAATATTGATTTACCAATGTGATTCATATGCCTTTATATTATAAGATATGCATGCCCACCTGTCAATAAACTATAGGACGGAGTGCGCGTTAGCACATACAAAGTATGCAACTATGTCTAAAGTTTGCCGCTCCAAATAGTGAAAAATGTTGTATTATTGATCTGCAACTCTAACAGAGAGTTATTTCCTATGCCAGATAAGTTTTCAGCCACTTGGGTCTCACATAGCTCGATGAGCGACTTTCTTAAGTGTCCTAAAGCCTACTACTTAAAGAATGTTTATCGTGATCCACGAACGAATCACAAGATTCAGCTGGTTAATCCAGCTCTTTCTCTTGGGCAAACGGTCCATCAAGTGCTCGAATCACTTTCAGTTTTACCGGTACAAAAGCGGTTTAAGCGCTCACTGCTTGATCGTTTCAGTGAGGTTTGGAAAAATGTGTCAGGAAAACGAGGTGGCTTTACAAATCCAGACCAGGAAGCACAGTATAAGGAGCGAGGAGTAGAGATGTTGCGTACAGTCAACAACAATCCTGGGCCGCTGCTGCAGACAGCCGTCAAGATAAAAGCTGATCTGCCACACTATTGGCTCTCAGAACAAGACGAAATTATTTTGTGTGGTAAAGTAGATTGGCTCGAGTATCTTCCCGAGGACGACTCGGTACATATTATTGACTTTAAAACGGGTAAACGAGAAGAGGATGCCAACTCACTCCAGCTGCCCATCTACTCACTACTAGTACATAACACGCAAGGTCGTAAAGTTTCAAAACTTAGTTATTGGTATATTGCCAATAGTTCTGAACCAGTAGAAAAACCGCTTCCAGATTTAGGATTGGCTTTCGACCAGATTTTGCAGATTGCTAAACAAGTCAAACTAGCTCGCAAGTTAGGTCGATTTAAGTGCAACCATGGCGAGTCAGGCTGCTACTCCTGTAAACAACTAGAAAAGGTTATCACAGGTGCAGCAGAGTATATCGGCGAGAGTGAGTATCATCAAGATATGTACTTTATTCCAGAAAGTAGCCCAGAGATCGAAGAGGAAAGTTATTTAGTGTAGCTCAGGGGTAGGTATGGCCAAACAAGTTTCACGTAACAAACAACTCCCTGAAACAGCCCAAAACGTTTTTACTGGCAAGTTCTTTTCGATATACCAGTGGCCACAAGAACTGTATGATGGCAGTGTGGTAACGTTTGAGCGAGCCAAGCGGCCAGATACCGCTGGAGTTATTGCTATTACCCCAGACAAAAAAATACTCGTGACACGACAAGAACAACCTGCCCTAGAACCTTTTTGGGGGCTGTTGGGTGGAGTAGTTGATCCTGGTGAAACACCCGCTCAAGCAGCGGCACGTGAGTTGCTCGAAGAAGGTGGCTACCAGGCTGAGCGGTGGACTGAATGGTGTAGCTTTCGACCTTCATCACGAGTTGATTGGAGAATCCATACGTTTATTGCGCATGCTGTTACAAAAATACAAGATCCTACTCCTGAGCCCGGAGAAAAGATTGTGGTTCACGCAATACGTTTTGATGAGTTTTTCGAGCTAGTGCAGCAAGATGATTTTAGAAATCAGGAAGTCGCCCTCCAGATGATGAAGGCAATGCTTAATCCTGAAAAAATGGAGGCTGTCCAACAGCTATTTTTTGAAGACAGAAGCTAGTTGCGTTGCAATCTTGCCTTCTAACTCTGCTATTGAAAAACCAATAAAAACTAATGCACCTTCTGTGATCTTGGTGGATTCTGGTGCTGGCACAAACGAAATCCGATTACCTACTTTATTAGCAACAACGGTTGTGCCATCACTGAGCTGAACAAAGCCTTTAACCCGATATATTGCCCCAGGTAGTCCTGTTAAGAACTTTTCTAGATCTGGTAAAGTGCAAGTGCCTGGTGTGGGTATATGAAAAGTAGTAATGCCATCCTCTTGGAGGTGACTATGCTGCTCATGGTGTTCTCGGTGGGCGACCCCTTCTGCAGATATCAGCAGGTCTGCAAGCTGGTTGGTGGAGAGTCCAAAAGCTACCTCGGGATTCAGTTTGCCTTGAGGTGCTTCCACAATCGGTGAGTGGGTATTCAGTTCCCGAACATACCCCACCACTGCTCTGGTACGATCCAAATCAACAAGCTCCACTTTATTAAACACCAGTAGGTCAGTAAACTTTGTTTGATTCTGGGCAGTCTGACTGAGGTCTTTATACCCTTCAAAGTTTGCAACATCAATAATACTAATGATCCCATCTCGCTCGAGTTTTGGGTGGCTTTGAATCATCAAGGCAATTGCTGAAGGGTCAGCTGCTCCTGAGGCTTCAATAATCAAGCGATCTGGCTTGAACTTCTCAATAATCTCATCAATGGCCTGGATAAATGGCCCAACAAGCGTACAGCAGATACAGCCATTGAGCAGCTCTTTGGTAGCAATATTTTGCCCCCGCATGATCTGGCCGTCGACATTTTCATCGCCGATCTCATTTTTGATGTATACCACCTGGATCCCGCTACTTTGCAAGTCTGCAATGAGATGAGAAATAATAGTGGTTTTGCCTGACCCTAAAAAACCTGAGAAAACGGTAGTTGGGACTATATGCATAGAATACATCTTTTATGCCCGAAAGCGTTGCTGTGTAAAGGTGAGTCGTACAAATCGATTTTTGCCTAAAGTATCTTGTATGACTGTTACTTCAAAATACTGGGCAACGTCTCGAAAGTCAACAATACTATGTGTCTCATCTACTTCTAAAAGTACAACACCACCTGGCTTTAAGTAAGTAATTGCCTGATCCAGCAATCTGTATATTAGACTCAGCCCACGCGGGCCACCATCAAGTGCAAGGTGTGGCTCATAGGCTCGTACCGATTGGTCGAGTTGGGGAATGCGTGCTGAGGGAATATAGGGTAAGTTTGCGATGATCAGATCATATGCGTGCGGCTCGAACTCTTTGAGTAGGTCACTGATGAGCAGCTGTACTGGTGGTTCATTTGGCGATACAAACGCAGCTTGGTTTTTTCGTGCAACTTCGAGTGCCTCGGGTGAAATGTCCCCTGCAGTGATGGTAACTCGACTTTGAGCAAAGCGGAGGTGTTTGGCAAGGGCGATGCTAATGGCACCGCTGCCTGTGCCCACTTCAGCAATTTGTAGGGGACCTGGAGTTTGATAGGCATGTAGTTTTTCAGTAATGACTTCGAGTGCTAACCCAAGTAGCTCCTCAGTTTCGACGCGGGGGATTAAGACTGCAGGCGAGACATGTAGCGCAAGGCCCGCAAACTCAGCGCGGCCAGTGGCGTACTCGATGGGCATGTCTTGAAGTTGGGCCGCAGAGGCTTGAGCCTGGTTGCCATACCTGGCCAGTTGGGTTTGTTGATAGGGAGAAAGGGGGGACATGGATGGTTATTATACCTAATTTTCTTCTTGCCAAGAAGCAGGGGTTGCATATACACTGTGAAGTGCAATAAGCTAGTTTACTTTGTATAGTATTTGAAAGGAACCATGAAACAAGAATCTCCCTATTCTTTTAATTCATTTGTAAATTTTTTGCAGCAGAATTTTGCACTGTTAGTAGTTGCTGCACTGTTCTTAGCAGGCGGTTTTTTTATAGGTTCACTGTGGACCGAGAATAACTTACGCAAAAACGGTGGTATAGTTGCTGGTGGCCCAACTGTCCCAGCTGCTGGTTCGGATTCTGCAGGTCAAGGTGGTCTAACTATGGAAAAAATCCTGGCAAGTGCCAAGGCGGCTGGAGTGGATAATGATACATTGAATAAATGTTTGAACAGCAATGAAATGGCTGCTAATGTCAAAGCAGATATGGATGGAGGTGCTGCCGCAGGTATTAATGGTACCCCTGGTACCATCATAGTAACTAAAGATGGCCCTCAGGAATTAATCCCTGGAGCATTTCCATACGAACAAGTTAAACCAATACTTGATAAGTACCTAAATGGAACTGCAGGAGCTGCTTCTCCAGATCCAAATAGTCCAACTAAGGAACAACTTGCAAGTATGCCAGCTATTACCGCTGACGACTATAAGCTGGGTGCAAAAAACCCTGTTATTACTTTAGTTGAATACTCCGACTTTGAGTGCCCATTCTGCGCTCGATTTCACCCTGTCACTAAGCAAATCTTAGAAGAATACGGTGATAAGGTGGCATTAGTGTATCGTCATTACCCATTGCCATTTCATCCTAATGCTCAGAAAGCAGCAGAGGCATCTGAGTGTGTAGCAAAAGAAAAGGGAAATGATGGCTTCTGGAAATACGCAGATGCAGTGTTTAATCAATAATTAAATCAGTACGTTGATTTTTAATAGCCCCAAGCGATAAGCCTGGGGCTATTGACGTTTTATAACTTTAAGCTGTGGGATTGATAGGTAGCAAAATATGGTATACTCTCCCACTGATGTCAAAAAAGCGTAAAAAACACGAATACAGCCTTGTTTATTTTCTCATAAGTTTTTGTATTGTGGTGCTTGCCACCTATCTTTTAGCAACAAACAAGCTGGTGCGTTTGACTGGTAGTTCAGCCCATACAGATAGTAGCAGCAAAATTGCTGCTGAGACAGCCACCCTCACGACTGCAATTGATCAAGTATCTACAGATGGGCAAGCACAGGAAGTACTGCCTGCTGCAGAAGTACGCGCTGCCGAACTACTTTGGGAAGGTGGCCGATATACTGATGTGCTCGTAGGTATCAGTCTCGAGGTACCAGCAGGATGGCGTATTATTGCAGCTTATGATCCCGCCCTACCGATCCTGGAGCTATTTCCCCCAACACCCAACACAGCTGTAGCAGAAAATATGATTGAGCGGATACAGATATACAAACTAGATACCATTCTTGAGACAACACAACTGGAAGCAGATGCTAGCTTCACAATTCTTAGTCATCAAAAGATCTTGGTTGCCAAGAAGTATCGGGCTACCCGCACCGATACTTACGCTACCCAAGACGGCTTAAAGTGGTACAACACGTTTATAGTCATTGAAAATAAAAAGATTGGGATGGATTTTCTAGATATTGGTTTTTTTGAGCGACCAGAAACGCAAACTGTACTTAATTCGCTTGAATTGCTTGAGTAGTTGTCAGTAACAAGCACAACTGGTATTGTGAGCCTGGAGTGCAGTACAATAAAAATACACAAAAGGAGATATATGGCATTTACAGACACCTTGATGGAAGACATGAAAAACGCAATGCGTGCTAAAGATACAGTGAGGCTCGGAGTGATTAGATTTTTGCTAGCACAGATAAAAAATGTCGAGATTGATAAAGGGGTACAAACAGATGAACAAGTGAGCGATATTATTCGCAAGCAGGTAAAGCAGATGAAAGAGGCAGTAGCCGACTATGCAAAGGGTGGTCGCACAGATCTAGTTGATGAAGAAACAGCAAAAATTGCTGTACTACAAGCCTATTTGCCACAAATGATGTCAAGCGAAGAACTGTTAGCAGTGGTAGAAAAAGTCATAGCAGAAAACCCCGGTATGCAGATGGGTCAAATAATCGGTGCCGTCAAGCAAGTTACTGCAGGCAAGGCAGATGGTGCTGCAATCGCTGCCCTGGTCAAACAAAAAGTGGCTGTCTAAGTGGTCAGTACTATTTTCTATCAGTTTTCTGTAGTAGAACCAGTACAATAGAGGTATGCGTCAAAAGACAGTTGGTGAGTTGCTCCAAGATGAGCGACTCAAACATGCCATTACTCTTCCGGAACTTGCAAAGCGAACAAGAATTCGTGCTGAATATTTGGAAGCGTTAGAGCAAAATCAGTTTGATAAGCTGCCTGCTGCTACTTTTGTGAAGGCATATATCAAGATCTATGCTGCAGTTTTTGAGTTTGACCACCAGCCGTTACTACGTTTGCTGCGCCGTGATTTTAAAGAAAGCGCAAAAGGTAAGCTGATACCGCAAGAATTCCTAACGCCTGTCCTTAAAAAACGCTCCTTTGTAACGCCCATCGCTGTAACAGTAGCGGGCTTGGCGATTATTTTTACTTGCATCATTGGATACACAGGTTTTCAATGGTATCAGTTCCAGCTCCCCCCACAAGTGACTGTTACTACTCCTGCTGAGTTTAGTACCGTTGGCTCTCAAGCAAGAGTTGAAGGTAAAACCGAAGTGGATGCCTTAGTGATGGTGGATAATCAACCAGTTTCTCTGCGCCCAGATGGTACTTTCAGTGCAGAAACTTCATTTTTAAAAGAGGGTGTGGGGACAATTGTGATCGAAGTTCGCGATGGACGGGGAAAAACAACAATCGTAGAGCGTAATGTACAGGTTCAGTTTTAAGTACGAGCTCTGTTGCTGATCCTTACACAATTATGTCAAAATACTTCCTGAATTTTCTGTTCTTCTGTTACAATAATTCTAGAAACGAGGTTTTATGGAACTATTACCGACAGTGTTTGCCGTAGTGCTGATTGTAATTACCGTTGTTTTAGCAGTTGTTGGATATCAGCTGGTGTTGGTGCTACAAGAACTTAAGAAAACCATACTCAAAGTAAATACTACCATCGACACCGTTGAAACACGGTTCTCCTCAATAGTTGAGCCCATACAGCGCTTAGGTGGCGCAGCAACGGGGATTCGCACCGGAATTAAAGTTTTTGAGATGTTTGTCGGCTGGCTCAATCGTGATAAATCAGATCGAAGGTAGCTATGCAAGAACAGCAAAAAGATTCAGGTTCATTTATTACTGGCTTTGGTATGGGGTTGCTAACTGGAGTAGCCGCTTATTTTTTGTTTGCAACAGAGCAAGGTAAGGAGCTACGTAAGCGAGCTTTAGAAGAGTGGGAAACCACTCAAAAAACCATTACCGAAGAAACTGGTGTGGAGTTGCCAAAACGGTTGAAACAACTGGTGCAGGAAGCAGTTGGATACTTTGCTGCAAGCATTAAAGAGGTTCAGGAAATGCAAGAGGGACATGCCTACCCAGCTCGTACCGGCAGTTCACAAAAGAAAAAAACTGAAGCACCAAAAAAGACCTCTGGGAGATTCAAGGGGTTGTAGGAATTTGTGATACAATTACGGCCTATGGTAACGCCACAGCACATTCGCTCACAGTATCTATCATTTTTTGAAAAACAGGGGCACGCAGTACTCCCCTCAGCTCCTTTGGTGCCTGAAAACGATCCTACAACTTTGTTTACTGGTTCGGGCATGCAGCCAATGATTACCTACTTGCTCGGTGAGCCACATCCCAAAGGTAGCCGCATTGCAGATAGTCAGAAGTGTTTTCGCTCACAAGACATTGAAGAAGTTGGTGATAATCGCCATACTACTTTTTTTGAGATGCTTGGGAATTGGTCATTGGGAGATTATTTTAAACAAGAGCAGTTGCGTTGGTTTTTTACATTTTTACTAGATGAGGTCGGACTGGCTCCTGAACGTTTATTTGTGACAGTGTTCCGCGGTAATGATAAGCTCCATATTCCAAGAGACACCGAGTCTGTGGCAATTTGGAAAGAATTATTTAAAGAAAAAGGAATTGAAGCAGTAGACGTGGATTTTGCAGATCGTGATGGTATGCAGGGTGGGCGTATTTTTTACTATGATGAGAAAAAAAACTGGTGGTCGAGAGCTGGTGCACCAGATACTATGCCAGCAGGTGAGCCAGGTGGTCCCGATAGTGAGATGTTCTATGACTTTGGCGCAGAGCTCAACCTACATGAAAATTCTGTTTGGAAAGATGAGCCCTGTCACGTCAACTGTGACTGTGGTCGTTTCCTCGAGATCGGCAACAGTGTCTTTATGCAGTACCAAAAACAGGCGGATGGTTCATTTACTGAACTACCACAAAAAAATGTTGATTTTGGTGGCGGCTTAGAGCGTATTGCTGCAGCTGCTGCTGGTGATGGTGATGTTTTTAAAACTGCACTTTTTACCCCGATCATTACAAAAATTGAGGCCGTTTCAGGTAAAACGTATTTGGAAAGTGAAGAAACTACACGTTCCTTCCGAGTGATTGCAGACCACATGCGCGCTGCAGTGTTGCTGGCAAGTGATGGCGTCTATCCTTCCAATAAAGAACAAGGATACTTTGCTCGTCGGCTTGTACGCAGAAGCATTCGCTATGGGAAAATGATTGGCATTGAGCGAGCTTTTTTGACTGAACTCGTGCCTGTGATTGCACAACTGTACCAAGCTGCATATCCACAGGTTGCTGAGAATCAAGAAAAGATTGTACAAGTTTTATCAGATGAAGAGCAGAAGTTTAATAAGTCACTTGATAAAGGTCTGATAGAGTTTGAAAAGTTTGCAACACATAAAATGAGTGGCAGTGATCAAAAAAAGCAAAACGTAGCCTGTGTAACTGCTCAAGATGCATTTAATTTTTATGAAACATATGGTTGGCCTGTTGAAATTTTCATTGAGGAAGCTCAAAGAAAAGGTTTCTCATTAGGCAACAAAAACACTGCTGAAGATTTTTTAATTGATTTCAGTGAAGAAAAGAAACAGCACTCTGCCAGCTCCCGCACCGCTTCTGCTGGCAAGTTTAAAGGTGGTTTACAAGATCAAAGTGAAGAAACTATCAAGTTTCATACTGCCACTCATCTTTTGCACGCTGCACTACGTAAAATTTTGGGGAGCCATGTCCAACAAAAAGGCTCAAACATCACAGCGGAGCGTCTGCGGTTTGATTTTTCCCATCCTACAGCGATGACAGAAGCTGAGCAAAGCCTGGTTTTGGCTCAAATTAATGACTGGATTAGGCAAGATCTCCCCGTTAATCGAGAGATACTAGAAAAACAAGCAGCCCTCCAATCTGGTGCAATTGCTTTTTTTATTGAGAAGTATCCAGATGAAGTTAGTGTGTATACTATTGGTAAAGATGTAGAAAAGGACTGGATTTCCAAGGAATTCTGTGGGGGCCCACATGTTGCGCATACTGCCCAAATTGGTCAACTCAAAATCAGAAAAGAAGAAGCTGTTAGTGCGGGAGTCCGCAGAATATATCTACAGTTTGCATAAGCTCTCTTTCACAACTTCCTCTAGTCTTTAGCGCAAGAATTTGCTTTAATGAGGTAGTACAGGTCACTGACCTGTAGGTATTCGTGTGGAAATTATGGACCTGCCCAACTTATTTTCATCAGCTACAGAACTAGAGACCAGAATCCAGATCTGTATTGTCCTCAACGAAACAACGGTGCAAGCACTGTTGCTCAAGATTACTATGGAGGAGAGTCGGATTTTGCAGAAATCTCCTGTATTGGCGTATAGTGACCCAGAGACGCTCCTTGTTCGCACAGACGAAGCACTCCAAGAACTTGGGAAAGAATCAGAAAACATCAACGAGGTACTGTTTGTGCTCGAGCCAGCTTGGCTGAAAGATGGTGATGTTGTGGTAGGCAAAAAACCACTACTACAAAAAATTACCACAGAGCTTGCACTACGACCGATAGGGTTTTTACTGCAATCTGAAGCGATCATTCAGAACTTACTTGCCCATAATCCACATTTCTCTGCTGTTTTGTTACTGATCACCAGTGGTCAGATTGCGGTGACTGTTTTGACACAAGGTAAGGTTGGGGCACCTCACTTTGTGGGGCGCTCAAGTGATATAGCATCAGATCTCCAAGAGGCTTTTGCACGCTACTTGCATGAAAAGAAACAAGCACATTTGCCAGGAAAACTTATCTGTGCTTCTTTCACGCTGACCGCAGAAGAATTAATTGCGGCACAACAGCGGTTGTTGGATACGTCTTGGGGCGAAAAAGCGCCGTTCGTTCAAGCTCCAACGATTGATATTATTAAACCTGATCTGGCACTTTCCATCCTTGCTCAGCAAGCAGGAAATGCAGTTATGGGGTTGCAAAAGGCAGAAATCAAGTCAATGGAGTCAAGGAAGCCAACTACTGCCCACAGTTCTCAAAAAGAAGCAGTAGCACTAGGGTTTTCTGCGGTTGGACATAGCAATCTTGCCACAGTAGATGATCAAGAACGTGCCGTTGAAGTTGCTAAAGATTTTCTACCCACCTCATTCGGGATTCCCATCAAACAAACGCAACTGGCTGGAAGTGACGATGAAGAACTGGCAGTTGAGGTACCTGGTACTGCAAGTAAAAAATCAAACCCAGGGAGTATAGGGAAGCTATTTGGCACCACAAAAACGAAACATAACACAAAACTGTTTATTGTGGGTGGATTTATAGCTGGTCTACTTGCGGTAGGTGTGGGTTCTTATCTTTGGTTATTATTTTTTACTCGCGTTGAGGCTCGTATTGTCCCCATCACCAAAACAATTGCGAGCGATGTGACACTGACTCTTGATCCTAAACTCCCAGCACCTGATCCCGAGAATCTTCGCATTCCTGCTGCAGCTGTTACCAAAACGATCAAGACACAAGTCAGTGGCACGACGAGTGGAATTAAGATTGTGGGAGATAAAGCTAAAGGAGAAGTGACGATTTATAACAAAACCGCTGCTCAAAAAACTTTTGCAGCAGGCACGGTACTGCAATCTGGTGAACTTCAGTTTGTATTGGAAAAAGAAGTAACTGTTGATGCTGCCACTGTCCAGCAATCATCTTCCAATAGCGAAACAAAAACATTTGGTGAAGCAAAGGTAGCTGCCAGTGCCTATGTGATTGGTGTGGAAAGTAATATTGCAGAGGGGCAAGAACTTACCGTAGCCAACTTTGACAAGAGCACCTATGTTGCTAAAAGTGTGGGCGCTTTTACTGGTGGTTCTAGCCGAGAGATTAGGGTTGTTGCTCAATTGGATCGTGATCAATTGCTTGCTGAAGCAAAGAAAAATATCTTGAAGGATGCTCAGGATCAGTTCACAGCAGAATCTGGTAATGGTACTTTTATTTTACCAACGGATGAAGTTGTAATAAAAAAAGCTACCTATTCAGATGAGCTCGAAGCAGCTGCCGATGAGCTTGTCCTTGATGCAGAAGGCACAGTCACCGCACTTTCTTACAAGGTGGCAGATTTAGTACCTCTGGCGCAAGCGGTGCTAGGGAGCAAAGTGCCTGCTGGATTTATGCTTTCCAATGATGATCCAGAAATTTTGTCAGCTCCCTCCAAAAACTCAGCCAAGCAGGGGGTAGTGGTGCTTGAAGCCAACCTATCGGCTACTGCTGTCCCTCAGTTGGATCCAAGTAGCCTGACATTAGAGCTTGCTGGCAAATCTGTTTCTGAAGTTCCCGCAGTCTTTGCGAACACTGGCGTAATCAAAAGTAGCAGCATACTCTTTAACCCACCACTTGCAGCAAGGTTGCTGAGCACCGTACCAAACGATAAAAGTAGAATTACAGTTGTGTGGGACACGCAAGAATAGTAGCTATGAAACGACCTACTGCGCCACCAGTTTCTAAAGCTGAATTGATCTTGTTGTATCGCAATGCTGTTTTACATGGCGTTTCGCTAGATGAGGTAGAGTCAAAAATTACTGAACACGTGCAACGTCTTACGGTGAGTCAAAAGGTTGAATCACTTGCTGATGAAAGGCGAGTAGAAAGCTGGCAACTGCCTAAACTCGTCAGGATGGGAGCGCTTATCCTTCCGTTGGCATTAGTTTCATTTGGTATGTATTTAATTGGTACAGCAGCTCTACCAATTGTGAATTATTACTTATGGCGTATGCCAGAAGTTGAAATTGGGCAGCTGATATCCCCAATCCCGACAGAAGATGTGATGGATGTTACCCCACTAGTAGTAACCCAAGTACAAGCCTATGAAGAGCCTGCGTATAACACAACGCCTAAAATCATAGCTATGGAGCTCGATTATACCAACTTGACTAACTGGTTTCAGACCCCAGACGGACAAAAACTCGCCTTTGGTGACCAATCCCTGCCAGAAGATACCTATACGATTGATATCCCCAAACTTAATATTACCAATGCAGTAGTGCTAATGGGAGGGAGCGACCTCAACAAGAGTTTAATTGCCTACCCAGGGACGGCTAAACCAGGGGATTTAGGTGCTCCCGTAGTGTTTGGTCACTCTGTGTTGCGCCAATTTTACAACCCCAGTGAAAAAAACTCCCGTCGCTATACATCTATTTTTAGTACCATTATGACGCTAAAAAAAGGTGATGAGATATTCGTTACTCATGATGGAGTAAAGTACACCTATATTGTGCAAGAAAAAACAGAAGTTAAACCAACTGATGTCTATATTCTCAATCAGCAGTATGATGCAGCACGTTTAAAACTAGTTACGTGTACTCCTGAAGGCACCTATCTACGTCGTGGGGTGGTGACTGCTCAGCTAGTCTCTAAACAGTAAGTTATAATACGCTACATGCATCTTTCTCAAAAAATTTTAGCACTTGATTACGGTACTGCTCGAGTGGGAGTAGCACTTTCCTATGGTAGTCTAGCTGAGCCACTCACTATTTTAACCAATGACGCAACTCTTTTTAGCCAGATCAATAAACTTGTGGCAGAACACGCTGTTACGATGCTCCTGATCGGTATTTCTGAGAGTAAAACTATGGAGCGCACCATCCAGTTTGTTGGGCAGTTGCGCCAGCAAGTCTCGATTCCTATTGAACTGACAGATGAAACGCTCAGCACGCAAAATGCTCGGCAAAAACTGCAACAAACAGGTAAAACAGTATATGAGTCCCAGACAGCTCGGGTCGATCACCTTGCCGCAGCCAATTTTTTGCAAGAGTGGTTAGATACACACGCCCAGGATCTATGAGCAGTGATATATCTAGCAGAGTTTGAGTCATCTTCTGCGATGTGGTATCTTGATTGTAATGGATAAACAAAGGAATTTTGATCTTCCTCAGGTTCCTTCGCTATGGAAAATGATAGGACCATCTTTTGTTTTGCTTGGTCTTGCATTGGGTAGTGGAGAGTTAATTTTGTGGCCATATTTAGCTGCCCAACACGGACTAGGTTTGTTGTGGGGTGCGCTTCTTGGCATCAGCTTGCAGTATATCCTTAACACCGAGGCAATGCGGTATACATTGTATTGGGGAGAAAGTGTCTTTGTAGGTTTTAGAAGGATGAGTCTTGGGCTTACAATTTGGTATATAATCTCGACTTTTGTTCCTTGGTCGATTCCGGGTTTCTCATCAGCAACAACTGATATTTTGGTTACTGTTTTTCCAAGTCTACCTAAACCTGTTGTAGCAGTGGGGTTACTCCTACTTACTGGTTTGCTACTCTCAAGTGGCACTAGTTTATATAAAACCATAGAACGTTTTCAAAAAATCATTATTTTTCTGGGCATGCCTTTTTTGTTTTTACTCGCGTTTATCTTTGCAGAACCGATACATTGGAACGATATGGTGCGTGGACTTGTTGGGAGTGGAGCGGGCTACTGGTTTTTCCCGACAGGTATAGCAATCGGCTCATTTGTGGGTGCCTTTGCTTACTCTGGAGCTGGTGGCAACCTCAATCTGGCCCAGTCCTACTACATCAAAGAAAAAGGTTTTGGTATGGGTGCTTACATGGGAAAGATTTCTAGCCTTTTTTCTCACAAAGCCAAGCCATTTGTTTTGGAAGGTCAAACCTTTGCCCATACAAAGCACAACAGAGATCGTTGGAAAGCTTGGTGGTATCTAGTTAGTATCGAACATGCTGTAGTATTTTGGTTGCTTGGTCTGGTGAGTATCTGTGTTTTAGCAGTTTTATCATATGCAACAGTCTATGGGCAGGATGTCCAGTCAGGTATTAATTTTCTGTATGCACAAAGTGCAGCTATCTCGGCTCGCACCAGTAGTGTTGTAGGCACTCTTTTTTTGTTAGTAAGTGCTATCACCCTTTTCTCAACACAAGTAGGTGTCATGGAATCAAGTGCGCGTATTATCTCTGAGAATGTAGTATTGCTCTCTGGTACAAAACGACAGAAAGTCAACATTGGTGCCTATTTTTATGGCGTTCTCTGGATGCAACTGAGTATTGGCGCAGTAATATATTTATTGGGCATTCGCGAACCAAGAGTATTGTTGACGACTGCCGCAATCTGTAATGCTGCAGCGATGATGTTGTCATTCCCGATCTTATTTTTGCTCAATCACAAACGCTTAGCAAAACCATTTCGGGCAGGAGCCTTGCGGTACGGTGCAATGGGTATTGCAGTAGCAGTATTTGCAGTATTGCTTTTTGAAGTTGTAAGAGATTTCTAGTATACTCGTACACTAATGTCAAAAAAGTGGCTAAAAATTATAGTGTCTGTTTTCGTGCTGGGAGTAGTGGTTGTTGGGAGTGGCGTGTTTTGGGTTTTTAGTCAATTGAATCCGCTCAGACCTCAGGATACGGCTACTAAGCGTTTTGTTATTCCTAAAGGACAGGGTGTAAGTACTACCGCACAAAAACTCCAGGCAGAAGGTTTGATTAAAAATCCGCAAGTATTTCGACTCTACGCGCAGTACAAAAAACTCGATGTTAAGATGCAGGCAGGCTCTTATCAACTTTCCCCGAGCATGACCACCCAAGAGATTGCGAGCAAACTTACTCAAGGCAGTGAAGATGTTTGGATTACCTTGCTTGAAGGTTGGCGAGTAGCAGAGATGGCTGAGTACCTAGCGGCTCAAGATCTACCTGAGTTTGATTCAGCAGTATTTCTCGAGATCTCGAGTGAGAGCGAAGGAATGCTCTATCCTGATACATACTTAGTGCCCCGTGAAAGTACTGCTCTACAGCTCTATACCTTATTTACTACTACCTTTGAAAAAAAAGTAGTACAAGACTTAGCTGCACAAATTGAATCGACACAGTGGGATGTACGGGAGCTTGTAGTACTTGCTTCTATAGTTGAGCGAGAAGGGCGTGGCTACCAAGATATGCGCCATGTCGCTGGTATTTTGCAAAACCGTTTAGAGATTGGTATGCCACTCCAGGCTGATGCGACTTTGCAGTATATCGCGGGCAAAAATAAACAAACAGGCAAATGGTGGGAACCACCAAATATAGCTGTTAAAGAAAGTACTTCACCATATAACACCTACAAGTACCCGGGTCTTCCGTCTAGACCAATCGCTAATCCAAGCATACTAGCCATCAAAGCTGTCCTTGACCCCATCGAGAGTACTGATTTATTCTATATCCATGCACCGTCTGGGGAGTCGTACTACTCCAAGACGTTACAACAACATAACGCAAATATAGACAAATACTTGCGTTAGGTGTTTTATTGTGCTAAAATTCAATGCTTATCAGACAATAGAAAATAGTAGAGGCGAAGCGGAGTTCTCTTGATCACTAGATCGTATTGTTTTTCAAACAGAGAATAATTCCCACACAGGGCTAGAAGTGGCACTGTTTTTTCTGCGTGGCCTGTAGTTCGGTAGAAGTAAAAGGAGTTTCCATGACAAAAGCGGTCCGTCAAAATTGGGGCAAAACACACACAGTTCTTCCTGAACTTGACTTAGTGGGTTTGCAACTGCAAAGTTATAATGCATTTTTGCGCGGTGGCATCAAGGAAACTTTAGAAGAAGTTTACCAAAATGGTATCGAAGACTACACTGGTAAGAACTGGCGTTTAAGTTTTGGTGAATATCGCTTTGGTCAACCTAAATATACTATCGCACAAGCCAAGCAAAAAGGGGTTAGTTATGACATGCCGCTCTATGTGATGACTACGCTGCTCAACAAAAAAACTGGTGAAGAACAATCTCAAGAGGTATTCTTGGGAGATATCCCAAAAATGACGCCAATTGGTACGTTTGTTATCAATGGTATTGAACGTGCAGTGGTGACGCAGCTCGTTCGTTCTCCTGGTGTGTTTTTCTCAGGTGACGCTGACGCAACTACTGGTCGTCAACTATATCAAGCAGAACTGCGCCCTAAACGTGGTTCTTGGCTAGAAATTGCCGTAGGTAAGAAAAATATTATTACTGTCAAGATAGATCGTCGCCGCAAAATGCCAGTCACGGTACTTTTGCGTGCAATGGGATTGAGTACTGATGAAGACTTATTGAACATGTTTAAAGATATTATCGAAGCAGATGCGTACTCACTCTTTAAAAATACTCTTGAAAAAGATGCAACTAAAACAAAAGAAGAAGCTGCAATTGAAATTTATGAAAAGATGCGTCCTGGTGAGCCAGCTACCTTAGATGGTGCCCAAGACTATCTTAAGCAAATGTTTTTTGATGCACGTCGTTATGATTTGGGTAGAGTGGGTCGCTACAAGTTAAATCGCCGCTTTAAGCTGAGTGTAGACCAAGAAACTATTACTTTAACTCCTGACGATGTCATCTCTGCTGTTAAGTATTTAATTAACTTACAAAACGGCAAGGGTAAAACAGATGATATCGATCACTTGAGTAACCGCCGAGTTCGCCAGATTGGTGAGCTTGTTCAAGAATCTGCATTCCGTATTGGATTAATCCGTTTAGAGCGTTCAATTCGTGAAAAAATGTCACTTACTAAGACAGACGAAAGTCTTACTCCAGGCGCACTCGTCAATGCTCGTCCGTTAATTGCGACGATTTCAGAGTTTTTCCGTCGCAACCGCTTGTCAACAATCTTAGATCAAACTAATCCATTGTCTGAAATTGACAACTTACGTCGTTTGTCAGTGATGGGATCTGGTGGAGTTACTCGAGAGCGTGCATCATTTTCAATGCGTGACATTAACGCATCTCAATACTCTCGTATTGACCCAGTTCGTTCACCAGAAGGTCCAAATATTGGTTTAGTGACCTATCTTTCACTCTATGCTCGAGTTAATGATTTTGGTTTCCTTGAAGCTCCATACAATCCAGTGATTGCTGATGGCGAGAAGATGAAAGTTTCGGAGAAAATCATCTACTTAGCAGCTGACGATGAGGAAGATTACAAAATTACTCACCGCAGTGTTGCTATTGATGACAAAGGTGTGATTGCCCAAGAGTGGGTGCCTATCCGTTACATGAACAAATTTATTGAAGGTCCTGTCACTGATGTTCAGTATATTGATGTGGTGCCTCGCCAAGTGATTGGTACTTCTGCATCTCTGATTCCATTTATTGCGCATGACGAAGCCAACCGTGCTTTGATGGGTACCCACATGCAGTGTCAAGCAGTCCCACTGATCAAACCTCAGGCACCAATTGTTGGTACCGGTATGGAAGCAGCAGTGGCTAGTGCGATGAATCGCACCGTTGTGGCACAAAATGCAGGTTCAGTGGCGTATGTTGACTCTACAAAGGTAGTGGTGACGCTCGACAAAGCTACCGCAGATACGTTAAAGAAAAGTAACTACTTGAGTGATGTTTCCTACCTCGATGGCTCTGATGAAGTGTATCCTGTGAGCAAGTTCGTTCGTACCTCACAAAGTACCTGTTACTCACAGCGTCCTATTGTCAAGATTGGTCAAAAAATCAGTATCGGTGATACGTTGATTGATGGCCCTTCAGCCGATCAAGGTGAGTTGGCATTGGGATCAAACGTGGTGATTGCATATGCATCATTTGATGGTTTAGGCTACGAAGACGCTATCGTTATCTCTGATCGTTTAGTCAAAGATGATGTGCTTACTTCAATTCAAATCAATGAATACAAGGCAAAGGTCATGGATACCAAACTTGGTTCAGAAGAACTAACCAACGATATCCCAAATGTTTCAGAAAACTACCTCAGTAACCTAACTCCAGACGGTATCATTCGGATTGGTAGTGTGGTTTCTTCTGGTGATATTTTGATCGGTAAGATTGCTCCTAAAGGTGAAACAGAGCTTTCTCCAGAAGAGCGCTTACTGCGTGCCATCTTTGGTGAAAAGTCACGCGAAGTGCGTGATACTTCACTGAGAATGCCACATGGCGAAACAGGTACTGTTATTGACGTACAGGTCTTAGATAGTGACTTGGGCGATGAACTTGACCCAGGTACCCTGAAAGAAGTTATCGTCAAAGTAGCACAAACTCGCAAAATCACTGTCGGTGACAAGCTGGCAGGACGCCATGGTAACAAAGGTGTTATCAGTAAGATCGTGCCACAAGCTGACATGCCACATTTAGAGGATGGTACACCTGTTGACGTGATCATCTCACCACTTTCAGTACTTGCTCGTATGAACATGGGACAGCTCTTTGAAGCACACGCTGGTTGGGCTGCACAAAAATTGGGCTACAAGATTGCAGTACCAGCTTTTGAACACTTTAAAGAAAGCCAAATCTGGGATGAACTCGAAAGAGCAGGGCTTCCAGCTTCAGGTAAAGTGCAGCTCCATGATGGTCGCACCGGAGAAAAATACGGTGAGCCAACTACAGTTGGTGTCGGGTATATCTTGAAGTTGACGCACATGGTTGAAGACAAGATGCATGCTCGCTCTACGGGTCCATACTCACTCGTCACACAACAGCCTCTGGGTGGTAAAGCTCAGATGGGTGGACAGCGTTTGGGAGAAATGGAAGTCTGGGCACTTGAAGCACACAGAGCAGCTCATACACTCCAAGAAATGTTGACGATTAAATCCGACGACGTGATGGGTCGTGCTAAAGCATTTGAAGCAATTGTTAAGGGTACCGATATCCCAGCACCAACAGTGCCAGAATCATTCAAGGTTCTGATGCGAGAGCTCAACTCTTTGGCTATCGATGTTGTTCCATATGAATTGGAAGAAGCCGATGAACCAGAAGTTGTTCCTCAACCGGGTGTTGCTGATGATGTAGTCGCAGACGATACACAGAGCACAGTTATTGCTGATGACAGCATGGCTACCGATGATCTAGCAGATGATGCAGTGCCCGCTGATGATCAAGACGACGACTTAGATGAAGACTTTGAAGATGCTGAAGCAGAAGCGGAAGCCGCTGCTGCAGCTGAAGAACAAGTAACAGATGACGAGAAAGCAATTCAGTAAAGGAAGCCCACCATGAAAAATATCATCGACTTTTCAGCTCTTGGTATTAGAATCGCTTCACCTGATGTGATCAAGTCCTGGTCACATGGCGAAGTTAAGAAGCCAGAAACCATCAACTATCGTTCTCTGCGTGCAGAAAAAGACGGTTTGTTCGATGAAAAAATCTTTGGCCCAACCAAAGACTATGAATGTTTCTGTGGTAAGTATAAACGGATTCGCTACAAGGGTATTATCTGTGATAAGTGTGGTGTAGAAGTCACCCAGTCCAAGGTTCGTCGTGAACGCATGGGTCACATCTCACTTGCTGCTCCTGTTGCTCACATCTGGTACTTCAAAGGTGCTCCTTCTAAATTATCGCTATTGTTGGACATTTCTCCTCGCAACATCAACTCAATCATCTACTTCTCCAAGTACCTGGTGCTTGCTGTTGACCATGATGAGAAAACCGCAAACATCGAGAAACTTGATGTTAATTTAGTAGCTGCTCGAGATGAGCTCAAAGAGAGCATGCAGAAGCAGATGGAAGCTGTCAAAGAACAGTTAGAAAAAGACAAAGCTGCACTCAAAGAAAAAGTCTCAAACAAAGAAACGCTGCAACTTAAGCTAACAGAACTTGACCTGAAAGCAAAGAATAAGTTGGTTTCCTTAAAGAAACAACTAGAGACTCAGCTTGATCAAACTGATGAGATCTTTAAAGCTCTAAAAACGTTGTTGAAGAAAATTGGCAAGCGCACTATTTTGACTGAAGATGAGTACCTCAAGCTCGATGAGTACGATGTCGCTTCTCACTTGAGAGTCGGTATGGGTGCTGAAAGTTTGATGGAGTTGGTTAGTGAGCTGGATCTGGATGTAGTGGTGTCAGGTCTTCGTAAAGAAATGACCGATAGCAAAGGTGCTAAACGCCTGAAAGCTACCAAGCGTCTGCGGGTTGTTGAGGGTTTGCGCAAAGCACAGATCAACCCATCATGGATGTTCTTAACGGTTTTGCCAGTGATTCCACCAGATCTGCGCCCAATGGTGCAGCTTTCAGGTGGACGTTTTGCCACATCAGATCTCAATGACTTGTATCGCCGTGTGATCAACCGTAACAAT
>JBILVZ010000023.1:0-19644 GCA_044370175.1 Methylococcaceae bacterium
CTAAGTTTGTAATGATTGTCAAACTCAATGCCCCAACCTCATCAATCTGGGCGGCCGAAACGGCCGCCCCACTCTGGTACAAAATCGCTCATGATCTCTTTTTACTCCTCAATGTTCCTCCTGACCGCGAGCCACCAACTCCCACGCCTGTTTTAGATGCTGCCCCAGTCACTGTAGTTGGAGATTAACGATTGCAAGATTGTATTTTTTCCTTCACCATCACTTGCCTTCCTCTGTATAATAAGCACTGTGCTAATAAAACTACTTATCTATAAACTAAAACGTATCTACCATTTTTTTAAAACTGGCCTTTTGGAAGGTCTGCCCGCTCAAATTACGTATGGCTTTCCAGACCGCAAGCTCACCATTATTGAAATCACTGGCACAGATGGTAAAACCACTTCAAGTACCCTAACGTATTCCATTTTAAAAGCAGCAGGACTCAAGGTGGGGTTGATTAGCACTGTAGCCGCATTTACTGGAGAAGAAGCAGTTGATACAGGTTTTCATGTCACCTCACCACAGCCAAAGTTAGTTTTTAAGTTTATGCGAGACATGGTAGACAAGGGATATACACACCTTGTTTTAGAGACCACTTCCCACGGGGCCTATCAGTATCGGACTTGGGGGATTACTCCAAAGGTCGCGGGCTTAACCAACATTGACCGAGAACACCTTGATTATCATCTAACCTATGAAGAATATGTCAAAGCTAAACTGCTTGTTCTTGACTCAGCACCAGTTTCCTACATTAATGAAGATGACGAATCATATCGCAAAGTCAAAGACCTTAGTCGCGGCACCACCCGTTTTAAAGGGTATTCTGCAAGTGATGAGCTTCCTCAAGTTGTTTTAGACACCATCAATAAAAAATTCCCTGAGAGCTATAACAGAATGAATGCGCGGTTGGCTTACAACATTGCCAAAGAACTAGGAATTGCAGATGCCGCAATCTGCGACGGACTAAAAAACTTCAAAGGAGTACCCGGCAGAATGGAAGTAATTACTGAAAAACCTATTCGAGTAATTGTTGATTTTGCTCACACTCCACAGGCACTTGAGTCCGCTCTGACTGCGCTACGCCAAAAATATACAACTGGCAAGATCATTGCAGTTTTTGGTTGTGCAGGTGAACGTGATAGCTCTAAGCGACCTGCTATGGGAAAAATTGGCAGTGAACTGGCAGATCTTGCGATTTTTACGGCGGAAGACCCCCGCAGAGAAGATATCTGGTCAATTATTAGACAGATGAAAGAGGGGATTGTGGATACACACGGCAAAGTTATCTCAATTGCTGATCGAGGTGAAGCGGTCACAGCAGCTCTAACAAAGTATGCACAACCAGGTGATACAGTAGGAATTTTTGGCAAGGGTCATGAAAAAAGTATGTGTTATGGTACTGTTGAACATCCTTGGGATGATGCCCAAGCAGTGCGCAAGATCTTAAAACTATAGTTTACCACTACCATTATGAACTGGAAAGCATATTCACAGTACTATTTAGTTGGCATCAAAGGGGTGGCAATGACCTCTTTGGCACAGATCTTGCTGGATGCAGGTAAAACTGTGGCTGGCAGTGATGTCGCTGAAGATTTTGTGACCAAAGACCTTCTGACGAAACTCCAGCTCAAGGTTGGCACATTTGATCAAGAGCTCCCAGCAGAAATTGATTGCGTTATCTACACCGCTGCACATCAGGGGCAGTTCAATCCACAAGTTCTCGCAAGCAAGGCGCGTGGAATTGCCTGCTTCTCACAAGCAGAAGCGCTGGCAGCGTTCTGTAATGAAAAAAAAGGAGTTGCTGTTTGTGGAGTTGGTGGTAAATCCACAACAAGTGCCATGATCAGCTGGATTCTTGAAAAAACAGGACATACCCCATCTTTTTCTGTAGGAGTAGGAGCAATACTAGGTATGGAGCGTACGGGAAAGTGGAGTGCAGAGAGTGAATATTTTGTCGCTGAAGCCGATGAGTATGTCACTGATCCTACAGCACCAAGTCGCGGTGAACCAATCACCCCTCGCTTTTCCTATATGTTTCCCTTTCTGACTGTCTGTACCAACTTTGCATTCGATCATCCTGATGTATATGGGACGATTGCTGACACCAAAGCCGCCTACCAAAAGTTTTTTGATCAAATCAATCCAGCAGGATTTTTATTACTCAATGATCGAGATCGAGGTGTAGTACCCACCAGTACCACGACGCAAAATATATTTTATTTTGGCAGTAGTGTCGCTGCAGATTTTGGAATCGATCTTGCAAGTGTGCAGTATCAAGCAGGGAAGGCTACCGCGCTCCTTTTTGATCGCACTACGAGCGTAGATACCCCACTTACACCTGGAGCACCACAGACATCTGGGAGTGAACAAACGTATCAACTCACCTTGCAGATTCCCGGCATCTACAACCTAGAAAATGCTGGATTTGCAGTATTTGCCTGCAAACTTCTTGGAGTACCAGCTGCAGAAAGTTGTGCCGCCTTGGCTACTTTCCAATCCACCAAACGACGCTTTGAACGAATTGGAGAAAAAAATGGGGTACTCTACTTTGATGACTATGCACACCACCCTTCTGAGGTAAAAAATGTTATTGCAGCCATACAAAGTTGGTATCCTGGTAAAAGAATTGTTATTGCCTTTCAATCACATACCTTTTCCCGAACGAAACAGCTATTTGAACAATTTGTGGATGCGTTTGCTACTACTCGAGAAGTGCTGTTGCTCGATATTTTTGCATCAGCACGCGAAGCCTACGATCCAAGTATAACCAGTGATATGCTTGCTCAGGCCGTGGCAGAGAAGTACCCCCATGTAGCTATTCAAAATCTACATACAATCGAGAGTCTGGCAACATATTTGCAAGAATTATTACAACCAGGAGATATTTGCCTGACAATTGGTGCGGGGGATATTTACAGAGTTCACGACCGTATCAAATAATTGTGTGTACTACAAACTACTATGACATTAGCAGAACAACTTAATCATCAATTTCCTACACTCAACTTTGCTGCAGCAGTAGTACTGGCTCCTTTCACCACAGTTGGCATTGGTGGGCCTGCTGAAGCATTTGCACGCATCCGTACTCGCGAAGATTTGAAAACAATCATACAGTACGCTCGAACAAGTAACACGCCGCTGACAATTTTGGGTTGGGGAGCCAACACTCTGATTGCAGATCGAGGACTACGTGGCATAGTCATCCGCAATGATAGCAGTGAGATTACTGTTCATGATGAAATGCCTGAGAAAATTTTTCAAACGCCAGCCGTCACAGCACGCTGGAGTGCTGATGCTACACAAGGTACTGCCAAGTATGAGTTTTCTGATCTGGATTTTGCGGAAAGGAATGCCACAAAAGTGTGGGTGAGTATGGATAGTGGCGTTTCGTTGCCCATGGCAATCAATATTTTACTGAGTAAAGGTATTACTGGTTTGCAGTGGTATGCTCGTATTCCTGCAAGTGTGGGTGGGGCAATTTACAACAATATCCATGGGGGGACACACTTTATCTCTGATGTTCTCAACTCTGTTAGTGTCATTACTCCTACTGGCACAGAAAAAAATATCCCGGTGCATGAACTTGAAGCAGGGTATGATTATTCACGGTTTCACAACTCTGGAGAGAGTATTATTAGCGCAGATTTTTTGCTCTACAGAGGGGATGTCGTAAAAGCCAAACAAGTAGCACAAGAATGGGCTACCCGAAAAAAAATCCAACCGCAGAACTCGCTGGGCTGTGTTTTTCAAAACATCTCAGCTGCAGAACAAGCACGTTTAGCAGTCCCCACTCCGAGTATAGGCTACCTTATCGAGCACGTTTTAGAGCTCCAAGGATATCGCGTTGGAGATGCAGTTATCTCAACAAAACACGCAGCATTTATTGAAAATGTCGGAAAAGCAACTGCGGCCGACTATCTCAGCTGTATTCGTACTATAATAACTACAGCACAAAAAAAACTGGGCATAACACTCAAACCTGAGATATTTTTCCTCGGCTTTACCGATGCAGAACTTACAGGAATAACAAAGTAAAGGATAGCATGGAAGTTTTTAAAGTTACTGGCGGCAATAAGTTACATGGCTCTGTTCGCATTGGTGGGGCAAAGAATGCCTCATATAAATTAATGATTGCCTCAATTTTGGCACAGTCACAATCTAGACTTTTAAATTTTTCCCACATCAGCGATGTAGGAAAAGTAGCACAGATCATTGAGTACTTGGGAGGTAGTGTCAATCGGGCAGGTGAGCGCGCTATCTTTATCAATCCCATGGACATGCATTCACATACACTCAATGCTGCGGATGGCTCACAAGGCAGATTTTCAACTCTATTTATCCCAGTACTTTTGGCGCGTTTTGGTAAGGCAGTCGTCCCTAACCCTGGCGGAGACAAAATTGGTAAACGACCACTCGAACGGCACTTTGAGGGACTAACTGCACTCGGGGCACAAATTAGAGAAGAAAACGGTTTAATCTACGCTGAGACTACAGGCTTAAAAGGCACGCGGTATCGTTTTGCAAAAAATACCCATACTGGAACCGAGACACTGCTCTTGGCAGCTGCAACAGCAGAAGGATTGACCATTTTAGAAAATGCCGCTGAAGAACCAGAAATTGATGATCTTATTACTTTTATTAACAGTATGGGTGGGCACATTATTCGCAAAGCCAATAGAGTAATCGAGATTTATGGTGAAAAAAACCTTCATGGTGCAATTCACAAAATTATGCCTGATCGCAACGAGGCAGTCAGTTACGCCTGTGCTGCAATTGCCACCAAAGGTGATGTCATCATTGAAAATGCCCACGTTGAACATCTCAAGTCATTCCTCAATAAATTGGAGGAGATCCAAGCTGGCTACGAAGTTGGCAACTACGGGATCAGGTTTTATTACAAGGGAGCGCTCAAAGCAACCAATGTCACTACAGAAATTGCACCTGGTTTTATGACCGACTGGCAACCACTATTTGCCACTGTCCTCACCCAGTGTGCGGGGACAAGTATTCTGCATGAGACAATTATGCAGAAGCGATTTCAGTATGTTGCCGCACTCCAACAAATGGGTGCACAGATTGAATTTTTTAATCCTGAAATTGCACACCCAGAGAGTATCTACAACTTCAATTTAGCAGATGATTCAAAAGATAGCTTTCATGCAATAAAAATTACGGGGCCAACAGAACTTAAAGCCGGTAACTTCGAGGTGCACGACCTGCGACATGGTGCTACACTAATTGTAGCGGCACTTTCTGCTAGTGGCACTTCCTACATTAGTGGGATCGAGCACGTTGATCGTGGGTATGAATCACTCGCTGAGCGACTACAGTCAATGGGAGCAGACATTGTGCGTATTACAAAATAGGTGTACGTAAAATAACGGAGCAAGTATGAGTCCATTTGCAGTATTACTCGGAGTGCTTTTATTCTCTTTTTCAGTGACTTCGGTGGCAATCATACCGTTTATTAATTTACTCTACTCACTCAAGTTCCAACGTCTTGAGCAAGAGACCCGCGACGTTTTTGGCAAACTCACGCCAGTGTTTAATCTATTTCACAAGAAAAAAGCCGGAGTCCCTGTGGGTGGTGGGTTGCTGATTATTACTACAGTCTCAATCCTGTTTGCAGTGCTCCTGCCCATCCTTGAATTCTTCAATGTCAACATCACAAGCAATTATGAAAACATCACCGCACAAGTAAATATACTGTTTTTTACGTTCATGTCTTTTGGAATCTTAGGATTATATGACGACATAAAAAAGTTTTTTAAGCTAGAAGCGAGTGGTTTTTTTGGACTACGCATGAAGCATAAATTGATCTTCCAAACTGTCTTGGCAGTGATCATCAGCAGCATGATGTATGTTTCGTTAGGCATTTCTTTTGTGTACATACCGTTCTTTGGCACCTTTGATATTGGTTTCATGTTCATTCCGTTTGCTACCTTTATCATTGTTGCATTTGCCAATGCTATCAACATTACCGATGGCTTAGATGGTTTGGCAGCAGGCTCACTGATGATCTCGCTCTTTGGACTCTGGTTCTTGTCTGCCTCAATCTTAGATGTGCCACTTTCTCTCTTCTTAGCCCTCTGGATTGGCGCACTGATTTCGTTTTTATACTTCAATATTTTTCCGGCACGACTCTTTATGGGGGATGTTGGTTCACTTGCTTTTGGGGCAACCTTAGCAGTTGTTGGGCTTTTGCTGGGTAAAGTCTTTGCGCTGCTCATCATTGGCTTCATCTTTGTTCTAGAAATTTCAAGCTCCTTTGGACAATTGGTAAGTAAAAAATTCTTTGGCAAACGCATCTTACCTGCCGCACCATTTCATCTCACCTTACAGCGCTATGGCTGGGAAGAACCTAAAATTGTCCAACGTGCGTGGCTGATCCAAATCTTATTGACGATCTTCGGCTTATGGCTGACCGAGCTGTAAAAAATGAAAAATATTACATTCGTTGTACTAACTTTTTTGCTGCTTACTATAGGTTCTGTCTTTGTGCTTGAAGCTTCAGTTGCCGAAAGTTTTACAACATTTGGGGATCAGTACTTCCTCTTTAAACGACATTTGGTTGGGGTGGGAATTGGACTGCTTGCATATAGTGTAGGACTGGCCGTTCCACCCAAACTCTGGGTGCGGTTTGGAGCGGGGCTGTATATCTTTGGGCTAATACTCTTGATTGCTGTATTTATTCCTGGCATAGGCAGTGAGTTAAATGGTGCGAGTCGCTGGATACGGGTAGCAGGCTTTGGTTTTCAATCTGTTGAGTTCTTCAAGTTTGGATTAATAACATTTTATGCACAGTGGATGTCTCAGCATCAGAAGTTGCGGGTATTTTTGGCCTCATTGGCACTACCCATCCTGCTCATCATGTTGCAACCCGACTTAGGATCACTCCTACTTGTTATCAGCATTGCCTGTAGTATTTTTTTTGTGGCGGGAGGGAATATAAAGCAGCTCGGCCTCTTGGCGGCGGTTGGTATCCCGCTAGTGTTACTTGCTATCATTGCTTCACCCTACCGTCGAGACCGTTTATTGACGTTTCTCAACCCCGAAGCTGACCCCTTGGGGACTAGTTTTCATATTAGACAAATCACTATTGCCTTAGGGCGTGGTGGTTTGTTTGGACAGGGCCTTGGCAACTCTACACAAAAGTTTGCCTATATTCCTGAAGCAAGCACCGACTCTATTTTTGCCATTATTGCTGAAGAGCTGGGGTATCTTGGTTCAACTGCCCTGATACTCTTACTCTTTGGCTATATGCTTCTTGGATATCAAGTTATAAAAAATACTGAAGATAGTGGAGTGCGATTACTGGGCCTGGGGTTACTAACTTGGCTGGGAGTCCAGATGTTACTAAACCTATCTTCTGTAGTAGGACTCGTACCGTTAACTGGGGTACCTTTGCCGTTTTTCTCATATGGCAGATCAGCAGTAATAATGGTACTCTTGGCAGCAGGAATCATTACTCGAATTGGAAAGGCATCATCAAGATGAAACTGCTTATTACCGGTGGGCATCTGACTCCGGCACTGGGACTTATTGACTACATCAAAGAGCATCACTCTGCCGACCAAATCGTGTTTGTTGGCCGGGAGTATGCGCAAGAGAAATCAAAACAACCTTCTAAAGAACGACTTGAAGTTGAGAAACGTGCTATACAGTTCATAGCTTTTCGCTCGGGTAAATTCACTGAGTATAGTCCTGTAGCTTTCCTTCAGTCGATTGCACTAGCTGTATTTGGCTTTTTGCATGCACTGTATATTCTCCTGCGAGTTCGCCCAACTATTGTTGTTTCGTTTGGTAGCTACTTAGCTGTTCCCATTGCGCTAGCAGCTTGGCTTATTCAGATTCCAGTTATCAGTCACGAACAGACACGGACACTTGGCAGTGCCAATAAACTGATCCAATATTTTGCCAAAAGCATGGCAGTCTCATACCCAGAGACACTTGCTTTATTGGACGCGGGCAAAGGCGTTCACACTGGCAATGTCTTACGTAAACAGCTGCTAGAAAAGGGTATTCCACAACCTCCTTGGATTACTGCAATAGATAAACCGCTACTCTACGTCACCGGTGGCAGCCAAGGCTCAGAAGTAATCAACACTGTCATCATGCAGTGTGTCCCGCAGCTGGTGAAGGAATGGACTATCATTCACCAATGTGGTTCAACCAGCCAACGGCGCAGTTATAAACAAGAGCTAGAGGTCGCACACGATCAACTCAAACCAAGCCAACAAAACAACTACATCATTCGTGAGTGGGTTAGTGTTGAAGAACTAGCATGGATTTACCAACATGCAGATGCCATAATTTCTCGAGCTGGAGCAAATACAACGCAAGAAATCTCTCTCTTTGCAGTACCTACCATCTTTATCCCGCTACCATTTTCAAAAAATGACGAACAGCTTCTCAATGCCCAGTGGCTGACAAATACGGGAGGGGCCCTGCTTGTCCTACAAAAAGACCTTACTAAGGACTCAATTCTCACAGCACTAGCGCACCTAAAACATAGTCATAAAACCATGAAGAAAAAACTGCAGCTAGTTTCTATTCCCCTAGACGCTGATAATAAGGTATATGCGCTTGCGGAAAAATTCACAAACAAATAACCAAAAGGCAGTTGCCTTTCTCACTGCGAGCTTACGATCACCTATAGTATGGTTATGTTTTTTGCTTGTTTCGCTGGTGTTTTTTATTGCTGGAATTGGTCATTTTTTTCGCGTACAAACCATCATTTGCACTCTTGATCAGCAATCATGTCCGACTGAACTCCACAGCTATGCAGGCCATTTACAGGGACTACCGATATTTGGATATGAGTATGCACAGATACTCAACTCAAAGCCGTACTCACTCCCACTGACTATCGCGACAGTCCACAAACAACTTCCCAGCACCCTACTTGTGGACTTCCACATTCCTACCTTAGAATACCAGATACAGAGTCCTGATCGAAAACTTAGCGTGACTAAGTCTGGCTCTGCATATGAAAGCCCTGATCTAACGGCTGCATTCATTGTCACAACTAATCTTGGAGCAGATCAGTTTATTTCTGCAGAAAAAAAAATCTACCAGCACATCCACAGCTGTATTTCTAGTTTGCAAACTCAACTACAACAAACGAATCTACTCAAGACAAAAGTCAGTTGGGTTGACAAAGATACAATTACGCTTATTATGGATGGTGAAGAACAAGTAGTGCTGCTTGATTGTGTGGATATAGAAATGCAGGTGGCGAAACTTTCTATTTTGCTACGTGCAAGTGAATATCAAGAAAAACGCACTACAATTAAAGAAATCGATATGCGCTTTGAGCTGCCAGTACTACGCATGCTGCAATAATTTTGGTATGCTAGAGACTACATAGCTTAGTAGATCTAAAAGATTAGTATGCCTTCAGACACAATCATCACAGGAATCGATATAGGTACCGACAAGTGTGTAACACTCATTGGTAAGGTTGATGCCGAAACTCGTACGGTTAAAGTGCTTGGTGTTTCTGCGGTACCTGCCCGTGGCATGAAAAAAAGCCAGATCATTGACCTTGAGCAAGTACTAGGAACGATCAATGAGAGTCTCGATGGTGCTGAACGTATGGCAGGACTTGAAGTCCACAGTGTGTATGTTTCAGTAGCAGGCAGCCACATTGCCTCACTCAACTCAAAAGGAGTAGTGGCGGTTTCCTCACCAGATCAAGAGATCATTCGCAGTGATGTTAATCGCGTCATCGAAGCAGCTCGAGCCATCTCACTTCCTTCCGACAAAGAAGTGATTCACGTTATTCCTAATTACTTTAAGGTTGATGCACAAGATGGGATCAAAGATCCTATTGGTATGACTGGAGTACGTCTCGAATCAGAGGCACATATCATTACCGCAATGTCGACTGCGCTGCGTAATATTCAAAAATGTATTGAAGACTTAGGTTTAACGGTACGAGGTTTTGTTTTTTCTGGTATCGCTGCAGCTGAAGTTGTCTTGTCGGAGACTGAAAAAGAACTCGGGGTGGCTTTGATTGATATTGGTGCTGGCTCTACCTCTGTCTGCGCCTATGTGGATGGAGCACTTGTCTACTCAGCTTCACTACCTATTGGGGCACGACATATTACTCAAGATATTGCGCTCGGCTGCCGTGTTAGTTTAGATGTAGCTGAAAAGGTAAAACTTTCACTTTCAGACTATAAAGAAGAAGCCATTAAACCGCATACAGGTGAGTCAAAAACTGACTACCAGGAACGCAAGCGCAAAGCAGATGAGCTTGATCTGGGAGTGCTGACACTTGGACAAAATAGTGAGGTGCTTTCTAAAAAGACGATCATTGAAGGTATTATGGTGCCACGGATGCAGGAAATCTTTGGACTGATTCAAGAAAAACTTGATGCACAGGATGTACTAACCAAAATTCCTGCTGGAGTTGTCTTAACTGGAGGTGGAGCTGAAACGGCAGAGATTACAGCTGTAGCGCGTCAAGAATTAAAACTACCTGCTCGTATTGGTATGCCAGTAGAGCTGAGTGGCTTGACTGGTGACATTCATAAGCCCTCATTCGCCACAAGTATTGGTCTGTTGATGTATGGCAAAGCACAGGGAGGTGAACAGCTAAAACCAGCCACTTCACTGGGCTCGCTATTTAAAGGTGGATCTACCAAGGATTTCGTGCAAAAAGCTATTACATTTATTAAATCATTATTACCATAGGAAACATATCGCCCGCACATAGTTTAGAAAAAATGAATAGTAGAGAAATAACCCCTTCTGTTTTTGATGGGAAATGATACACTTAGAAACACCTTCATATGGCACTGGTCAAACCAAGCAACACTACCTTCGCTAAAATTAAAGTTATTGGTGTAGGTGGTGGTGGCGGCAATGCAGTCAACTCGATGATTAACTCCAACCAAATCCAGGGGGTTGAGTTTATTGCTGTCAACACTGATGCCCAAGCACTGCTGACTTCTAAGGCAGATACCAAAATTCAAATCGGCAGCAACTTCACCAAGGGATTGGGCTCGGGCGCCGACCCAGAAGTCGGCCGAACTGCTGCTGAAGAGTCGTACGATAAACTCAAAGATCTGCTCTTCGATACAGATATGGTTTTTATCACTGCAGGGATGGGCGGAGGGACAGGCACTGGAGCTTCACCAGTAATTGCTGAGATTGCAAAAGAGGCAGGGGCGCTCACAGTCGCAGTGGTAACCAAACCCTTTATGTTTGAAGGCATTCGTAGGATGCGCTCTGCAGAAGAGGGGATTAGTAGCTTGGTCGGATCGGTAGATACCCTCATTGTCATCCCCAATCAACGTTTGATGGACGTGATTGATAAAAAAATGACGCTCCTTGATGCTTTCAAGCTGGCAGATAACGTGCTCGGACAAGGTGTACAGGGTATTTCAGACCTGATCACGGTACCTGGATTGATCAACGTCGACTTTGCTGACGTCAAAACCATCATGAGTGACTCTGGCTCCGCACTGATGGGTATTGGTGAAGCTAGTGGCGAAAACCGTGCTGCTACTGCCGCCAGGATGGCTGTAGCCTCCCCACTGCTAGAAGTCTCGATTGATGGTGCAAAAGGGATTCTTTTTAATATCATTGGTGGTCCTGACATGACAATGACTGAAGTCTCTGATGCATCAAGCATTATTTCTTCTGCAGCAGATCCAGATGCCAACATTATTTTTGGGGCAACTATCAATGAAGATATGGGCAATCGTATCAAAATTAGTGTCATTGCCACTGGTTTCAACCCTACGCAAATGGGCTATGCAGGCAACCGCAATATGTTTGGGGCATTTGGGCGAGACTCCAATCGTCGCTTAGGAGGTAACATTCCAACTCTAGCTAATCAGCCTTCACGTCGTTTGGAAGAAAACGAAGAGCAGTCAACGCCGCTGATCGATCGTGCTCCACAAGGCTTTACACAACCACTAACTGCCACAGAAATTAAGACAGGACAGTCTGGCAGCCAACCATTTGTCAAATCACAAGCCTTCGGTGACACTCAAGACGACGAAAAGAAACCTGCTTCCAAGCCGGTGATGGGTATGGACGCAACCTTTGAAGATGAGTTTGAGATACCAGCATTTTTGAGAAAAAAACGCTAAGACCGCCTACCTATGGCAAAAAAGGCCTCATGTTTGTATTAGAAAGCATTAGAAACATCCTGCCCGAAAGATTTAAAGCAACTGAGCCATATTCGCGTATCTCAACAGATATCTTGGCACCGACTGCGCCCTATGAGAGACCTTCTGGAGAAAAACAAACAGACACTCCCAGAAAGATATATACCCCTACTGAGCGCTATCCCGAATCTTATACTGCCAATCTTCCTGACGTTAAAAAATTATATTTTTCACTAGCTCGTCCACAAGAGAATGCCCCAACTGAGGTGTTATTTGATCTGAATGGACATGGCTCTCTCACACGCTGCCGAAATTTGGCTGGCTCAAAGAACATAGATGAGTTTAACCGTAATCTACAATCACTCTGGCTCCCTGTAGATGTCTATGATTTTTTTATACAGTACTACAAATTCTTGATCAATGATCCTGAAATGCTCGCTACCTTCACTGATCACCAAACATTTATGACTGCAGTACCTGACTCACATCCGTGGATTAAAGAATGTGTGGCAGCACAATTTCCCGTTCTTTCTGGTGAACAAGCAGAGTTTGCTACCGTAGAGAATCCTGATGTACCCCTGTATCTACAAAGGAGCATCACGACATTGATTGGTGCAGTACAGATTGCTGCAGCACATACCCTCAATCCTGGTTCTGAAAGACAACCAGAGAGTGGGTGGTCTGAAAAACTGCGCAAAATTATTCCGCTTGAATTTATACAACAAAGATACGCTTCCTTGAGAAAAATGTGGATGAGTAGTCAGGATGAGTAACTACCTCAGATCCTGTAATTTTATTCTATTGACAATATTGATATAATACATATTTCTTACGCATATAACGCGTGGGAGGAGGTGGTCTTCTGCTGGTCTGTCATCTACGAGAGACTGTGCGGAAGACAGCTCATTAACAAGATTTAGATACATATACTTTGTATGTGCCTCTTGAAGGAGAGTTGAAAGCTGCTAAGGATCCAATCAAAATTGTTGGACGAAGCATTTTTTTCAACGTTCGTTTGAGAGGCACATACAACCAAGCGCACTGCCTCTTGTGGGTACACCTGGAGCCCACGCCCTGATCAAGATCATTTGATCATCTGTTCATCGGGCGACCAGGCGCCCATTTCAGCACAATCGTTTTTGTTTTTCGTTTCAAAGGAGTATTTTCATGCGCAAAGAATTCGCGCAACGCCTGCGACGGTTCGCAGCAGTTCTGGGGCTCACACTGGCCCTTGTACTGGTTCTTTTCTCCAGTGTAATGGCGCAGAATGTTGTACAACCGATTGACCAGGATAGCTGTGGGCTAATCGTGGCTCAGGTCTTTCCACCTCTCGACGGGCCACAGACTGTGACACAAGGTGTGGCAAATGCTCGAACAACAGGTGCCTTGTTAGCAAAGGGTAACGATATGACTGTTACCCTTCAAGGGCCTTCAGTCTTGATCAAACAGTCATCCGAGTTCGGTAGAATGTGGACAACACCAATCAGTCAGACAGGCTCAGTAACCATGACCACGGCTTCAGGTCCAGACAAGAATTGGGTAACCTACGCGGGTGGAACAGACTTTTACCCTTTCCGTCGGTTAGTTGTGAGTATGGGTAACCCTATAACTGATGGCGGATACGAAAAGGTTGTATTACACTACAAGGCCTATTCGGATCAAGTATCAGGCTGCATCCTGGGCGCTTACAATCAAGCAGAGGACGGGTTGTCAATATCGGTGATTGTCAGAGTTGGTGGCCAAGAAAAAAGCCATCAAAGCTTTGAAAAAAGCACGCTCGCCGGTACAGTAGATCTTATCAGCTTTACCGTTCCAAGCAAAGTAAATGATTCCATCGAAATCGAGATCAGAAACAGTGAATCAGCCAGCCAAGCCCGTACCCGATACTTTGTCGCTGGGTTGGTTGTTAAGGGCGCCAGTCAACATGGTCAGGTCATTGATTCAGACAACGACGGCATCCCTGATGATGAGGATAACGCTCCTGGAAGAAACAACTGCGCTGTGACGGTTGCTAGTAGTGTTGGCCCACATGTGGTCAACGCACCAATGGACATCGATCTATCAGCTGTAGGTGATTGTGGTGGGGTTGTTTCTTTGAAGCACATGGTTGCAAACTTCATCAAAAACACAGAGAGTGACGGCACCTACGTACTCGTTCCAGGTGTGGATTGTATGCGGTGGTACCAGGACTACACAGTCTGCCGTTTAGACAACGGGCACAATCACTTTCGCATTACAATCTCGCCTTTGAGGGCCGGGCGTAGCTATGGCTATGCCAACATCGGCTTTGTGGAGGAGGCATTCAAGTACTGGTCTGGCTTTTGGGACGTCTTAGGCACGAACATCTTCATCACAACGGCTTTCCGCTAACCTAAGTATCTAAATCTTGTATCTCTGCGGGTCGCTCGGAGGAGTGACCCGCAGAAACAAGAACTCCATTTTTCACTGACACATTGACACAAATAACCTTCTAGGAGAGAATACACATACTGTGAAGTTTCAGCCATCACTGAGACAGCTTGCAAAAGCACATTGTGCGAAGAAGTAGTAGGAAGATTGCAAATGCAGTTTTCATACAAAAGTAGACCGCACCGGGTATGCCCGTAACAGCAGGAATAAGTACAAAGAGGTGGTACCGTTCGAGAGAACCCTCGTTTGCTTCCGTATGTCGCGGATGTGAACGAGGGTTTTTTTGTAGATCGTGAGGATTTATTCCTTCAGGAGACAGCAACCAATAGTTGCTTTGATGAGTTCGCTACACACAGCTATCCTACATTTTAGATAGCAGCGACGCTCACTCAACACTCCTTCAGAAATAAATCACTCACTTACTCAAAAAAATCTTAAGTAGTGCTGGATTGGCACTTCACTGACTATATGAGCTCACGTCAGTGTGACTTAGGTGAATACATAAAAACTGAGGATGGATTTGTCTGATCAGCGGGTGTTGAGCGAGCGTCAAAGTGATTAAAATAATCACACACTTTGGATAGCGAGCTCACCAAGGCAGAGTTGCTGCCGACCGCAGAGCAGACAAAACATCCGCAAATAAAGGAAATTATGAACAAAATCAAAGCATTACCAAAGTCCGTTAACCTCCCTGCAATGGAAGAGGAAGTCTTGCAGTTCTGGACAGACACCAAGGCTTTTGAAAAATCAGTGGAGATGCGCCCTGCCGACAAACAGTACGTCTTCTACGATGGACCTCCATTTGCGACAGGTATGCCACACTACGGCCACTTGTTAGGCTCGACCAGTAAAGACGTCATCCCACGATACTGGACGATGAAGGGCTACCGCGTGGAGCGCATCTGGGGCTGGGATTGTCACGGTTTACCAATTGAAAACATGATCGAGAAACAACTGGATATCAAGGGTGGCAAAAAAGGCATCGAAGCTTTAGGAATTGATAAATTTAATGCTGCGTGCCGCGCAGAAGTGTTGCGTTTGGATAAGGAATGGGAAAAGATCATTGGACGCCTGGGACGTTGGGCAGATTTTGAACACAACTACAAAACCATGGACACTTCATACATGGAAAGTGTCTGGTGGGGTTTTCAACAACTTTGGGAAAAAGGCTTGGTCTACGAAGGCCGCAAAGTCATCTTGTACTGTCCTCGCTGTGCCACACCACTTTCCAATTTTGAGATCGCCATGGACAACAGTTACCGCGAAGTGACTGAACCTTCCAACACCTACAAATACAAAATCAAAAATGCAGAAAACACCTTCATCCTAGCCTGGTCTACAACACCTTGGAACAAACTGGCCACTCCAGCACTCGCTGTAAATCCAGCACTTCAGTACGTTAAAGTGAAACAAGGTACTGAGTTTTACATCCTTGCTGACACTGCTTTGAAGATGCTCACCGACGTACCATACGAAGTCGTTGATACCTACCAAGGCTCCGAGCTTGAGCAGTTTGAGTTTGAACTCCACTATGACTTCTACCCAGATCGTGAAGGCAAGCGCGCTGGCGTGATCGTGGCAGATCCATTCGTGACTGCAGAAGAAGGCACCGGCGTTGTTACTCTGGCTGTCTATGGAGAAGAAGACTTTAAAGTCATGCAAGAGCAGAACATTCAGATGGTGGAACACGTTGATGAAGAAGGCAAGTTCAAAGCAGAAGTGACGCCATGGGCTGGCATGTTTATCCTCAAAGCCAATCCACTGATCAATGCGGACTTGGCAGAACGCGGCTTGATGTACCGAGAAGATCCGCACACTCACAGTGTAGCTGAGTGTTACCGTTGTAGTACTCGGTTGTACTACGTGCCGCTGCCAGCTTGGTTTATCGATGTGCAAAAACTAAAATCTCAACTGATCGCCCAAAACGAGTTCATGAACTGGTATCCAGAACATCTCAAACATGGCCGCTTTGGCAAAGGACTGGAAACTGCACCAGACTGGAACATCTCTCGCTCCCGCTATTGGGGAACACCAATGCCAATCTGGGAAGCTGACGTCACAGACGAAAAAGGCAAGCCAGCCAAGAAACGCCGCATTGTAGGCAGTATTGAAGAGTTCAAAAAATGGGCAGTTGATCCTTCACAAGTGGAAGGCCTGACTGACATCCACAGAGAATTTTTAGATCATATCGAAGTTTGGGTAGATGATGAGCGCACGCTTAAAGGCAAACGCACAAAAGAAGTCTTCGACTGTTGGGTGGAGTCGGGCAGTATGCCATTTGCCTCCAAGCACTATCCATTTGAAAACAAAGAGTTGTTTGAGTCCACCTATCCTGCACAGTTTGTCTCTGAGTACATCGCCCAGACCCGCGCTTGGTTCTACACCATGCACGTCATGTCTGTGGGTGTCTTTGGCAAGCTGGCGGTAGAGAACACGCTCACCACAGGTACGGTTTTGGCTGAAGACGGCAACAAAATGTCCAAGTCCAAGAAAAACTATCCTGATCCGATGAAGATCATCAACGAAATCGGCAGCGATAGTTTGCGGTTGTACTTGATGAGCTCACCAGTGATGCGTGGCGAAAACCTTAATTTCTCTGAAACAGAAGTCAATGAAATCAGGAAAAAAATCTTTGTGATTTGGTGGAACTGTATTTCGTTCTACAAACTCAATGCTGGTGAACTGGCAGTGGACCTCAACCGTGAACCAACACCTACCACTGAGATGGATCGCTGGATCTGGAGCCGCCTGGGCACACTAACTGGTGAAGTCACCACCGCCATGGATAACTACGACGTGGTGCGGGCTTCTCGCGCCATCATGGGCTTTATCTCTGATCTGTCCAACTGGTACGTCCGCCGTTCACGAGACCAGATGCGTGATGGAAAAGGCAAAGATGATTCATTGCATTTGTATGGAGTAGTGCTGGTGCGTTTGGCGCAACTTGCTGCACCGTTCACACCGTTCTTTAGTGACTTTGTCTGGCAGACTTTAGTGGATGAAAGTAGCAGTATTCATCATACTAACTGGCCAGCAGAATTGGCGAAAAACGCTGATACCAAACTTGAAGAAAGTATGACTGTGGTGCGTGAAGTGGTGGAAAAAACCCTAGCACAACGACAAGAAAGTGGTATCAAAGTCCGCCAGCCACTGGCTACAGTAACAGTGAAGTCACAGTATGAAAAACCAAGTGATGCGGTGCTCGAAGTCTTGCTTTCTGAAGTCAACGTCAAAGCGGTGGTCTGGGAGAAGGGCAGTGAAACGACTGTCACGCTGGACACCCACTTGACCCCTGAGCTGAAGGAAGAAGGCACGGCGCGCGAACTCGTCCGCAGCATTCAAAACCTGCGCAAAGCAGCGGGCATGTCACTGAGTGAAACGGCCACTGTGAGTGTGCCAACCATGCCAAGTGCTGAGTGGCAGCAGTGGGTGGAGCAGAAGACGAATAGTAAGTTGGAAGAAGGTGATGAGGTGATAAACCTAATAAAGAAATATGGATAATCCCAAAGATATAATAAATAACCCTCTTAACTCAGAACAAAAAGAAATTGTACCTATAGCTATAGCTGAGTTACAAAAATTAGTTGCACAACCCACGACACTTGGAATATTAGAGTTTGCAACGGGAGTTAGTGCAACTATTTTTAATAATCCTGGCGATCTTGTTAAATCTGGTGGAAAACTTGCACAAGCAATTGTTAGTAAAAAATTTCTTCACCAACTTTATACTGAGATTCACTCATATAGAGATGCTGGAAAGATTGATGAAGAAAAAATCAATTCAACGCAAGGACAAACAATATTTGTTGAACTTCTAAAAGCTATAGATGAAGAAAATCTAGATGAAAAAAAATATGAAGCACTAAAAAATATCTTCTTTAAATCTGTTTTACCTAATACTGATGAACATACCCAAATGCTTGCGTATCAATACTTTCTAATTTGCAAAAAATTGAGTTCGTTTGATATCATTCTTATGAAAGCGGCATTTGAAGTTTATTTAATTCCATATAGCAATAAGGGTGGGGGAGGTATTCAAGATTGGGAAGTAAGGATGTCCAGTGCGATTAAAGTTCCTCGCGAGCTTATTACACAAAGTAGACTAGAAAACAGTGCGGTAGGAGAAACGAAAAAGACATTCATATTCGATCCTGATATGGGTACTACAAAGCACGGCCTAACAGAACTTGGTGTTGAAGTTGCTAAATTTTTAGTTGAATAGGAGTTTTATGCCAGATGAAATTCAAATTGAGCCCTCAAATGAACAAATTAATTACAACAATTTACTTGAGTATTTATGTTCACTGCCTCAAGAAACAGAATGGTTAGAATTCAAAGTTAATAACTCAAATCCAGAAGAAATTGGTGAATACATTTCCGCACTAGCCAATTCAGCATGTCTTAAAGACCAGGCACGCGCATACTTAATATTCGGAGTTGAAAATGCAACTCATAAAATCGTTGGAACTAATTTTAGACCTTACACTGAAAAGGTTAGATCTCAAGAATTGTCAAACTGGCTAGATACACAGTTAAAACCAGGTATTCAATTCGAATTTATTGAAACTAACTACCAAAATATGAATGTAGTACTTACAGAAATACATCCATCTATTGGTTACCCCACTTCTTTTAAAGATGAATGTTTCATACGAATAGGTTCATATAAGAAGAAATTAAAAGATCATTTAGGTCAGCAAAAAGCTTTGTGGAATAAATTAGAAAATAAAAACTTTGAATCTCACATTGCTGTGGATAATATTACTGCTGATGAGGTTCTTTCACTATTAGATTACTCTTCATTTTTTGAACTGCTTAAAATACCCTTACCTGAAACAAAAACTGGTGTTCTGGAAAAACTTGCAGAAGAAGAATTAATAATTAAGAGATTAAATCTCTTTGACATAACAAACCTTGGTGCTTCACTTTTTGCAAAAAAGATTACTTCTTTCAAGCATTTAGAGCGAAAGGCAGTACGTGTTATTACGTACAATGGAACTAACAGAAATAATGCGATTAAGGAACGAGTGGGAAGTAGAGGATATGCTAGTGGATTTCAGGGATTAATTAGTTACATCAATAGTCAGATACCAACTAATGAATTTATTGG
>JBILVZ010000024.1:0-19226 GCA_044370175.1 Methylococcaceae bacterium
TGCTCATAGTAACAGCTGTGTCTACAGGTACGTGGAGTTTACGACCACCAATTTGAGCTGCCAAGATTTTTTGGCGTTGCTCCTGTGTAGCATCAAACTTATCTTTGAAGTAACAAGTTCGATTTTGACCGTAGGAACCTGGATCACAATGCCACTCGATCTCTCGAGAGATGCTTTGTTTCTGAGCCTGTTCACCAACGGTGTCATTTGCAGCAAAAGTAGGTTGTGCAGCAAAAGCAATAGCACCTGCGGTCAGAAGGGTAGCTAAGAGTACTTTTTTCATTGGTTGCCTTTCGATATTTTTCACTGATATAGTCAGTCTGCTTTTGATAGCAATATAACAATAGGGCGAATTATATAGTAAGACAATCCTTCCGTCAATAGTTATAAGCTGTTATGATACAAGTAGTATGATGCGTACTGAAGTAGTACCACAGGCCAACCAAGTACCGATACCACGCAGGAGAGTACTCCAGTTACTTGGTGCAGGCAGTGCTAGCTTTTTACTGGGCATCTTTACTGGGCGAGAAGTCAAGAATCTGCTGCAGCACTATATAGAAACTGCTGAGGGCAAGTTTTATGACTATCCTGAACGACATGACTTGCGCAACCGCTATCAAGATGAGCTCATTTTTCCAGAGGGCTGTCAGGGATACTTCTCTGAGTCAGTCCTCCCTAAGGGAATGTTATTGACGCAAGACCCACTTTTTGATCTTGTACTCAATGCACAACTTGGCCAAGATACTATACCCCCTTCAAATCAGTATATGTTTTCCAGTGCAATCTTGGAAAAACTGGCCAAAGAGCAAATCCCAATCCTGTTTGGTGATTTTGACTTTGCACAGGCAGCAGCTGAAAAAGGCTACTTGCCCTATCCGTATATGGGAATTGCACGACTGGTTGCTGGAGCAGTGCTCGCTACTGGTCTTGGAGTGAGAAGCACTGTTGATTGGCAAGAGGGAAGAGTATCGCATCGGCTCAAAACCAAGTTTTTTTTAGGAGCGCTTGCTGCCCTGGCTTGCAAGCCATACTTTGATATTGGTGGAGGGTTTGCTTTCTTTATGAAACAGTATCAATCAGCTGATCTCCAGCATCGCCGGCTTTTTGCTCGAGTGCAAGGGCTGCTCAATCACACGAGCCCTGAAAATGTTAATTTGTTCTTTAGAAATCTATATGTGGCGCATAAGCTACTGTTCTATGCCAAAAGCAGCAAACAAGACAGTACTGTCGTCCCTAGTCTTGTCTATCAGTACCACGGAGGACATAACGGCATCAGAGATTTTTTAGAACTGGGCATGGCGGGGTGTGAGCAGTTGTTACTACTTTTCCCAAAACAATTTTTAGTAGATATGATTGATGGTATGGGTGGAATAGATGCTTTTTGCAGTGTACGTGCCCTGACACTGACTCCTGATTTTCAAGCGGTTAGAAGACTCACTTGTGATGCCCGCACACAGAGATACTACTCGTTAGATCATCTCGAAGGTGGGATAGCACAAGACAAGGTGTATACAAATGTTGACTTTGCAGCCAAACTACAAAAAATCCACGTCGAGAACTAATAGTTCACATGCAAGTAGTAGGTGCTGTAGCCACCATCTTTGTGGTCGACCTTGACATAGCGCAGCTGGCCACCGCCACAGTTGATACTACCCCGGTACGCCACCCCATCTTTGATAGCTTTTACCACATAGTCTGCAGATTTGCTGGTCATATCAATCCCAGTGTGGGGCGCGCCTCCATATGCGCGTCGGACTCGTGCATAGTAGGTCATGCCATAGCCTTGGGTGATACGTGCTGCATCATTGAGTGGCCACTCCCAGTCTCCACCCAACCCAAAGGGCTGGTCTGGCTGATTGCTCCAGGTGATGCTAATGGGCTTCAAAAATCCAGCAGGATCGTAGTTGACCCCATCTTTGACTACTTCCAGATGTAAGTGTGTGCCATTAGAGCACGCACTTGCGCCCACAATCACACTAGCGATCTTATCTCCTTGCTTAACCTCACCCACTTTAGATTCTTTTCCTTGTCCTGCAATGATAGATTTGATAGCGTTCAGCTCTGCTAAAGTTCGTGCCAGCTCCGCTTGGTAGCGAGCCTCGTCATTCTGTGTCTCTCTGAGCAAAAACTGCTGTTCGTTCTTCTGGCTATTGAGGGTGTTTTGTTCTTTTTGAAGAGCTATGCGTTTCAGTTCAACCTGTGCCTGTTTTTTTTCTTTGAGCTCTTTTTGCTGGTCATAGAGGATTCGCTGGAGCTCTGCTCGCTGCATACCTGAGGCTGTCTGTCTGCTGGTGTGATTGAGGTACTCAAGCCTACTTTGGAACTCATCAAAAGAACTGGCCTCAACCAACAATGTAAAGGGTGAGATACGACTTTGTTTGTACTGTTCCCGCACTCGCTCAACAAGCATAGTAGAAAGCCGATCGAGTGAAACATTTAAACCATTGATGCGCTCGCTTAAGTCGTCAATCTCTCGCTCAAGTTTATTGATTTCTGATTGGATCTGATTGATCTGCAGCAGCTGTACTGCAATTTTGTTATTTAATAATCCAATCGTGTTGGTCAGGGTGATTTTTTGTGTTTGAACTTCTGAAATCTTTTTTTCTAAACAACTTTTTTTCTCAGAGATACACTGCACATATGCCTCATCATCACTTTTTTTATCTTCACAGTTGATCTGCTCACATGCTTGTGCAAAAACCAGGCTAGCAAAGCTTAAGAATAGAAACGAAAAGGTAAGTAAGAAACGGGTCAGCCGGCCAGAAAGGGGAGTTTGTAACATCCAAAATTAATTCTTAATCAAGCGACTTGCGGCTACCAGTCCAGCAAATCCTCCTAATACCAAACTGATCAAAATACCTACTCCTAGCTGCATACCATAAAACTCAACTGGGATAGGGAAGATCGGTACTTCCGTTAAAAAGCTCTCTGCCCAGGGCAAAATGTAGAGCAATCCTGCAAAACTTGCTCCCCAGCCCAAGACCGCTCCGGTAATCCCATACAGCATGCCTTCATACATAAAAGGGCGTTGTACATACCACTTGCTTGCTCCCAGTAATCGTATAATGCCAATGTTGCGTTTTTGCATGCTGACGCGCATTCCAATGATCACCATAATCACTAAAAATGCTAACGTCACAAAGACAACTGCTGCAGTTATTCCCACAAAGCGAGTCGTGGCAGTCCAGGAGCGTAGGGTATCAATCACACTTTCCTGATACTGCACATTCTCGATACCGGCTAGGGCATCGAGGTCTTTTTTAACCTGCGCTAAGTTTTCCAAAGTATCAGAAGAAACCTCGATACTGGCGGGCAGAATATCTGCGGTGACCAGCTCGAGGAGGAGTGGCGATTCTTTAAACTGCTGACTATACAGCTCGAGAGCTTGTTCTTTGGTGGTAATACTAACTTCCGACACATATGGCTTTGTTTCCATAGTTTTTTGGGCAGTGCTGATCTGATCTGCAGTGGCATCAATATTGAAGAAGGCAATGATCTGTGGCTTAGATTCATAGTAGCGCAAAATAAGTTGAGCTCCCGTGAAGAAAAATGAAAGCGAAAAAAGTACTGCAAAGGTAACCGTCATGGTCAGGACAGCCACGAGTGCTTGGTAGGGTGAACGGCGAATGCTAGACAAGGCAGTATACAGCGAGTTCATAGTATTATTTTGGTTCCGTATGTTTTTTTACAGGTGGTTCTTTTGATTCTTTGGAATGCTTAGGAGCGTGCGCTGGTGATTGCTTGGTAGAGTGAACTGATGATTTTTTTGTAGTAATCTGATCCTTGGTAGTAATTGAATCATCAGTATCAATTGCCGCCTCAGCATCGAGGGCTTCCTCAGTAATCGTGACTAAATCATCTGAATTTTCTGTTTCTTTGTCTTTATTTGACTCAGTTTCTGCAGAGCTTTCTACTGTAGACTTTTTTCCACCTCCCAATATCTTTTTCCACCAGGGAAGTGGCTGCTCGGCTGGTGCTGCTTGCTGGCTACTGTTTGCAGGTGCTCCTTGAGTGTCAGAATGTGCGCCTTGTCGTGTATCATCTGGGGATTTTTCACCTACCGTTGTGTCGGTCGGCTTTTCTGGTTTGGATTTTTCTTGAGATTGCGCAGTTTTTTTATCAGCCGAGTGCTGTGTAACTGACTTTTGTGTTGCTGCTTGGCTTGTGGTGCTATCATTGCTTGAGCTTTCAGCTGATGATTCAATCCTTTTAGAACCATGAATGGGTGGCTTACTATGGCTATCTGTGACGAGTTTACCCTTTTCTAACGCTATTTTTCTTGTCTCTGGGTATGTAGCAATAATATTTTTATCGTGGGTGGCGATGATGACGGTTGTGCCTAGTTCATTAATTTTTTTGAGTAATCTTGCCACATGGAGTGCTGTCTCTGGATCTAGATTGCCAGTTGGTTCATCAGCAATCACAACTTCTGGCCCAATCGCCAGTGCGCGGGCAATTCCTACACGCTGTGCCTCGCCACCTGAAAGTTGGCTGGGGAAGTGGAAGGCCTTTTCAGGCAGTCTGATAAGATTGAGTAGGTCAGTGACTCGTCGCTCAACCTCTTGTGAAGGTTTGCCTGTCACCCAGAGTGGTAAGGCAATATTTTCCCAGATATTCATCTCAGGAATTAATTTATAATCTTGAAAAACTACGCCAATTTTACGACGGTGCAGATGAACATGGTTGCTTCGAACACTACTTAAAGGTGCATCATGAAAGAAAATTTCACCACTGTTGTAGGCATACTCTTTGAGTAGCAGTCGCATCAAGGTCGTTTTCCCACTGCCAGAAGGTCCAGTTACAAAAATAAACTCGCCTGGTTCAACAGAAAAAGTAACTTCATATACTCCGTAGGAGTCTACATCAAACTGTTTGGTAACGTTTTCAAAGCGTAGAATGGGCATAGAAAATACACTTCAAAAAGTGTTGTGCAAACATAAGTTTAGAGGAAAATAAGGGGAAAGTATAGTAGAAAAACTACTCTTCTGTAGGGCGCTCGCCTGCGACTTTGAGTACTTGGACACGACCAACATCCATGAACCAGCCAGCCTTTTGTCCTGAGAATGTCTCGCCCCAGACTTCTATTTCCATACCTTCAAATTTATCAAGGTCGGTTACTGAAGAAGTCATATACACAGTCTGAGATATACCACCTGGACGGACGAGTTTGTGTGAACCTTCACCATCGAGTCCACCCACTTCTAGGTAGCCTTTGACGGAGTCTTTGAAAGTGGAGCTGTCTTGACTGCCAAAAACATCACCTTCTTTGATGGTACCTGTTGGCACTTGCTCGAGATCCCCACTAATATTGCCAACACGGCTGACTTCTGAACTTGCGACAAGTTTGTGCGTCCCATATCCAGTTCCCACACCTGCAGAAACTGCGATTAGACAGAGTATTACAGCAATAATAACTGAGTTTTTGTGCATAGAAGTTTGAGTAGTAGCAGTACTTTGCGTATACGAGGGCTGATTATTAGGCAAGAGTTGTGCATCGTCAACTACTGGTTCTGGAGGATGGGCTTCAGGTGCAGTAGTCTCAGAAAAATCAAGTTTATGTAGCATAGGTGTTTCTAGTAATTATTTACCAGTATACCAAACTTTGCAAGGTAAAGAAAGTTTGAAGCTGTTACTTGAGCGGCTTTTGCAAAATGCCAATCAGGTGCGGATGAAAGAGACGTAACCCAGAGCGATATGCTAAGGTATTCAGCCAGTAGGTGAATGAGTTACAAGTAGTGTATGAAGGACAAAAGTTGGTCTCTAAAAGCACAACAGTAAGACCACTTGTTTTCGCTATCCGTGCAACAGTGTCGGGATCATTTGCTCGGTAATGGGTGGGGAAGATATCTTTGTCTGCTCGGCCATAGACTTTAGCAACAATCAGCGTACCCAAGTCGCGGGCGACAAGGTTGAACAACCGGCGGATTGCGATCAGGATACTGTGTTTAAATGGGGTGACAAAAACAAAGTAGCCACCTGGTTTTAGCAGCCGTTCGACCTGTTGAAATACTGTCTTTGGGTCTGCAACGTGTTCGAGTACCCAAAGTGCGGTAGCAATGTCAAAAGAACCTGGAGTAAGTTGTGGATGGTTGAGATCGCGAGAGACGATCACGCGATCCATACTAGTATTTTTGGTGACTGCCTCTGGATCTACATCAACACCAATAGCGGTCCCAATCGTTGCGTGCAGCTCATCAACTATCCAGTTGCCATGACCACAGCCAACGTCTAGGAGAACTGCTTTCGCAGGAAGGAGTGGCTCCGTGTGCTTGGTAGCCCTAATCAGAGTATCGTCCCAGTCTGGGAAATCACGTTTGAGGGCACGTTTGTAGTACAACTGAACGGCTTCTGCTGGGGTGGGGGTGGTGTATTCTCTGATGTATTGATCTGCCATATGCAGTGGTACAGTACCATGCTTTGCTGTAAAAAGTAAAGACTTTTTGCATGTAGGTCAGGTTACAGGTAAATTTCTGCAGAAATAAACTGGTCTAGATCGCCGTCGAGTACGCCTGCAGTATCTGTAGTTTCTACTTCAGTACGAGTATCTTTGACGAGTTGATAGGGGTGGAGGACGTAGTTGCGGATCTGACTACCCCAACTGGCATTTTGGTGAGTTCCTTTTTCAGTCCGCAAAGCAGCTGCGTGACGTTCTTCTTCAGCCTGGGCTAGCAATGCTCTCAGCTTTTGTAGTGCACGCTCCTTGTTTTGGACTTGTGAGCGCTCTTCACGGGACTTCACGGTGATTCCAGAGGGAAGGTGGGTTAGTTCCACTGCAGTATTTACTTTATTGACGTTTTGTCCACCAGCACCACCTGCTCGAGTGAAGCTCCAGGAGAGGTCTTGCTCCTTGAGTTCAATACGGCCACTTTCGTCCACAAGAGGCAGCACCTCAACCAAAGCAAATGAAGTTTGGCGTAAACTATCAGCATTAAAGGGGCTCAGGCGCACTAATCGGTGGGTGCCACGCTCTTTTTTGAGGTACCCATACGCATAGGGTGCTACAACTTGGTACTCAACTGCTTTAATGCCTGCTTCTTCACCCCGGGACTCTGAAACAAGTGTATACTTCCAGCCTTTCCTTTCAAAATAGCGGGTGTACATCCGTCGCAACATATCTGCCCAATCCATCGCCTCTGTGCCACCCTGTCCAGAATGGATCGCAAAGAGCGCTCCCACTCGATCGTATGGGCCGCTTAAAAACTGCTGCAACTCAAGTTTTGAGACTTGCTGAGCAAGAGTATCTTCTAGTTGTTTTTGTTCGCAACGTAGTTCTAAAGCTTGATCCTGTGGTGTTTGATCTACTAGTTCTTGTAAACTCTCAAGATCAGCAATTGTCTGCTGGAGTGACTGGAATTCTGCAATACTCGCCTCCAGTTCACTAATTTCTTGCATAGTTTGTTTGGCTGTGGCACGCTGCCAGAAGTCTGGAAGATATGTTTCCTGCTCAAGTTGGTGGTGTTTGGTTTGTACGGCAGTCCTGTTAAAACTCGCTAGCAGCTGTTTGGCTTTAGTAAGCACCGTAGTACTATCCTGTGGTTCAGTAATCATGGGCATAATTGTAGCATGCAGTAAAACGATTCTTTTACTGCCAGGTGATCAGACGGTCATTTTCAAGAATAAATGTTTCACGGTAGGTAGCAAAGTTGAGTGTATACGCTGGTGGTGTTAGGCCAGATTGTTTTTGAATGAACAGTGGAAAGTAGGTGAGTTTTGCTGCTGCTTGTGTTGGTTCAAGCACAAGTTCTACGGTCACAGTTTGAGCAGGCAATACGATCACTAAAAATCCGTATTGATCAACCTTCACATCTTTAATAACTAGGGATTCAAAAGCAACTTTTTCAACTTTTTCGCCATCAATCAAAACCTCTCGTACGCTAAAATTGGGACTGAGTAGTAGCCGCTGATAATTAGCATAGCCATTGGTAGCAATGCGGGTGAGGGGGTTGGTTGTAGAACCAACGATTGGCGTCAGGAGTGTCTTCTCTTCTTTTGCCGCAGTATTTTGCAGCTCAATTTGTACTTTGAGAACATCCTCTGCATCACTAATTTTGACCGAGCGGCGAATAAAACGGTTGGCTTTGTTGATACCAACATTTGATTCAACCAGGTAAAAAATTGTGGGGGATAGGTTGCACAGCGCCCCACAGCTTTGAGCAAACTGCTTTGCTTGCAGCGCATTCATGCCTACTTCTCCAGTGACCCCATATTGACTAAGTGTGTCTTGTAGGTCAGGATTAAGTGCAAAAATTTGGATTTCTTTGCGTCGTGCATGGTTGAGCAGTTCGCTAAAAACTGCTACTTGTTGGGCAGCAGACAGTTCACCAAGTTTCTGGCGTAAAACCGTCATCACTTGTGAAAGAATATGTTTTTTTTGTATACTACCAGGGAAAAACTGCCCCCGCTCTTCACGAAGTACCGTATGAATGTTTTCAGCGGTAATAACTGTTGGGTAATCGGGTATAGTCAATGGCCCAGTGATTCGTACGAGTGCTTCAGCAACTGAAAGATTGACCGTGACGATACCTTTGATATCTTGTCTGTTTCCCAGAGCAAAAAACTGCAACATTTTTTGAGCACTTTCTGGAAAGTGGGGATACCAGTTGGCATCGGGGAGCCGCAAGCCACGGCTACTGCTTGTGTACTCGCGTACTCCTGCTGGAGCAGCAAGATATCCGGTAAACTGCCCATCGGCATCATAGATGTCTTCAATAATGATTTCCTGTAGTACCCCATCTTGCAGCGTCACGAGCGCGTATGATCCTGCAAATCCACCGGTAGCACGTAGCTCATCGCTATTTTGAAAGACTACTACCCAAGTCTGTTTATCCCTAAGGAGTGTTTCAGTGAGTGGGTCGAGCTGACTGAGCACCTCATTGGCTTGGGTGAGCGCTGCACGTCGTTCTGCGGAAATCATTCGTTTTGCTAAGTATGACTGCTCGATACTGACTGCAAGTTTGTGGGTTGTGCTGGAAAGTTGACTGAGTATTGGAATAATTGGTGTCAGTGAGCTTGGCTGTTCAGTTTGACTTAAACTACGGCTGAGTGTTTTGGCAATGTCTTGGAGTTCGCCCAATTGACTGCCAAGGAATAGACCGTCATTCCATACCTCAAGATCAGGAACTGAGTGAAAGGTGAGTGTTGTGAGCAATTGAACTAGTGGACGAGCACGCTGTGCATGACGTTCTGCTTGCGAGAGTTCAAATCGTTGTAGGGCAGAAACATAGAGCAGTGACTCAACAATCGTAAATAATATACCACCCCCAATCAAGAGCACCGTGCCAATTTGGATACACAGGCGAGCAAACTTTTTTGATCGACTTTCAGGAAAATACTTATGCAAACGTTTGGGTGCAAACTTGCGAAAGCGTTCAGGTATAAGCACCCCAAGGATACGTGATGTAACTGACTGCTGCAGATCTACTACCATACACTATGTAGTATAGCGAATTAGAGGCAGACTGTTAGTTGTAACTTACTGAAATGATCTTGTCACCTTGAGTTAGGGACAAAACAACATCCATGCCACTCGTGACTTTACCAAAGACGGCGTGTTTACCATCGAGCCATGGGGTTGCTTCATGGGTGATGAAGAACTGACTGCCTCCAGTATTTGGGCCAGCATTGGCCATTGAGACAACGCCTGGGCCATCGTGTTTGAGCGCAGCATCAAACTCATCTTTGATTACATAGCCAGGACCACCGGTACCCCACTGTGCTTCCATGCCTGGTTCTTTAGTAAGTGGATCACCTACTTGTGCCATAAAGTTGGGGATGACGCGGTGGAAGACAATGCCATTATAAAAACCAGACTTTGCTAGGTTTAAAAAGTTTTGTGCAGTTAGCTGCACTTTGTCTGTATAAATCTCGAAGATAATATCACCTTTATTGGTTTTTAAAGTAACAGTTTGAGCGGCGATTTTCTCGAAGTCTGCTAAGGTCTTTTCTGATCGTTGCATGGGGCCTTTCTGAGCCTGTTGTTCTACATTATTTGTCTTCTGTATTTGCTCACCTTGTGTGGTGCCAGTTTCTTCTGGTGAATAATTTTGTGATACTTTGGTGTCTGAAAGTTTTATCTGCTGCGTCTCAGGTAGCGCAGGGCCGCTACAGCCGCTCAAGAGAAAGATACTCAAGATACCACATACAAAAAGAGCTTTTTTAGGTACAATCATACTGTCTGAGTATACGAACTGTTCTCTGTACTCGCAATAGCTAAACTCACTATGTCTGAACGCATCAAACTTGCTATCTATATTTTACATGGATGGGCAGTTGATCCAGCAAACGAAGCGAAGTGGCAGGAGGTGCGACAGCACTTGGACGCTGCAGGAATCAAAACACATTTTGTAGGATTACCTGGTCTAACGGTACCATTGCCAAGTGAAACTCCCTGGAAACTTGCCGACTATGAACAGTGGTTGCTTAAGCAGCTGCCAGAACAAGCAGTGATAGTGCTGGGGCACTCATTTGGTGGGCAGCTGGCCGTGCGGTTGGCAGCACAACATCCCGATCGTGTTGAGAAACTAATCCTGATAGATAGTAGTGGGATTCGCGACCACTCTGCAAGAAGCTCACTCAAAAGAAAGTTTTTCTATGTTGTAGCTAAGCTAGGAAAAGTGTTTTCATTTTTGCCCTTTGCTCGAAGGGTTTTATATCGCTTGGCTGGTGAAAAGGACTACTTTACTGCACCTCCACCTATGCGCCAAACGATGGCGAATGTACTCGCTGAAGAAATAGTGCTTGAGCTGCCATTGATCAAGCAAGAGACTTTACTAATTTGGGGATCAGAGGATACAATTACGCCAATACAGAACCTACAGTACTTTAGAAAAATTCCAAGAAGTGTGGTCAAAATTGTTGCTGCTGCCCGTCACTCACCTCAATTTACCCATCCAGAAACTGTTGGTCAATTGGTAGCAGCTTTTTTGAAAAAAGAATGATGATCACATGAGCATACTTGCAGTACTACTACTCAGTATCACGGTACTTTTACTTATCGTTCGTAGTGTCAGATGGTTGGCGATTGTACAGCAGAAGGAGTACAGATTTGACCGTATTTGGCTTTTTTTGCAAACGAGTGAGGGAATATTTGAGCTGTACCGTCTGATCGGTATGCGTGACTATACGAGAACTGGTTTTAAACGTCCTAAACTGACGGTTCGTAGTCTGGGTACAGGTCTTCTTCAGATGCTTGTTTCAGTAGTACTCTGGTACTTTCTCATTACTCTGGTTTTTATGGAATGGACAGCTTGGACAGCACTGGGTGCAGCGCTACTGACTTGGCTACTAGTACCACTGAGCACCATTGCTGTAGCTACTTTGCCAGGCTTGTTTGTTCGTATGTATAGTATTTGGTTGCTACTACAGGCTGCAGAAAAAATTGAACAGGGGCGACCGATCGTAATTGGTATCACTGGAAGCTATGGTAAGACCGCCACAAAACTGCTCTTGGCTCATGTTTTGGCTCAAAAGTACTCAGTCTTTAGTCCACCACGCTCTCACAATACGATTCTTTCGATTTCACAGAGCATTATTGCAGACTACAGTAAGCAGCAACTAGCAATCATTGAGTATGCAGCATATAAAAAAGGTGAGATTGGGCTGCTTGCAAGTCAACTACATCCAGAAATGGCGATCTTGACAGGGCTGACAGAGCAGCACCTTGGGTTGTTTGGGTCACTTGCTAAAATTATTGCAGCAAAATCGGAATTGGTTGCAGCGCTTAGACCAGGTGCTACTGTGTACTGCGCCAATGAAGCATCTGCGCACATTGCTGCAGCTGTTGATACTAGTAAACTCAAGGTTGTTAGAGTTTGGGATACAAATCAGATCACGGGGACGCTCAACGATGGAATCTTGCAGCTTACCGTGGGTAGCACAAAAATATCGACGCAGTTTGCTGGATTGCAGTATCGCGATACTGTCCGCACTGTCTACCAAGTCGCTTTAGACTTGGGTCTCACCCATCAAGAGATAGTTACTGCACTTGAATCGTACAAACCAGCAAGTGGTTTTACTCGTATATACAACGTAAAAAATGGCACACGGGTACTGGATGACGGTGGTACTTCAAATCCCACAGGGTTTGAGGCAACACTAGACTTAGCAGAGCAGCTGCGGGCGCAGAAAAAAATCTTAGTGACGAGTGGAATTGTTGATCTAGGAGAACGCTCAACCGTCATTCATCGACAGTTAGCACTTCAAGCAAAAGCAACGGTCCAAGAAGTGTGGTATGTAGGGCAAGTGGGAAGCGAAGAGTTTAAAGCAGTGTTTGGAGCAGCGTTTGTCTCGCAGCAAGCAGCGATAGTAGCACGCTTAGCGCAGGTAGATACCCAGACGCTATTGGTGATTGAAGGAAGAATGCCAGCCTGGTTTACTAAGAGCGTATGAAGTATATATTTAATAGTTTAGGTTCTAACTACTCACTTTCATTTGTCTTACACGCACTCGTATATTTTTTTATTACCCCACCGAAAAATACAACACTCACCGAACTTGATCAGCGAATCAAGATACTTTTTCCTGACTTCGAAAAAGGGCCATATTATTTCTATAAAGGAAGAGATGCTCTAGAGTTTGTGTTGACAGCCTACGGGGTGGGGGAAAATGAGCCGGTACTGACCCAAGCCTTTACTTGCCACGCACTTGAGGCAGCAATTAGGCGGACGGGCGCGATCCCTGCCTACGTAGACATCGACCCGCACACCCTTAATCCTACGATCGCCACACTTGAGAAGGCCTATCGACATAACAACACTGCCCGTATTGTAATAATCCAGCATACCTTGGGTGTTCCAGCTGATATCGAAAAAATTCGGAGTTGGTGTAGTGAGCGTAAACTAGTGGTAATTGAAGATCTAGCTCAAGCAGTTGGTGGAGTTGATAAATCTGGTGTGGTGCTGGGGACTCATGCAGATGCTATAGTTTTTTCCTTTGGTAGAGATAAAATTATAGATGCATATAGTGGTGGAGCGTGTTTGTTGCGTAAAAAACCAGTAGGTTTTTCAAATGAAAACTACCATACGCTCACAAGTAGGCACTTTAAACGTGACCATGGATATCCTCTGCTGACCTACGTAATTCGTACTACCTATCCAATATTTGTTGGAAAAGTGTTGGCATACCTTGCTAAAGTACTACAAATTATTCAGTCACCAATTAAACCCAGGTTTGAGTACATTACTGCATTTCCTAGCTCGCTAGCTGCCCTGGCAATTAGACAGTTTGACAACTTGCCTACCCAAATAACGCATCGCAGAAAAATTGCCAGATTGTATTTTGAGTCACTGCGATCCTACTGTCCTGTGGAGCAGGAACGTTTAGAACGTGGTTCTAACTTGCGCTTTCCACTCTTTGTAGAAAATCCACAGCAGTTGGTACAGTTTTTAGCACGTAAGAATATATACTTGGGAGATCGCTGGTATCGTCAAGCAGTGGACAGTGGTTCGCTACAGTACTTCTCAAAGTATCGATCGGGTTCTTGTCCAGAGGCTGAGCAGCTAGCTGCTCAAAGTATCAATTTGCCAACACATCAAAATATCACTCTAGCCGATGCAACAAGAATTAGTAGTGCTGTAAGAGAGTATTTAGAATAAACCTATGCAAGTTTTGGAAGTGCGTGAAAAACAAGTTTGGGAGGCAGCGATAGCTGCTTATCCAGAAGCCAACTTTTTACAATCTTGGCAGTGGGGAGTCTTTCAAGAGCGGATGGGCAAGACTGTTTTGCGACTACAGCTGCAAGCCCTGCCAAAAATGGGCCTTGCAACCTTAGTTATTGAACACGCCAAGCGAGGTACTTATGCTGCTTTAGCAGGTGGTCCTCTATTGGACTGGCAAGACAGTGATTTTGTGTCAGCATTTTTTGAGGAGGTGGTGCTGGTAGCACAAAGATACAACTGCAGTTTTTTGCGCTTTCGACCGCAGGAGCTTGAATCACGTCTTGCCCCAAAGATGCTAGAAAAGATTGGCGCACGTCTTGCCCCAATGCATTTGACAGCCGACGTAACTTTACAACTTGACCTAACTAAAACTGAAGAGCAGCTCTTGAGTGAAATGCGCAAGAGTACCCGGTATGAAATAAAAAAAAGTAGTAAGCTCGGAATTACCACCGAAGTGTCTTGCGATCCTGTGCAGATTCAAGCGTTTTACCGAGAGCAACTGCTGGTGGCGCAGCGACATGGCTTTGTTCCGTTTTCGGAAAAGTTTTTGCAAACTCAGTTTGAGGCGTTTGTTGCAGAGGATCAAGTTGCTCTGATTCATTCATATATGCAGGGTACCTTACTGGCAACAGCGTTTGTAATTTTTTATAATGGTGAAGCGGTGTATCACTATGGTGTTTCTACTGGGGCAAATGCTCGATTACCGGGAGCGTATGCCACACAATGGCGAGCGATCCAAGAAGCACGGACACGTGGCTGTACTCGGTATAATTTTTGGGGAATTGCACCAGAGGGAGCAGTCCAACATCGTTTTGCGGGAGTGTCACTTTTTAAACGAGGATTTGGGGGGAGTGAAGTGGCATACTTGCCAGCTCATGACATAGTTATCTCGCCTCAGTACTGGGTAACTTGGTTTTTTGAAATGATTCGTAAAAAACTACGCCATTTATGAATTACTATATTACAGGCGGTTTTTTCGATTCAACGAGTAGTTAGGAAGATAGTGCAAGAAAATAGCAGGTGGGTCTTCTAAAAAGAATTGTTGAAACTCTTGATAAATTTCTGTTCGCTCTTGTTGATCGTAAGTCTGGCGACCTTTTTCTAGCAGATTATCAATACGAGTGTTTTTATAGCCAGTAAAGTTGGTGTTCTCATTGGAGTGCCAGAGGGAGTATTGGTCTGGATCGCTAGGAATTTGCTGGCCGACCAAGAGTGTTTCAAAGTTGCTCGTGTCAGGGAAGTTGTTAATTCTAATTGCGACAGTAATTTTGGTATTTTCACAGATCGACTTATCTTTAATGGCACTACTCTTTCGGCAGTCTTCGCTAACTTTTTGGCCAAAAGCCTCCCAAGTGGCCTTGACCTCTTCAGCTTCCTTAGCAAACAGCGTGCTTGTCATAATCTCTATGTGGAGTGGCTCACCTGGTGGTTCACTCAGTAGCCGCTCAGAGCCACGTTCCCAGTCCTTATCATAGGTTTTTCCTCCTGATAAATATGCCCAAGAAAGTGGACTGATTGGGCCAATGGTCCGTTCATCACCTTGTTTTTTATCGAGTGCATACGAAAGTGCTTGGCGAACTCCTTTGTTGAACTTGGGGTTGCGTGTATTGAAAAAAAGAGCCAGATACTGATTTAAGTTGATTTCTCTTTCTACTGTTACATTGGGCCATTGGTAGACATCATATTCGCGTGATAAATTAGGGAGCGTATCAACTTCTCCGCGTTTAAAGGCTATGATTGCATCATCTTCTGTCTGGTAAAAACGGTAGATATAGCGTTCACCTTCGCCATCAACAACCAGTTCTTTCAACCGATTACCACTGCGTATGTAGTTGGTAATCTGGTAGGGGCCAATACCAAGTATTGTCGGGCGAGTGACAAAGAGAGGGCCTTTGAGCGTACCTTGTTTAAAGAGCGGTTGTGAAACTGAGGTGGGAAACGGTGCAAACGGAGAAGGTAGTTTGAAGACAATATCATTGGGAGTAATAATGGTTTCTACTTCTGGGAATTGATACTGAATATCTTGTGGGGTAACGGTTGTCCCATCCTGCCAGAGGATATTTTTCTTGAGTAAAAAGCGATACGTTGTGCCATCTTGTTCAACCGTCCAGCGTTCTGCAAGTGCAGGAAGCACTTCTCCGTCGACAGTTGTGACGGTTAGCCCAATGCTGAGCTGGTTTTTGATGAAGTCTGGTAAGTTTGTGAGTGTTGTATTACCAACATAGCCAATATAGTGGCGTTTGCTAACTGCAAATCTATCGAGAGCAGGAGGTAGGAGAAACCAAAATAAGATCACACCCACAATCAGCGATGTAACTAGGATAAACCCATGCTTCTTAAAAAACGCCGTGAAGTACCAATACAGCTTCCTCATGATCTATCTTATGATATCACTAGGAGAAGAATTGAGTTAATGGTAAATAATGCTAAGCCAATAATACTACCAATAAATACTACCTTCTCAATTCCTCGGCGCGTGTGGTAGGTTTCACCCCCACCACCCCATGCGGCACCTAAGCCAGAGCCTTGTGCCTGCAATAAAATGCAGACGACTATGAATACTGAAAGAACAATTTGAACAATAAGTAGTGTTATAAACATAGATCCCTTAGTTGGCTACTTCTTGGTTGCGTGTCTCACGAATAACGGTAACGGTGACAGTACCAGGATACGTCATTGTATTCTTAATTTCATCTCTGATTTTGATGCTCAAAACCTGCACATCATCATCTTTTGATTGTTGTGGCTTGAGAAGTACTCGTACCTCACGACCTGCTTGAATCGCGTACGCATGATCAACCTCTGTGTATTTAGTGGCAATCTCTTCCAGTTGCTGAAGACGCTTGACGTATTCGTCATAGTTTTCATACCGAGCACCTGGGCGAGCGCCAGATATTGCATCAGCAATATAGACTACCATCTGCTCAGGGCCAGAAAAGGCCTCGTCTTCGTGGTGTTGCGCGATACAGTCGATAACTGCTTGAGGGATGTTAAAGCGTTTAGCAATTTTAATACCAAGCTCGACGTGACTGCCTTCTGCTTCTTCGGAAACCTTGCCAATATCATGGAGTAAACAGCCGAGTTTGACGGTATTTACATCAATCTTTAGTTCACTGGCCAACTTTATACCAATTCGTGTTTCCTCTAGAGTATGGGCAATCAAGTTTTGACCATACGAGAAGCGGTATTTAAATTTACCGATCAGTTTCATCAAATCCACTGGCAAGTTATAAATCCCCAGCTCATGGCAGAGCGCCTTACCTGCTTCAAAGGTAATCTTATCGATCTCTGTCTTGACGCGAGCCACTACTTCTTCTATGCGAGAAGGTTGGATGCGGCCGTCTTTTACTAATCTTTCTAGAGAAATGCGGGCAATTTCACGGCGAACTGGATCAAAACAGGAAAGGCGAACTTCTGTTGGTGACATGTCAAGGTCTACATCCACTCCAGTGGCTCGCTCAAAAGCGTTGATGTTACGACCTGATTTGCCAATAATTTTGCCTTTGGCATCTTCAGAAGGAAGCGCGACAACAGAGACAGTGTACTCAGGTACATAATCAGTGGCACCATGTTTCATGGAATCAATTAAAATATCTTTAACTTTTTCTTCTGCTTCAGCAACTGCTTCCTCTTCCTTTTGCTTGATGAGGCGAGCTTTTTCTCTAGTAAGTGTCTTATCAAGTTGATCCATCAAAAGTTGTTTGGCTTCATCTCTGGTTAATCCAGAGACATCCTCTAGTTTTTTGATAAGATCATCTTTTTGTTTACTTAAGTTTTTTTTGAGATCGTCAATTCGTGTTCGCTCCTGGTCGAGTGTCACTTCTTTTTGATCCATTTGACTTAATCGCTCATCTAGTTTGTCGAGCTTGAACTCAAGTTTGCGTTGCTGTTCGTCTAGCTGGCGGGAAAGTTCTCGGGTTTCTTGCTCGGCTTTACTACGGATCGCTAGTGCTTCTGCCTTAGCCTCTACGACAATCTCTCGTGCTTTAGCTCGAGACTCGCGCACAACATCTTGTTCATCTAGCAAAGCTGTTGGAACTTGAGAAGCAGATTGGGTTGAAGTCGCGTCTGGTACAGACGGTACGACATCTTGTTTAGTACGTCGATCTGGTTGTACTGCTTGTTTGATAGGTTGGACAGCAGACTTTGGCTGCTGTGGCTTTTGAGGTTGAGTTTTAAGTGGCTGAACAGGTATATGTGGACGGCCGACGACCTTCCCACTATCTTTTACTTGTGCCCCAAACAGGGTAGAAAGGTTGCTAAAAAATGACATATCACTCCTTATTTGTGATCACACACTCAGGAGAGGCCTACAGGAAACTACTATAAATTACTGGATACTCCAGCTTAGACTGAAATCAACCCTGAACTCTGTGAGCCAGGTACTTGAAATACTATGTATAGAATGCCAGTCATATTTAAATTGTTAGTAGTAATACTTTCTATAAACTCTGTAGGTTCTCTCTATGTTTTGAGATCACTGCCGACAATTGTACTCTTTCTGCCACCATCCGTCAATGTTAAGCACGTTTGGCTGTAATTTTATCCCAGATCTCGGTTTGCAGTTTTTTGATCAAATCAGGATGTTCAGCCAGATACTGCTTTGTGGCTTCTCGACCCTGTGCCATAACTTCACCTTTGTACTTAAAAAAGCTGCCGCTCTTTTCTATGATCTCCTCTTGGACGCCGATATCAACGATATCACCAGTCAGTGAGATACCATTATCATCCATATCAAACTCGGCTACCTGGAACGGAGGCGCAACTTTATTTTTCTTAACACGAACACGATGTCGACTGCCAGTTACTGTTTCACCTTCTTGGATATTGGCTATTTTGCGGATATCTAGGCGTAGTGATGCATAAAACTTGAGCGCATTTCCCCCTGTTGTGGTTTCTGGACTGCCAAACATCACGCCGATCTTCATGCGAATTTGATTGGTAAAGATGACCAACGTCTTAGTTTTATTGATAGCAGCCGTGAGTTTGCGCATTGCTTGGGACATCAGGCGAGCTTGGACACCCATCTGTGAATCACCCATTTCTCCTTCAATTTCTGACTTAGGGACTAGGGCAGCGACAGAGTCAATGACAATAATGTCTACACCACCAGAACGAATGAGGGTTTCAGCAATTTCAAGTGCTTGCTCGCCGTAATCTGGTTGAGAGATGATCAAATCATCGAGGTTGACTCCGATTTTACGGGCACGGATTGGATCAAGCGCATGTTCTACATCGACAAATGCTGCAATACCACCATCTTTTTGTACATTGGCAATCGCATGGAGACAGAGTGTTGTTTTTCCTGATGCTTCTGGACCATATATTTCTACGATACGTCCTTTAGGGAATCCACCCACACCGAGTGCTAGGTCAATTGCTAGTGAACCAGAGGGGATGACAGGAACGGTAGACATGTTTTTGAGTGAATCGCTCATGGTCATAATCGAACCTTTGCCATGATCTTTTTCAATCTGCTGCATAGCAATTTGTAATGCCTGCATACGTGAAGCTTTTGTGTCTCCCTGAGTGTTCACTACTGGAGCTTTTGTGTCTGTTTTAGCCATAGAG
>JBILVZ010000043.1:0-6395 GCA_044370175.1 Methylococcaceae bacterium
ACCAACTAATGAATTTATTGGTGAAGCATTAAGATCCACTCAAGGAATGTATCCAGAGTTAGCAATACGTGAATTAGTTGCAAATATTATTGTACATCAAGATTTTTCTATTAAGGGCACTAGTCCAATGATTGAGATCTTCTCTGATAGAATGGAATTCTCAAATCCTGGAGCACCGCTCATTGATGTTCTGCGGTTTGTTGACCATACCTCTTTAAGTCGTAACGAAAAACTTGCAAAGATGATGCGAAAATTAGGTATATGTGAAGAACGTGGTAGTGGGATAGATAAAGTAATATTGCAATGCGAATTTTATCAATTACCTGCACCTAAGTTCGAAAAGCTGGATGATTCAATGAGAGTAGTGTTGCTTTCACCAAAAAGTCTCCGCGAAATGACAAAAGATGATAAAGTTCGTTCAACATATTTACATTCTTGCTTAATGCGTGTTTCAAACTCATATATGACAAATGAGACACTTCGCAAAAGATTCCAAATTTCTGATCATAACTATCCAATGGCCTCTCGAATAATTGCTGATACATTAGAGGAAGGATTAATTAAATTGTCTGATACAGAATCAAAATCAAGGAAATATGCTAGGTATATTCCATTTTGGTCTTAATCTTATGTAACTGCCATGTAACTAGGAACTTATTTTTTGGATAATTCCATATCAATACTTGAGGTAAATTATAAAAAATCTTATGTAACTAATTACATAATTTAGATCAAATATGCCCCACACCACCCCTCTCACCACCACCATCATCCTCGCTGCCGTCGCCCTAGATCGACAGTGGTTCGGTGACCACGGCGTCTCGGAGAGCGAACTCACAGAGCTCATCACCCAGTATCCCGATTCTGCACTCTGCATCATGGAGGGAGAGACACTCCATGGCTTTGCCACGTTTCAAATCCTGGATCACGCGCTGCCCACAGACTTTGTAGGTGAGCTGAGCCACAACACTTCCATTCTTTTTATCTACCAGTTCACCACCAGCACCAACTACGCACGCGCCGGTTGGTGGGCTGATACCGCGCTCCTGGCTGCGGTGGAAGAGCGGGCACGCAGTTTGGGTGTACGAGAAATAGTGGAAGCGCTCGATGCACGGCATCCATACAGCAAAGAACAAAATCCTGAACACGATGCTTTTGGGTTTTATGCAGCGCATGGGTTTGAGCAGGATCATTCGTCACACTTGGCTTGGCAGGCGCTGGATGGTCGGAGAGTGGAGTGTGTGGTGGTGAGGAAAAAAATTTACTAAAAATCTCTTCTATCCCTAATTCTGCCATCTCTCCCGTGTACGAATAAAGCTGTTCCCTGATTTCTTGCTATATTTTGAGCAAATTCTCGTGCTTCACTCTGCGTTTCAAAGGTTTTTGTAGCACTTGATGAGCCTGCTTTTTTTACAATCCACTCACCATTCCTAGGTAAAACATGTTGACTGCTTTTACCTTTTTCCACAGCAGCCTTATATGCCTTTACTTCAGGATTATTCTGGTTGGTTTTATATACAATCTTCTTCATAGCTACTTTCCCAATTCTGCATTGGTTATTTGAATTATATCAGTTTCTGAGAGCTGTATACTCTCAACATGTTTCCTCAACTCTTGCTGTGAATCAAATACTAAACCAGTAAATAGCAAATTTTGATCTTTTGTGTATGAGCTTTCAACTATGTGGACTTCTATTTGAGGAAAGTTTTTAATAATCCACAGAAGTACTCTTCGTGAGTCTGAGTGTGTTCTATAAAAGTGATCAGGACTAAACTTTCTATCTCTGTGCAAAAATGCAATAAAAGCTCTTCCTAAATCGTCTGGAATAACTGAATATACTAAGGGCCTCTTTTTCGCTTTTAAAATACTTCTGAGTTTAATTTTTGCACCTTCTTCACTAGAAAGCGTGGCATCTAAAATAATATATGGCTTATTAACCAACTGCGTAGCTAAGAACTCAGTTTTACCTGAAGCTGTTCCACCATTCATTAAAACGACACTTTCAAGTTCATTTTCCTTTAATGCAGTATAAAACTGCTTATCAGCTAGTTTTGCAGATTCTGTGTGAAATTGCTCTGATTTTTCTGGAGAATAACCAGGCAATGTTTCTTTTAATCTATCTGCTGAAACTACAAGTGCCATATTGTGAATAGTAACTAAAAAATTTAAATTGTTAATGAAGCATTTTTATGTAAATTGGACCTCTCACTAGATCGTCAGTGGTTTGGTGACCACGGCGTCTGAGGGAGCACACTCACGAAGCTTATCACCCAGCATCCCGACTCAGCACTTTGCCTCAGGGAGGAGATACCCCACACAATGGAGTGCGTGGTGGTGAGGAAAGTGCTAAAATTTAAGGCATGAAAAAATCTATTAAAGTAGGCATCGTTATTTACCTAAGTATTGGGTTGTTACTCGGGATTTTTTATGGAATGAATGATGTCTATTGTCCAGATCCAATAGATCCAGGTTTCTATATGCAAATAGGTGATGAACCTAATCCAGTTCTATTAGAATATGAAAACTGTCTCGAAACTCTCACGCTTCAAAAAATACTTCGTGGAGTGATTGTAACGATATCTTGGCCACTCTACTTTGTATATCGCTATTTTGAGTTGGGAGTAGTATACCCTTGGGATACCTTGCCTCCCGGACTTACTAAGTAAGGATGATTAAAACCATATCAGTTGACCCGCACCCAATAAACTAGATAAAGATTACAGGAGAAGAGTGCCCACGAACACTGTGATTACAAACAGTGGCGTAGCCACTCTATATGAAAATATTATTCTTCAAATGTAGTTTTGTGATCCAACATATAGAAATCCACTTTCAGATTTTTTCCGTCCTCAGACGTATAATTTTCATATCCCAGTGAGTGGCAGTAATGTTGGGTTTTAAACGGTACCACACCCACTTCAAATTGCAGTGTGGGCATATCTACAAACGGACTAAAAAATAAAATTCTATCTGAAATATCATTCAAAAAACTACACAGCATCACTGACTGTCCTTGAGCGGGATCACGCATTGTGGCAAACTGCTCGGCAGCAGATTGAGACAAAGAAAAAGAAGTGATGTACTCACGCGGGTCATACGCTTCACGAGCCTTAGTAAACTGCGGTTCCTGAAACGTCATCCCTCTAAAACAGAGCACCTCATTTATACTAATTGGCTCAGCATTAATCTTTTGAAGCCAAGTATTACATTCACTAATACTTTCAGCAAGCAACTTTTGATTCAGCTCAAGAATAGCAAATACTTCATCATTCGTAAGTTCAAAGTCACCTTCAGCCTCATCAACTTCTGCATCATCAACATCTTCCTGTATTTCTGCTGCAATTCGTGCAGGTGCAGTTTTTTGCAAAGAAGCTGCCTCTGCTGTAGTCATTTTTACTGCATGCATTACTGAACGCTTCAGACCCAGCACTAGTGGATCCTTCACCCGCTTAGATTTACCATCACCCCAGAGAGAAACTGCTTGTAAGAACTGTGCAGTTGCTTCATCACCCATTATTTCAACGAGCCCATCCTTAAATTTCTGTCGATACACTGATTTAAATTCATTAAAAAACTGGTAGAAAACTGATTCCGTCCAGATATCAATTCGTTTTGCTTCTCCAGGCTTGGAAGTATGTATCTCTGAATTTCCCCCCAGCATCGTATTTAAATCACGCTCTCTAGAAGGAGAATTGGAAATCAATGCTTGAACCTTATCATTTGATCTCTGTGATGTATATTTTGGAGATTCCATAGAGTATAGATTAAAGTTTTAACAATAATTGCATACAAATACTAGGGGAGAATTCAATAGCATAGCACGTGTGGTGGTGAGGAAACGTAAGTGCTAAAATAAAGTTACTACCCACATCGCTCAGATCGTGGCTATAGACGTTAATTTGCTATAATAAAGCTACATGAAAAAATTACTTGAATTCATCTTTGGCAAAAAATACATTGTTGCTTCCGACAGTGATGTTCGTGCGGTGAACTTCCAATACTCCAAAGCACTCAAAGATCTCAAAGATTATGATGCTGGCAAGCTCAAGAACGTCGATATTACTCCTCGAGTTGCGGCACTTCAAGATTATTTCCGAAAAACAAAAGGACATCTCACTTCCCAGTGAGTTCCACCTGAAAAATCTTGAAGCTTTCACAAGTAGTGTTAATCTCAAAGCAGATTATTTACATCTTACTGTGACACAAATTGCAGCTGCATCATACAAATAACCAACAAAGTACTCAGAGATTTAGAAATCACTATGGCGCATGAAAAAACTTCAAGTGTTCCCGTCGAAGCAAAAGTAGGATATGTAGCTACCGTCTTAACTGATGTAATACAGATAAATTAAAAAATTTATCTGTTTTAAAACTCAGGAGTTCAACCAGGATCATTCGTCACACTTGGCTTAGCAAACATCTGATGGTGGGAGAGTGGTAGTTTAAAACTAGGTGCATAGTGAGATATAATACTCTTATGTCAACAAAAAAACTTTCTCTTTCACCAAGCAAATGGTACTTACCTTATTACTTCATTCCTCATCTGCTTTTAGCTTTTCCACTCTACGCAGCCGTAATTTTCATGGCTTGTATTATTCTGTTTTCACCAGAAGGTGTGGCTAGGAGTGGTGAAGCGGAGATGGATACGGCTCTTGTCTATGGACTGAGTACAACAGCTATAGTACTTGGCCTTTTTATTCTCAATACTTTGTTATACGTTTTTAAAACTTCGATAGAGATCTCTGAGGATAGTTTTATTATCACCAAAGGTGGACTCTGGTTTGAACGGCATGCTATCCCGCTCACTTTATTTGCTGCAAACAACTTAACTCAGCATCCATATCAACTCTTATTTGGTTTGACAACTTTTCGAATCGGTATTATGGAGCAACACCAACTCCCCGGTTTCAACTACAAAGCTGCCATGCAGTTTGGTCTAGCTATGTCATCTGGTGGAGAACGTGCCTCAGGCTTTAGTAGTCATTCAAGTTTTAGCAAAACAACGAAACTGTAAATTACCTCACAACTAAAGTCCGCTTATTCATTGCCGTATCAAAATCTGCATGAACGGCCCACCAGTTGGAAAGTATCTCACCGTCATATGATATGCCATTATCAATGCCGGGTATATTTTGCATATTCCAAATCAAGTAATTTAATTCAGCATTATTACTATCACTGATGTCAGCACAGCCCCAGTTTTTACAGCTAATGGTTTCTGTTGCTACTGTTTCATTTGGATTCCAGCTCAAGCAGTTTGCCTGATACGGCGTTTCATTTGCATACTCATAATCAGCTGTCGCATTGGGTGGAAAGTGAACATCACCACAACGGGCCACTCTTTTCTCTTTGACTGCAGAGCCCATGCCTTGCCAAAGTGTTCTAAATAAATTTCTATCCACTGCTTCCATCTCACTTTCCAACTGATGTCCCCAGGAATGCAACGCGGACTGCGTGCCACGTTGGTAATTAAATGTATAGACTCGATACGTCTTAGAACAGACTGGCATGTCACCCTCACGGTAACTATTACTAATATCACCATGTGGTCCAGCCATTTTAGATTCTGCAATATTAAGGTATGGATAGGTGCTATCAGGATGAGTAGGACCTTGGTACGCCCAAATCCACACCTCGGTTAATCCCTGCGTATCCACTAAATCACAAATGTCATGATTAAGCAAAATGCCCTTATAGTTTGGCTTACGTGAACCATCATCACGCATTGGTACAGCAGTGGTGTATTCTTTTGTATCTAAAATTGTATACTTCAGACTACTCGGTGCAGCGGGATTTTTATAGCCAAGATACTTGGTGCCTTTTTCTAAAGCATTTTTTAAATTTTGGGTTTGTTCGCGAGTTTTAAGCAATGTAGATTGGTATGGCTCACCCCAGTCGCCAGTCACCTGTATATCAATAGTTTGACCATCGGCTGTCAAAGGAAAGTAACTCAGAACCAAGACATTCATTGTATAAACAGCTGGTACTGCACTTGGAGTAGGGCTGGAATGCGAAAGTGGCGTATTCGCACTTGATTCAGTAGCTGGTTGTATATCAGAGAGAGGAACAAGTGTGGGAGAGAGAGAAGCTAGGGGTAATGCACTCAAACCATGAGGAGTTATAAAAAAATCCAGCAATGGACCACGTAACACAATACCAATCAAAAGTACTATGGTCATTGCGCCAGCAAATATTCCTATTCGCAGCCATTTTTGTTGTGGTTGAGGACTAGACGATGTATTCATTCCGGGCGGTGTGTTGGGAGGAAGATTGTTGGAAGAAGGTTGTGAAGGAATGATAAGTGATGGTTCTTCCATATACAGGCTTATCATACTGTATTTTTTTCATTAGGCCAATTATGAGTATTATACAAATGACTCATACCAGAGCTGACT
>JBILVZ010000025.1:0-18326 GCA_044370175.1 Methylococcaceae bacterium
TTTATCAAATAAAGTACAGTATCTTCTGGTATACATAGCTCATTACTGTTTTAGTTTTAACAGCATTCCTTTATAGGTTGTACCCCTCATTGAACCACCCTCGTCTCTAAATGAGAAACAAATTTGATATTTTTTTTCGAAATGTTTCAAAAATTTCTGCTCTGAAAAAAACCAGGCAGGGTATCTTGCCTCATAGATTGGCTCTTTCACAATCTGTATGGTTAATCGGTCCGGGGTACTTGGGTGATCAAAGAAAGCTGTTCTTTCAATCAAAATATATTTATAGTTTGATTCTAATACTCCACTTATAAATGAGTGTGGGTTCTCTAAGTACTGCACGACACCTGAAAGGAGTAGTACATCACCCTTTGAGACACGTTCAGAGTCTTCAATTTTTTTAAAAAATGCAAGTGAGCGCTCATTGAGATATTTATTTGCAGCCTCAACAAAATGTGACTGTTCTACTACATGCCACTTCAGTGGAAGAGAAGTAAAGAGTGCTCTGTGTTGAAAATAGAGTGATCCTAGTGATCCGCCAAAATCAACAACAGTTACCTTTTTTTTCTCCTTGCTGAAAATCCAAAATAACATTGTAGCAAACGGCCAGTTATAGTCTGGTAAAACAAAAGCAACAGAATCACGTTCATAGGCTGCTTGGCCAGTAACGACTTTACGGGTTGAATCCAACACTTTTTTTAGTATGTTTGGACTTTCGTAACCAGTCGCATATACCTTTGCGTCTTTCCATGTTTTGAAGGTGCCTTCCCAGCTAACCTGTTTTTGATTCATGGTAAGAAGATCAACTAACCTTGGTGGTAGTAGCCAATCTCTGATAAATAGTCTTATTGTATTCATTTTGCTATCTTTTTTAAAATTTTTATTAAATCTTGAGATCTATTCTGAAATGTATGATCACGTATTGTTCTTACCTGGCCATTTTTTGCAATCTTTTCTCTTTTCTCTGGGTTCGCATTCAACCACACTGCTTTTTCAATACAGTCTTCTGGACTATAGTATGGCATAACTTCCCTATAGGGTTTGAAGTAGTCAATCAGGTTTTCTTTATGGTCTGTTAATAAACAACTCCCCACCCCAGTCACCTCATATAATCTCATATTTGATGCTGAGTTCTTTGATGCCTCAATGTGAATATTAAAGCACACTTTTGATTCTTTCAGAAGCTGAAACATCTCAAGACCATAGATTGGAGCTTCTGTTTTATCCAGAATCTTGCTAGCTATTCTAGCGGTTTCGATTGCATAATTCGAAAATCCCTTAAATGCATGATTACCTTTTATAATCTTACTTACTTGAGTATTAGTACTGAGTAGTTGTAAAACAGCTCCAACCACTTGATAAGCTATTCTTTTTGTCATGTCAAACCAACTATTTTTGAGTGAAGGTGAGTAAATTGAGATGTCAGTTTCTTCACAGAGCTTTCTAATATATTCGTATCTATTTGAATGCATACCAGCATCTTTAAGTACTTGACCCACAAATGACAAGTTATGTTTTTTGCTCAAGTTTTTTGGTAAGCGGTTTAAGATACGCTCATCAAATGCATGACTTAGGTTGAAAACATTCAATCCTCCCTGAGCTAAAGTTGCATTCAATTCGGGAACACAGCCAATCACATGATCAAATTCACTAAACTCTGATATATTTGTATATGGTGTTCCACACCATGCTATTGTAGCTCTCAAACTTTTACTGTTCAGTTTGAGCTGCTGTATTAACTCTTTTGCTATACTTCGATCTTCAAAAAAAAGAAGGTCAGGATTAAAACTTTTTACCTGTTCAATTAGTACTTCATAATACCAATTTTTTTTTGCATTCTTTCCAGCTTGATCGCGGAGCCATGCCTTCTGCAGATACTCATTATTTGCTGTTACCTCCAGCATCTCAAATTCACTGCTCTTCAAAGCATTTGACCAAAAATCTGCCCAACCAAAGGCATCATAATTCAAATACTGCAGCTGTTCAATATATGAAGAATTTTTGAGTGATTGTCGTTTAGTATATATATACTTTAAATATTCTGGATAAAATGTGGTTATCTTTAAAATTTTCATACAATGTTTTTGTCTGTTTCAAATTGAAGTGCACGTTCAACTACCCATCTATGAGACTCAATACGAATGTTATGTAGAAAAAACAGCTGATTCAACAAAGGCTTCCTCATACATAACTTAATAAACACAAAAAAAACTTGTAGAAAATTGTTTTTCACCCGTATACCAGTTAGCGCACACCAATAATACCCAATATATCTTGTATATAGTAGTTTTAGAGATTCTGTATTTACTACATGTTCATACCTTGATGAAAAGAATATTTTTGTTGCAGAAATACAGTTCTTTGCTTCTTGAGCTGTTGCACACTCCACAGAATTTTTTGATGCTTTAATTGGCACTAACTGATAGTTTTTTATTTTTCTTCCACTCACCTCAAGTGAAAGTGCGTACCCCACAGAAGTTTCAGGTGTATCCAGTTGTGTATCAAAGTAAAAGTTGCCAAGACTATAGAAAATATTTGACTCTTTGTAAGATTCGTGTGCTTGTATTACGTGAGGGTGATGCCCTATAACCACAGCGGCTCCTAAATCTGCGATCGTTCTAAAAATAGCTTTCCACTCTGGTAAAGGGTAAAAAACACTTAGGTACTTTGGATAGAATGAAGGAATTTTCAGTATTTTCATTTAATCATCATATCTCTACTCTTTTAAGTAAATTGCATTTCTGTATGTCTTATAAGCAAGTTTATACCTTTTTGTAGTTAAAAATGCATGTAACTTTGTACTTGAGATTAAATCTATTGATCTTGTACCAATTTCAACCATTACTACAGTGGGGCAATATTTTAACCAGTCATTCGATTTAAGCACTGCGAGATCATATCCTTCAGTATCTACTAGTAATAAATCTATTTTAGACTTTTTCAAGTACATTTTAAAAACCTCTCGAAGTGTTAGAGATTTTATCTTAGATCTGCTATGGTCACTGCTGGGAACATAGTCATCATCAATATCTTTGATACAATTTAAAGCTGGCTCTGAAAATTGGTATAAATAGCACTCCCCAGATTTTTCAGAAATAGCTAATTCAAGATTAATATCTCTTTTACGGACTTGATCAAATATTTTCTTTGTTCCAGGTGTTGCATCAATATTTATTCCGGACCAACCCTTTTTATATAGTAAATAAGTGTTTGAAAAGCGATACGGATGATGTGCTCCAACATCTACATAGAAGCCATTACTTTTATTTTTAAATAAACTATTAAATATAATGTCTTCCCCATCTTGAGAATATATGACATTTGATTGTCCAATCAAAGTTCGATATGTTTCTTCCAACTTATTCATAAAATATTTCAGTGTCATAGAATTAAATACCTCTCTTCCTTATCACATTTAAAAGCAGTTGTGGTGATAAAGATTTAATCTGCATTATCCCAAGTACACGTGTTTTTTTTAGAAAGAAGTTTGCTAAAAATGCCGCAAACATATATGAGATTAAGGTTGCAAATGCAGCTCCTTTTCCGTCATAAATTGGTATTAGAATAATGTTTAATATTACATTGATAAGTGCTCCGACTACAGTAAATGCGAATGAGAGTTTTGTTTCTCCTTCACCAATCAACCAAATACCCTGTGCTAATCCAATGAAGACAAATAACAGTGACCAAACGTGGATTCTGAGTATCGCAGAAGCAGCAGCAAAACTACTACCAAAAATTACAGAAATAAGTAAGTCTGAAAAAATATAGAAAGTAATTGAAATCAGAAACGCTGAGTATGTTAAAACGCTGAGGAGAAGTCTAAATCTATACACGTATTTAATACGACCAAGTTTCTTAGCCTTTATAACTAATGGGAATGCAGCTGTTGTGATAATTGTTCCAACAAAAAATGGTATCTCAGACACTCTTACAGCAGCTGAATACAGACCTACTGCTGTTGAATCAGAATAATATTGCAAAAAAACTTGATCAATTTTCATATAAATAGTCACAAATAGTGTGGCAAATAAAAGGGGCAAGCCTTCCGAAAGCAGTTTCTTAGCTTTAGTAGTATTAAATGATAATAAAAAATTTCCATGGTGAAATTTAAATAAAATGAATAAAAACAAAGCAGACAGTATGCTTTCAAGCAGATAAATACTTGCTAATCCTAGTATGCTTTTTGTGTTAAGTACAATGACAACTTTTAGAATTGATGATATCAAGAAGGTAATTAGTTTAATGATAACAATATACTTTGCCTCTAGATTTGACTGATATAAAAACTCGATTACGTCTGATGTCTGAAATATATATGAGAATGAAAAAATTAGTATTAGCCCCGTTGTAGTTTGATTATTACCGAAAACAAATATCGATGTCAAAACACTTACGGCAATTAATAAGAAACTCCCAAAAAATTTTAAATAAAAGCTGGTACCTAGTGTGAGTATATAATTTTTTTGATCTTCAACAATCTCTTTTACAATTATTCTATCAATACCAAGCGTTGTTAGTACACTGAATAATGAGACAAATGCAATTGCATAGTTGAGCTGTCCAAATGAATATGCACCAATATTTCTTGTAATGATTCCCAGGATAAAAAAACCTAAACACATTCGGATTACCTGGTCTAAAATGAGCCAGTACGTATTTATCAATGCCTTGCCTCGAGCACCATCATGATTGAATGGCAATATGTTTTTAAAAATTGAAATAAGTAATTTCATATTAGCGGTAAACAGTATTGATCATATCAATTAATAGATTAGTTACTTTTGCTATTCTATATTCAAAAAAATTCAGGTGTCTTTTCAGAACAATCTCTAAGTTACTACGATTAGCTACAGCATTATCTTTATCAGCCGATTGTGCACCCCTTCTCACTCTAAATTTACATACAACATTGTCAAAAAATTGCCATTTAGTTTGTTGAATAATACGCAGCCTGAGATCGTAGTCCATTGAAGAAGTCAGCTTCTTCATAAGTGTGAGAAGCTAATACAAGTAGGATAGTATCAGAGGAAATATCATGCATTTCATGCCAAACATAAGCATCTAGGAGAATTCCCAGTGGTGGGTCACTCAAAATATATTCTTCCTTACCTAGCACTGACTCCAACACCATCCGTACACTTCCATGTAAACAAAAAAGAATTTGCTTTGTTTTTTTATGAGCATGCATTCCCCGAGGCTCACTATTTTTCATATTATGAATATAATGAATTCTTTGAATAGCAAATGGGAGGTGTGAATTTTCAGCAACAGTGAGCTCACAATCATCAGTTATAGTTGGTAATTGAATTAATTCTAATAACTTTTTAGACATATCTCTGTTTGAAAACTTTTAGAGCTTGTACTTACGGATCAGTCGCTAGTGCTACTTTTTGGATATACTGTTTATTCATACTTTTATTCGTACATTTTGTAAAGCAGATAGCAACTTTTGTATGTCACCTGATTTGTAAGTATAGCCTGTTTTACCGTCTAGTACTAGATCTGTTTTGAAGTTGTTGAAGAATGATTCTTGATAGCCATTTTCCCATGGTGAGGCTTTTGTACTCATCGAGACTATAGTACCAAAACTCTGAACGAAGCTGGTGTATTCTTGCGCTGTGTACTCACAGCCTTGGTCTGAATGAATAACTTGTGGTGGAGTCATTTCTTGATTGATGAGTACATCAAGAAATGCTTCTAATACTAAATACTTGGTATGTGTCTTTGAAATATGCCAACCTACAATTTCTCTGGTGAACAGATCCATAATTGTGGCTAAGTATATAAACTTCTTCTGGAATGGAATGTAGGTGAAGTCACTCACCCCGTACTGTTTTGACAACTCCATTACCTTCTCACCAGCTCACACCTTCGTCAATATCTCTACCTTCACCTCCCGTGCTATCCCTGCCATATCCCCACCTTTCGCTGTACTGCTATTTTACAGTTACTGTGCATTTTATGGGGAGCAGGTCAATTCAATATTCCAAAGTTTTCTGGACCAAGTGCTCTGGCTACAAATAGCAACGTAAAAAAACCCACACCCATTCGAACTGCTTGGTCTACAAACAACCAATACGTATTAATCCATGTTTTCCCCGTGTAGTGCGACATTTTCGTAAACAGATGAATGAACATATATAAATAGCAATAACAAATATAAACCATCAGAAAGTACTACAAGAGTTTTTTGAACTCTGTATAACTTCTGATGTAATCAGATTCCTCATACGCACGTGATGCAAGAACAAGCAACAGCGTATCTTCGGTCATATCATGCATTTCATGCCAAACCATAATATCAAGCAAGACCCCCTCCGAGGCAGTATCTAATACGCACTCTGCCCTTCCTTCCGATGATTCTAAAACAAGCCTTACTTTTCCCCGTAAACAAAAAATTACTTGACTTGTTTTTTTATGTGCATGAAATCCTCTAGGAATATTACGCTTCAAGTCGTATATATAGTAGATTCGTGTGATAGGAAATGGCAAGTCTTTAAATTCTGCTATGCTCAAACTGCAGTCATCTTTAATTGTTGGTAGTACTATGTATTTAATAATTTCAGACATAGGTTACCTTACTTAGACTTTCTTAATACACAGTACATACAATCATTGGTATCAGCTGCAAGCATATCACGAAGACGTAGGTGCAGCGAGTGAAAAACAAGCGGCAAAATACTCAGAGTACCTTTTACTGAGTGGTTTTCTTTCCCAAAGACCAATCTAAAGTTTTTCTGTAAAACATACCAATAGGTTGGTGTGTAGGTTGTGTAAGATTCAACTACTAAAGCAGCTTGGTTGGCAAGCATACGTATACTCTTTTTATTAAAAATGACCGTGTGATAGGGAGTATGCCAATGCAGCCATTTTTTGCCATACCTCTTGAGGTACATAGAATCTGTTGATGGAGTAAGTATAATAATTCTACCCTGTGGGTTGAGTAATCTGGCTAGCGCCCGAATATTTGCCACTACTTTGCTTTGATGTTCAATAACTTGACTTAACAAAATATAATCAAACTTTTCTTGTATCACACAGCTTTCAGGGATACCTGCATAGCAGGCTAATCCCGCTTCTTTAATCTTTGCCACAATTTTTTCATTTATCTCAAGACCAGTCCAATCTAACTGCTGAGCACGAACTTCAGAGGCAAGCTCAGGATAAAAACCACAGCCGACGTCAAGTACTTTTGCCCCCTTTGGGATTCTTTCGATCAGCGGGACGGTACCAACTAACTTTCTAAATAAACGCAGGAAAAAAGGTATTCTATGCGTCAGAGTATGTAGGAGTGAAGGTTTGGGAGCATGCAGTGACGGATAGTACCGTTCATAAAGCTCACCCATAGCACTCTCAGCAACAGGATCTTGTAAAAAATATGCGGTACAGACAGCACATCTATATACAGCATGCCAGCCTAGATATCCATATCGATCATCTGATCTACGATGGTTAAACTGAATTTCTTTTGATGCACAGACTGGACATGATTTTAAATATGATTTAGTAAACATCACTACTTTCAAAGTATTGTCACACTACTACTATCTACTCATCTTGTAAAGTCTAGCTAATACTATATTAAAAAACTCTACAACAACTACTTCTAGTTGCGTGAGATGCCTTGATAAAACAACTCGTAGGTGTTGCGCATTTATTTTTTTGTTGTCTTTACTACTCGACTGCGCCCCACTTCTCACTCTGTAGTTGCTGATAATGAGATCGATAAACTGCCACTGCGTGTGTGAAATTATTCTTAACCAAAAGTCGTAGTCCATGTTTGCCACAAGTTTATTGTCAAATACTCCATATTTTTTAAAGACTGACTTGTGGACAAAGGTTGCTTGATGGGGTACAAAGTTGAAGTACCGAAGTACAACCGGATTAGCCAACTGCAAAAGTGAATAGCGAGGAAAAACGCCAATCGGTGTGGTATTGTCTTCAATGGTTTGAATTTTTCCATACAGTACTTCAATCCTGGGTCTATCATGTAGTAGCTGAGCAACCTGCGACAAAACATCTCTGCTATGAAAATAATCATCTGAATTCAAATGAATGATGTACCTGCCAGTGCTGTACTGTATGCCAGTATTTAAAGCATCAGAAATGCCTCGAGGAACTGCAGTGTAAATTCTCAAGTGCGGATATTCTTTCTGGATACTTTTGAGAAACGGTAGTGTGCCATCTTGGGAGTGCCCATCAATAACGATGTGTTCAAAATTTTTATAGCTCTGCTTCCTAACGGAATCGATATTTTGTGCAATATACTTTTCAGAGTTGCGGGTGCAGGTTATAATTGAAAAGAATGGGGTCGCTATTTTTTGCATACTGTACTAGTCTCTAATCGCAGCAGAAATAGCGGTATAAAAGGAAGTTGCCGCTTTTTCAGGTGTGCAATTTTTAATTATTTTTCGTGAGTACTCAGACATCTCTTTTTGCCTTTCTGAATTGGCGGTACATGCTTGGACAGCAGCAACGAGTGCTCTGACATCTTCTGGATCAAAAGTAAAACCATTCTTGCCAGGTACTACTAAATCTCCTGCAGAGCCAGCTGTATCTGAAACAATAACAGGCAAGCCAGCCGCAGCTGCTTCGTTTACTACAAGTCCCCAGGTCTCTTCTAGAGAAGGTAACACAAATACATCTGCAATACCATAGTAGTGCGGCAAATAGTTCACTTCTTGATGTGGCACAATGCAGATAGAAGTTTGCCTGTGTGTAGCAGCATATTCTCGATACGACTCTTCCAGTGGCCCATACCCAACCAAGAGGAGAGTAAAATTTTTAGGGAGTAGCTCCAGAGCTTTAAAAAGAACCTTTACATTTTTGCGCTCAATAAACTGCCCAACATAGAGTAACACTTTGTTGTTTTTTGGAATCCCAAGTTTTTGCTTTAAGTGCTGTCGTGCTTGCTCATTTAGCCTACTTTCTTTTGCAAAGTGTGCTACATCAACAGTGCTGATAGCAGTAAACACCTCTTTTGAGTTGGCGCCCAACTTCACTAAATATTCTCTGGAACGTTTACCAATTGCAATATACGTATCTGCCATACCTACGATCCAACGCACAAATGGAAGCGTCAATGATCGCTGCCAGCTTGTTTCGTATTGCGTACTTTCAGACCAGAGTATACAGCGATAGCCATAGAATTTTTTAAGGATATAGGTCATCTGACAAGAAAAGTCCAACCATCCTGCAGTAATAACAAGATCGTACTTTTGCAGCTCAAAAAAAATTGTAGGATTGATGATGTACTCAGTATAGTCTTTCAGTGGCAAAACCAAGCGGAAGTTTGGCAGTACTTTGTAGGTAAACTTGATTTGCTGCCGATACTGGGATAGATCCCACTTTCTGTTCTTTGCGCCTGCTGCTAAGAATAAAACAGTTAGATCAAGGTCTTGTTTAGCTAGTGCATTAAAGAGTGGGAAGCGATACGGCGCTACGATATTGTGCAAAATGGCGACTCTGAGCTTTTTCATTGAGGTACTTCCCGATACAACTGCTCAAGCCTACGTATTGCTGTTTTATAGCTGAGGGTAAATGGTGTATATTTTTTTGTACTCTGTAAGAGACTTTCGATCATCAGAGCGTCTTTTTTCGGATTAAAACTAAGTTCTGAGAGTTGATTTTGCATTTTCTCATCATAGAGTTTGCGAGCACCCACAACCACCTTTTTATTAAGAGCACGGGCTTCATATACTGGGTACCCAAAACCTTCGTAGACACTTGGTTGAATTACAGCTGCTGCCGAGTAATATAACTGATGTAATATAGTAAAGCTTACTTTATGATAATGGGTAACATTCGATAGTTCTGCGATCCTTTTGAGTACAGCAGGCATATCTAGTCCATTTTGCCCCACTATAACCAGTTGGTATCCAGGCAGTCGCGGTTGTAAAACTTCCCACAAATCAAGTAAATACAGAACACGTTTATGCGGATAAAAGGAGCTGACGCACAGAAGTTGTTTCTTTTCTGCTACCTTACTCTGCAAGTATTTCGAGCTTTTATTGAAAAGTTGATCAACCCCTGAAGGTATCACCGCAATTTTTGCAGAAAGGTGTGGAAAGTAATGTTGGATCCTTTGAGCACTAAACTGTGAAACTGTCATGATTTTTGCTGCCGTTTTCATACCCTGTTCACAAAGAAGGCGTAGGAGTAAATTTGTAAATCGAGATGAATCTTCTGGGTGATCTTTCCAATTTACATCATGAACTGTCACAACATGTGGCATGGCAGTATATAGTGGACCAAAATAGCCAAATGAATGGAGTAAGTCACAGTTTTCTCCCCTTGCTCTCTGGGGTAATAAGAACTGCTCATAGAGTATTCGCAGCGCTCGGTACTTGGCAGGAACAGGACAAACTACTTTCTTCCAGTTTTTATGAGCAAATGAGAAGGTATCTGCGTTTTCTTGGTTGCAAAACACTATAAAGGTAAACTCAGAATCAGCATGATCTAGCTCTTTTAAAAACGATCGCAGATGATACTCAGTACCACCCACACGATTAGGTACTAAAAAGAGTGCATTTATACCTATTGTATATCTTTTTTTTGGCTTAGAGGACACCCTTTTCATAAAAAGTAATCGCAGAATTGCCTTTATGTAGTTTGCGTAGCTTTTTCGTAGACAGCTATTGTTTCACTAGCTACTTTTTCCCAATTAAACATATGTTGTCTAATTATCATTTTTTGTACACGCACCTTTTGTTCATCATCTGACTCATGTAGGACTTTTTCTAGACCAGCACGAATACTCTCTACAGATAGAGGATCAACCAGCTCAGCTGCATTGCCTGCGATTTCAGGCATGCTGGAAGTGTTTGAGGTCACAACCGGTGTTCCATGATAAAACGCTTCGAGAATGGGTAGTCCAAAACCTTCGTAAAGTGATGGGAAAGCAAACAGTTTTGCATTGGTGTATAAAACTGACAATTCTTGATCAGTCACACGACCCAAAAAGCGCAGGTTTGCAACAGCAGCAAACTTTTTATCACTATCATCCCAACCCACGTCTCCTGCAATCACTAACTCCACTACATCATGCATAGGTAGCCAGGCTTCAATCAGACGAGTCAGATTTTTGCGTGGCTCTCGGGTGCCAACAAATAAAATGTACGGCTTTTCAAGCTGTAGTTTTGCCTTAAGAATTGCTTCTTCATCCTCGGTGAGGTTTTCTGCAACTTGCTGCACCTCTACAGGTAAAGCCTCATAGACTACATGAACTCTTTCTTCTGGTATATCAAGTAGTTTTACAATATCATTTTTTGTTGCCCTGCTGACCGCAATGATCTCTGCTTTGCGTTCTCGCAAAATTTTCCAAGATTGCTCATGCATTGCTTTAATTTTGGGATGTGCAGTTTCAGGAAACTGTACTAACGCTAAATCGTGGATGGTAGAAACAAGTGGAAGATCACGATCTGGAGGCTGCAACCAGTCCCAGGAATGAAAAACGTTGACAGTAGGCAAAAGACTTTTGATTTTTGGGTACCCGACCTTATTCCACAAAAAGTTAAAAAGTGAAGGTGGATACGATTGAATAACGGTTTCAGCTTTACTCGCTGTTTGTTTTTTTAAGTCCTCGGCGATAGCTAGCAACTCGTTTCTCTGGCGAAGTGATGAGCCATATAAGGTAAGCCGAACTTTTGGGCTCGCAAGCAAGGCACGGACTAAATTGGTGGTATACCTTGATACACCTCGTCCGTAAATTGCAGCAGTTATATCAATACCTACCTGTAGCATAGTTCCTAACTCAGCACACCATCTTGGCGGGCAAAGACACGTACAAATCCGATCCCGGGTAGTCCAAAAACCTCCCGTTCGCTAAAGCCCAAATCTTGGAGGGCTGTTTCAATTTTTCTCTCTCTATCAGTTAAATCTCGCAAGTAATCAAAAACAAGGATATATGAATAATCACTTGTTTTTTTGAGCTGCTCAGTTACCTCACCTTGGGAGGCTGTCGTAAGAGAGCCTGTAGCAACTACTGGATAACTGCCATCATCGTACCACTGCCAAGGCGCAAATGCAGCATTAAAAGCGAAAACCACGACTGACTCGCGAGGATACCGCTCTAAAATTTGTTGGTGCAGTAATCGCCAATTCTCACGCTGATAGAGTGGATTGGTGCTGTAGGCAATCAGTGAAGTGATATTAAGGAGGAATAAAATCGCGATTGCTAGTGGAGCAATTGTTTGCTGCAACAGTAGACGTATGGTTTTCTGTTTATACTGCAGTAGCGTACTTTGTAGAACAACCGCTACCGCACTCATATAAAATGCTGGTAAAAGATATAACAGTCGTTTTGGTTGAACAATCGGTAAAATAAATGACGTAAGCCAAGAAACAATAAGCGGCAGGAGAAGCCAACACGTGAGCAAGGCAAGCTCACGGGATCTATAAAAAGACAGGTGCAGTTGCCTGATACGCCAAACTGCAAAGCAAATAGAAATAAGAAAAATACCAGTTGTGATAATAAAAAAGCTCGTTATCTCAATGTTGAGCACCCCAAATAAAAACTTTCCAAAAGTGAGTGGCAGGGACTTCAGTTGCGGAATTGAAACAACTGCCTCCCAACCGGGCAATGACTGTCGCAAGTTTTGCCCAACATGCAGCTGTTCAAGTAAGTAGGGCACCCAAGGAATAAACAGCAATCCAGCAATTACTGTACTTAGTACGTACGGCTTTAGATACTGTCGCTCTTTCCAAAAAATATAACTTGCTTGAGAGAGTACTACAAATGGATAGAGGTACGTGGAGTACAAACCTAAAGCTGTAGCCAGAGTGTAGCCAAGTATGTACTTCCCAGAAAATTCTTTTTTAGAATAACAGACTCGCACCAAGAGTAACCAACTTAGCGCTGCCAATGCAGCAGAAAGTGAGTATGGGCGTAGTTCCTGAGAATAAAAGATATGGAATGAAGAAGTTGCTAGAAGTAGTGCTGCTACTACAGCGACTTTTTTAGAAAATACCACTTCAGCAATTTTGTAGGTAGCATAGATAGTCACTAGGCCAGGAAGCAGTGCCCCCCATATCCGCAGCCAGACTTCTGTCTGGGAAACTTGTGCAGCAAAATGAACGAGCAGATGTAGTAGTGGGGGTTGAAAATCTTCGGCAATCTGCAGTTGTTGATTAAAAGGCCGCGTGCTTTCAAGTGCTTGGGCTGCTTCATCAAGCCAAAATGAGCCTCCCAAATTAGGCAACCGCAAAACAACTGCTACTGCAAGGATAATCCAGACATTGAGTGTGAGAAAAAATGACAAACTTTTTTTCATGTACAGCTTCTAGTATAGAGAAGTTAGGTGGGGTTTTGCCAGTCTGAAACAGCCTGATTATACTGTGTCGGAGTCGAGATGTCGTACCAAAGTCCTTGAAAAAAGTAGGCACGCAGTTGATTTTTCCTAGCTAAATGCGGAAAAATATCATTTTCTAAAAAGCTAATTTTCTTGGCAGGAATAAGACTAAGCACTTCTCTATTTAAGACATAGACACCGGTATTTATCAGGCTAATACCACTATCAGTGCCGGTCTCAGAGAAAGTTGTCACTCGATTGCCTTGAATGAAGACTTGTCCATACTGTTTCATCCCCAGTTTTGGTTTAACGATCACTGTCGCATGTGTTGCCTCCTGCAGATGAAACTCAAATACCTCATCTAAATGTATATCAGTCAGAATATCACCATGAATCACTAAAAACGGATTGTCATTTTGTAGGTACTTTTCAGCGTGCTTGAGTGCTCCAGCAGTTCCTAGAGGAGTTTTTTCATACGAAAAAGCAATGCTAACCTCGAGAGATTTTCCACTCAGTGAAGTATCAAGTCCTGTGAAGTCTGGTGTTGTACAGATAATAATGTGCTTAATACCGTATTGGCTCAGATGCTTGATCATTTGGACCAGCAAGGTATCACCATTGATCTGCTTGAGAAGTGGATGTTCACTGCCAACCTTTTTGCCACCAGCCAGGATGACCGCTGTTGAGATTTTAGGGGAAAGACTCTGGCGGATTAGATGCTCAATAGCATGTGAGCGGTTGCGGATGGTTTGTTTATCTACCAAGTCATCAACTTGTGTCAGCAAGCTATCTGGCAGTGTGATGGTTAGGCGAGATTTCATATATTGTATGATATAGCAGAAGTGTATGCGTATAAGCCTTTTTTGTCAAATTCTGCTACAATGAATCAAATGCAAGATTTACAAACTTTTTTTCAACAAAAAAACGTCCTCGTGACTGGAGCTGCTGGATTTATAGGTTCACACCTGTGTGAAACACTCCTGCAGTACGGTGCAAAAGTAATTGGTATAGACAACTTTTTGACTGGAAGACACGAAAATCTAGCAACTTTTAGAGCGAATCCTAGCTTCACTTTCATTGAAGCTGATGTCATTAGACGACCAACTGAGTATCTACCACTTGGTACTAAGCCAGATATTCTTTTGCACTTTGCCTCACCTGCCAGTCCACCTCGCTATCAGGCACACCCTATTGAAACGTACTTAGTTAATACTACTGGCACCCACAACTTACTGCAGTACCTCAAAGAAACGGCACCACACGCTCGCACAGTCTTTGCCAGTACATCGGAAGTATATGGGGATCCACAACTACATCCTCAGCCAGAAAGCTACTGGGGTAATGTTAACCCCAACGGGGTCCGTTCTTGTTATGATGAAGCCAAACGCCTTGGTGAGACAATCTGCGGTGTACACGAGCGAGATTTGGACATGGATATACGGATTGTCAGAATTTTTAATACCTATGGCCCACGAATTGACCCTGCAGATGGAAGGGTCATTCCGCAGTTTATATCTGAAGCACTTGCAGACAAGCCCTACTCTATTTTTGGGGACGGCTCTCAAACACGCTCATATAGCTATATTTCTGATCTAGTAGATGGCATCTTACGCTTGGCAGCACTAAAAAATGGCTCAGGTGAGACTGTCAATATTGGTAATCCTAGTGAGTACACAGTCTTACAAACAGCGCAAGAAATTCATCAAATGATCCATCCAAATTCAGAGTTTAAAGCCAACTTTAAACCACTACCAAAAGATGATCCGACTCGTCGACAACCTGATATCCAAAAAGCAAATCAACTTCTTGGCTGGCGACCACGGGTGATGCTGCGTGATGGCTTGATTCAAACAATTATGCACTTTAGAAATCATGTTTGAGCCACCAGCGATACTTCGGCTGGTGTGGATACTGTCCCCCTATCTTCGTGTAGGAAAAGTTTAATGAGTGGTTCGAGTTGCTCTAAAGTATCTAAGAAATCATCAGCCACTTTTTCACCAAGAGCTGAAAGAAACTTTGTCCACTGCCCCCTGTTAAAGTAGGTGCCATTCATAATGAGTAACTGTAGAACAAGCTGTGCATTCAGATACGGTATGTCTATTCCGCTGGTAAGGTCTAAGATAAAAATTCCTTCCTTTATGTTAAAAACTTGAGGAAAATTTCTTTGATCTCTACTCAGGTGAATACGAATTTCTTTGCCTTTATACCGAGCAAGTAAACTACCAGCGGTGTCAGCTACAGTTGTCACTAGTTCACCTTCGGACCCCGTTTTGCAGTTTGGTAAAATCTCAGTTAGGGGGAGTTGTTGCGTCAACCGAGCAAGCCAGTCCATAAACTGAGGGCTCATCCACTCCATATCCCCAGTCTGGAGTAATCCATCTACACTTGGCATAGGCTCAGTAACTTGAATTTGTGGAGTCTCTTCTTGTACAAAACTTGGCTTGTATAGCGGTATCCCAGCTGCGCGAGCATCACCATCAAATTGTTGTAGTTGTAAAAAATATCCAACCAGTGGCGCTAAACCCACAACTTCCAAAAAACGTCGAAATGCTTCCACTCTCATTTGTGTTACCTCAGCGACTGCTGAGGTATTTGCAACCGCAATATGAGCTGTGGCCTTATTCCAAGGGCAATTATCAATAGAACTGAGCAACGTCGTAGCTGCAAAAGCATGTATACCAACAGGAAACGGTTGAAAGTGTCGCTGCCCATTCTCCATTCTACAAACCCCCATACCACAGCTATCACAGGCAGATGAATCATGTAAAACTATGGTGCCATTTTCAAGTGTTCTCATTATTTCCTTCCTAAGAACTTGTGTCTTTCTTTTCGTTTTTTTTCTCGAGAAGTAGGTTTTTTTGGCACATTCTCAGCAGCCACTGCCTTATCTTGAGCAGTTTGTATAATAACACGAGGTAATTGGAATGTACCTTTCTGTGCAACGAGTGTCTCTGCAATAGCTTCTTCTGATACTGAAAATGGCTGGTACACAATCCCTTGCTCGTCATGGAAAACGATAAATCGTACTTCCCCTGCTTCATCACGAATTATGCCAACTTTTCCCTCAACAAGCTGCTGAAAGATATGAAAATACTTAGTATTTGCTGTACATTTTTGTAAGCGCATCCCTGGAGCAAGAACATAGAGCACGGAAGTATTTTCTCGATCAGTATATATATGTGTGCCAGGTGCTATATGTTTTGTTGCAGGAGCTACTGCCTGGATTTCATAGTAACGGGCTGTGTTTTGGATAGTAACCCTTTTAGTAAGTATACCTGCACCCCAGAGGTAAAAAATCCCTTCAGAACCTGCGCAGTTGCCAACTTGGATTGGATCTTTTCTTTCTGCCAATTGTTTTAACAGGTAATTGGGAGTATCACTTGCTTTGAAACGTACCTGAGATCCTTGTGTGTCAACCACAACAGGTGATTGATCATGTTCATCTGGAAGATACCTAAAATGCTGTGCATTAAAAAATAAATTAATCACTTGCTGAGCAGGTCCGTCTAATCGTATTGCTTCACTTTGCAAGTTAGTAATGCGAGCCCCAGTTTCACCATTATAATAACCAATGGGTGGATAAAAAAATAAACGATCAGAGAGAGTACTGCCTATTTGCACCATCTTACCAGATGTTAGTGCTTGAATCTCTGTATAGTGTGGATCGCTAGTAGCGATACTATATTCGCCTCCAGATTGAAAAAATAGTGTAATTGTTCCTGTCTGCTGGTTAGTGATTACCTCAGCAACAGGACCAAACTGTTCAAGAAAGTAAAGAGCATTCTGAAACTCTGTCTGTATTAAAGCATTAGCCTGCAATGGCTCTCCATATATTCTATTTTCTCTCTTCACGAAGCGAATACTACCCTTTTCGCTTCGGGTAAAGTACAGATTGTAGGTTCCTGCTACACCGATCTGTAGCTCTCCGTCTCTATGCAGTTGTTCCAACAGATACCATTTTTCATCTCTCATCTGAACTCGAAACAATTTATCTTGAGCACTCAGGTATCGCTCATTTTGAGTCATGAGAAACAATAGCTGAGGTTGATGTAAGATTGTAAAGAGACTATCAAGGCAATCAGTGATTCTTTTGAAAAGGACAAGAGAAGTTGTTTCCAGCCGGAGTTGGCCTAAAACTTGTTCTGAGACAGCTTCTTTCAGTGGCATTAGTACGTTTCTTTTGGGTAACTAAAGTCGAGTCTAGCTCAGAAGCAGATGGTTAGCAATGAACCCCAGATGTGTACCTTGAGTACAAGAAGTGTCTAGTTCGAGGCTATTTAGTAGATGTTGCAACTAAGCACACAAAATCTGTATTAGGTCGAGTTGTAACATACTACTTAAAACGTATCTATACAGTAGCTGATTTTTTCTGGTATTGTTTATTGATGAAACAGCAAATGAAACAACCATTTACTAGCAAATCAGAGATTAGAAAAGCCTTTCCAAACGGGATTTCCAAACTTGAAATTGGTTCAGGTGAGTATCCAGAACCAGGATATATCCACTTAGATATTCAAAAAACAAAAGATCTAGATATCTTAGCTGATGTGCGTAAAATGCCAATTCCAGATAACTTTGTGACAGAAGATGTTCGCGCTGTACATATCATGGAGCACTTTTGTCATCCAGCATGTTCAAGCAGCTCACAGCAACAAAAAATTGGAACAACTGTAGAGGTCTTAGAAGAGATCTATAGAGTTTTACGTCCTGGCGGAAAGATAAGGATCGTTACTCCTGATTTTGAAAAAATTACGCAATCAGCGGCTGCAAAAAGAATACCATTGTTTTACCTCCAGCGCTGGTGTGTTGGCGGACATTTAAATGAATTTGACGTTCACCACTGGCTTTGGACGAAGGCAGATGCTGAGCAGTGGTTTGCTCAGGTCGGCTTCATCAACGCGCGGGATTGGAATCCAGTACAAAGTTGGAAAGATCGCTTTCAATTAAACTGGTGCTCACCTATCGAAGGAGCAAATGAGAGCTGGTATCGAACCGAGTGGTACCACTGGTTATTTATGGAAGCTACAAAACCTTAAT
>JBILVZ010000026.1:0-17959 GCA_044370175.1 Methylococcaceae bacterium
TTTCAGGTTAAACTAACTGGGTATTTAGAGTGGTACAACAACAAACGTCCACATGCATCACTGGGATATCTGTCCCCAATGCAATTTATTAACAACAGCTTTCCGAAATGTATGTGCGATTAACACTACCGTGGTGTAAGCTAGCGCCAGTGGTATACTAAAAAGGAACAGTTTATGTCACTCACTCCACAAGATTTACAAGCAATCGAAGGTTTACTAGACAAAAAACTTGGCTCACTCGAGGCAAGGATGGATCAGAAACTTGATCTACTCGAGGCAAGCATAGATCAGAAACTTGATCTACTCGAGGCTAGAATTGACAAAAAACTTGATCTGCTCGAGAGAAAGATAGACCAAAAACTTGACCAGCAAACCAAAGATATTGCTCATGTCATCAATACAGTAATGAGTAGTGCTGACAGTACCTTTGCTACCAAGCTGCAAGTGGCTGAACTGGAGCAAAAAGTAGGGAAGATCCAACGCCACCTTGCTTTGGATATCTAGTACGTGGCTTGCAATTACTTTCAGATCACCGCAACTAAATCTTATCTTGCCTCTTTCTCCAAAACTTTCAACGTACCATCTAAAACAGCGGTAGCAAGCGCCAACACTTCTTCCGAGCAGCCTTGCTCACCAAGTGGGTGTAAGAGGTAGATTTTTTTGCCTAAGCTGTACGCTACACCAATTTCCATCAGCGTGTTTGAACCAATATATCCTTTGACACCCTTTTTTTCATAATTAAGCACTACAATTGCATCTGACTGGGCAATGCGAGCAAAGTGATTAGCAATAAACGTGCGCTTGGCAGCGCGCTGTGCCTCTAGAGGCAAGTTGAGATACTCAACCGACTTTTCAGAAAGCTCTGGGGTGAGTACCGTATAACCAAGCGCCTCAAGTTGTACTTGAGCAGCTCGTATCTCACTTGTAAACTGCATTGAGCTACAGATCGTGATTGTTTTTGACATTGCTCCTTTCAGAATAAATTTTTCTATCACCTCAACGACGCCATCTTCGGATCTTCTTATTAAAACACTACCAGGAACGTCAACCGTATCACAAACAATATCAACACAAAAGTACCTATGTATGCTATGAACATACAGATGACCTGCATCTAAAAACAATGAAGCATTCCTATTTGTTTTGCCATTATGGGCATGATCCGCAGGATCATCAAAACCCGTATAGGCCTCAACCTCAGTAATTTGAGCAGCTAATACTGCATTTTCCTCTTGTTTGACAAAAATACAGCCAATTAACTCAGTTGCTAGTGTACTAGCAGTACGAGAATAGAAATCTATATTTTTCCTCGGTTGAACTAAGAAGCGAGACATAAAAAGTCTATGTTTCAGATACCATTAGTTGATCACTCTGTATTATAGTTTTTTGACGCTAGCATGCTAGATGTCAATAAAAGCTACACAATGTGGATATTACTATGCAAGATGTCAACAAACCAATAATCGGAAAACTTTATGGAATTACGTTCTCACCAGATGTAGATGATATTATTCACTACATCAATGCAGTTAATTATGCAACTAAGTTGATTAAAAAACTCCCCCAGTCTTGGATGAAGATCTTAGAACCGCTTAGTGATACTCACTATGGCCAGAAGTACATATATGCGGATTACTACGAGTTGTTCGATGAAGACTTTGCTAAGAAGCCTATGACGTAGTTGCTGAAGTGACAGAAGACTGGGTGGTGGAGGTCATAGAAAGATTTGTGTCGAATGGCTGTTACGCATCAAAGTGCTTTTCATAATACTGTACTAATTGATATTTGTTCTTAAGTAACATGTGTATTCTAGTAACAAAATACTATTCATTCAAAAAACCGAGTGGTATTGCCAGCTTCACTTTTCTCTTTCCATCAACATTTCTCTACATAAACAATACATATTGATATATTATAAGACATTTGAGATAATCGCCCTCAAGTATTGCAAAATTAAAATACCTACCGTATTCTTATACAAGAGGGTAGATACTTGCAAAAAAGGGAGCCATGACCGCACACAATCAAGAAGGACTACGTCCAGATGCTATTAGCTCAGAATCCTCAGAACAACGTGAAAGTAAACAGCGCAAACCAGGTTTTGATCTAAAGTATCGACTCATGGCACTTTTAGCAGGTGTTGGAGCAAATTTTTTACCTACAGGCGAAGCCAACGCTGCTACTACCATTGATCAACAAATAAACGATCAACGAGCAGGGCATACCATCAAGATGAATGCTGCTGATACAGAAGCATTTCTTGCTGCTCCAACCGTCACTCCTCAAGCGACACACACTCCAGCACCAGTTGCTATGGTAGATACTGCCCCAAAGAAGAGTGGGGGGGAGAAACAACCTACCGCTACACCGATTTCTCCTGAACAAACAAAAGTAGTTCAGGTGGTAGATGTGGCAGGAGGCATTAATAAACGTGAAACCCCAAACGGTAAGGTCTTAGGCACCACTGCTGGTAGCTCTACACAAATCACAACTTTTGAGAGAACTACAGAATCAGAAAAAACTGTTGGCGGACACACATGGATTCAACTGACTGATGGTCAAGAAATATTTTGGGTGGCAAGCGATATTGCAGGAGTAAATGAAAGAACTGAGCCTGTACCTATATCTAAAGGTATTGGAGGCGGTGGCAACTCTGAACAAGATACTCTTACTCAGAAGCAACTTCTTGCAGAAGCTCAAGCACAACTAGGAGGTACGGTAGCCGATGTACGAGAAGTGAATGGTGTATATGTTGCTTTCAACGCCAATGACAATGAAGTTGGAAAGTTTGCAAACGGTGCATGGGTGAGCAGTTTGCCACAGACAAGTGGTGAAGTATTCCAACGCCAGACAGTATTGCCAGCAGGTAGTGAGACAGAGACAATAACTGGCACAGAAGTCATGTCAGAGACAATGACCTATGCAGAATTCAGTCAAGAGTATCCTGCAATCGCCGAGAAGATTACCGATAAAATGGCATACGTGGGAATTGTGAAAAATGGAGACAGCGAGACAAGCACACTCACGTATATCAATGGCAGAACACTGCCTATCCGAGTCAGAGCAGATGGTATTTTTGAGATTCTTTCCGCTGATGGAAAAGTACTGTTTATGTATGTGGATGGGAATAATAGAGATGAATCTCTGAATGACTGGGCAAAACCAGAGCTTATTTCTGAAAAAGGATTATTACAGCTTTTGGTTTCAGTTGATTACCATGATGAAAGCCAAGATAGATTAGTACCTGAACAACGAACAAATCATATAGTTGGCATTCTCCCAGGAAACAGAGAACTTATTGATGTTGATCCAAGTCTCAGTCAGGTTTTTAAGCCACAGGATCCAGCAATTATAAAATTTTTCGTTGAGCAAGGCTTTATTAACCAAGATACTGATTCTTCCACCTTTGAGAATCCGCTTATAAATATTGATAAAATCACTTTAGAGTTTTTTAAGCTGTTGGGTAGTGGAGATGAACTTCCAGAAATAATGAGGATTAAGCTATCTGATGGCACTGAAACTACATTTAATCCTAAACTAGGTATTACCTTATTAATTAATGGTGTACCTGGCAAAGACAGTGGCTGGTTAGGGAGTTCAAGAGATATGGACTCTTTACCATCTGAACCGTATACCGTTCAGGGAAATAGGTTAGTGATTAACATTGTCACTAATTATAGTACAAATTCTTTTTCTGCAAACTTGTATATTGAAAGGGCATTAAGCTATATTTTATGGAAAAATGGCATCAAAGGTGATGAAACATTGACTAAAATTACCGATGATATAAAAGGCATTGAGTATTATCGGGAAATTAGAGAAAAGTTAATCCAACAAGTTAAAATAAATAACCAGATTTACCTAATACCAAATGTAATATTTGCACAATCAAATGATATTGGCGATCATCTTAGTTATGATATTCTAAAAAACAAATAACCCATTGCTTCTTGAAGCACCCACATAAACATTGTATGCTTGTAAAAGCATGCGTAAGTCAGTTGTAATTATCATTACAAGTATTGTAGTAGTACTAGTTCTTTCACTCAGTGCAGTCTGGTACTTGCGCCCACAACTTCTCTCAGCACCATTCAGCAAGTTTGGGGTACAGATCCCGATGGTAACGATTGAAGGGGCCGACCCAGCATATCAATTTACGCAGAATAAAAACTTTTCCCGTGCAGCTGAATTCGCAGAGACCATCAGCAACCTAACAGAGGAGAGTACTTCACTCAAGATTATTGTTACTTCAGATGAAAAGGCTGCAGAAGTTCCTTTTATTAAAGGAGAAGAAATTGTTAGTGGCTTCTCATTTCCAAACAAAAAAGATATCTCTATCATTACTGTGTATGTCACACCAGAGATTCAATCAGATCAAGGTGCGTTTCAATATGAGATAACACGTAACTACTTGCTAGCACTCCTCTATGCCAGCGAGTACAAAAAAGTGCTTGCTGACCCCACATACACACCAGAATACAGAACCAAGCAGCAACTAATCCACCAAATCACCATGGATGCAGTGGATCAACAAAAGTTTCCACTCATGATTAGCAAAAAATGATAAAAAGAATACAGAAACTACTAGTTGCTGCACTACTTTCTTTGACACTTTTCCTTGTGTTTGGCATGGTCACTGAGGCAGTTGTGGCACAGACCTGTACTGGCGCAGTTAATTGCAAAGTTTATGGATTAAGAAATGTTTGTGATGGCGGAATACGCGATGGTGAGTTTTGCACATCAGGCACAGAATGTATTGGTGGCTCCTGTGAAAGTGAGCGATATGTTGCAGGCCAAGACACCAAAGGCTGTAACGACAACCCAACCTTGGCGTGTCGTGCAGGCTGCCAAGAGCTGGGGGCAGGTTGGGAGCCAGATGGTGGCAGCTGCACCGAAGTCCCACCCCCACCACCGCCCCCTCCGCCAGCCGTGCGCTACAACTGCAACACCAACGGATACACCTGCTACAACGCAGGCTCTTCTGGCTACTACTCGAGCTACTCATCTTGTGATGCCAACTGCAACCCCACAGCACCACCGCCTCCGCCACCCACCTGTACCACCTGTGGTTGTCCTGGTCAGCCAGCCTGTACCACCTGCACCACTTGTGGCTGCCCTGGCTACCCACCGTGTACAGGCTGTAGTAATGAATCTCAGTGTGGAGATATCACCCAGTATGACTGCTGCCCTGGCGGACTATGTGTCCCAGAGGGCACACAGTGTGGAGGGGGAGGCTGCAGCAGTATAGACATCTGGCAGCCAGTCAACGTCTGGGTCCGGGTAGTATCCCAGGAGTCTGGAGTGGGCACTGTGGCCTGGAAAGGCTCGCAAGCCAATGATCCTATCCAGTCAACAGGGTGGTCTGCCGATCCGCTTGCAGCAGACGGCTACTTCCAAAACTACAAACCATACCAGAACGGTGCGGTAAAAGCATTTGACAGAACAAAAAATAGAATTGACGCAAACATGAGAGTTAGAGTAACCAATAATCCCATTGGCTACCACACAACAGTCAATAAATGTAATGAGGATGTCACCTATACCGATGTACCTCCAGATCCAGCCCATGGCATTGTCTGGTCCAATCACTTCTGTGGTGCTGGCTGGGCATGGGAACAACAGACTAACAAACCGCTCCCCGCAAGAACCAGCGACACTTGTGGAGATGACTACTACACCGAGATGACTGGTAGCTGTGGCAGCACTCCCGATTTGCTTCCAGTCGCCGACCCAGATGGATGTGCTGGTTTGTTTAGGCAACCACTAGATGCAAACGAGACTGTGGAAAGCTATCATGATGAACTCGTACCACTCCTCGAAACAGCAGATGCAGCTCACGCTGCAGACTTGAGCTATGATGGCTACTGGAGCATGGCGTATCAAGCATGGGAGCAGTGGCGAGAGTCTCGCGCCATCGATTCAGTGATTGAGCTCACGCCGCCCAACAATTATTTCTGTGCCAATGTGCGGTGGTGGGGTAAAAATGAGCAGAATGGATCTGTAAGTGAAAATGACCTCTCAATTTATGGCACCTCAATGCTTAATGGCACCTGTACTGTCCGCTTTAATCCAAAAAAGTACTCCAACTTACTGGTTATGGAGCTGGGTAAAAAGCCTGTTGATGAAAGCTGTACCGTCCAGCTTGAAAATCCGTATACCAACCCCAATGTTTTATCCTCAAATATCTCTGTAAACAAAAAATCAGATTTTGTGGCGCATGTCACGGGCTACTCAACAGAGCCGACACCACCCAACAAAGAAAAAGTGAACTTATGGGTGGCCAACGATGACTTTACCCAAATTAATGCTTGGAGCTACACCAATGCACTGGGGCAGCGAACAGTCTTGGATGGTAAGTTTGTTGAGGTCTTTTCAGGAGGAAAGTACTACTACAAACATGATGATCCAACTGCCTTGAACCAACAGTGCTACACCAACGCCGATGGCGCATGCTCGATGTCAGTCAATATCACCGATAGTACGATGGCACTTTTTAATCAAGATATCTTGCCAGATGACACCTATCACGTTTTCTGTGATGTCGTGGAGCCAAGCAGCGTCTGCTCTGGCAATCCAGCTTGTACGATGAATGGAGGCAGTTTGGCTTGCTCAGGCTACAATGACTGTACGCCAGATACTTCTACTCCAAATGACCACGCTACTGCCACAGTGTCTTGTCTTAATCCATGCAATAATGTGTGCGGTGCACCAGGATATACAGACTCCTGTGGTAATACATGTGGAGCAGGAGCAGAGTACGGAGCTCCACCAGCACCAACCATCGCTGAACCCACCCCCAGTGATGTGGTCACTCCCGGCAGCTTTGGCGCCCCAGCTAACTACTACAATATCCAGTGGAGTAACGCAAGCGCACTGACTGAAAGTTTTGATATCTTGGCCTATCCACAAAACCTGACCACAGCACTCGGCAATGCCGCTACACCTGATGATGCACTTGCACTGTATGGCGCAGGAGGGCACGCTACAGTGATCTACTACAGTAATCAACTGGTGAGCGTCAGCACCCTCAACATCCCCGTGCTTTCTGGGCAAAACTGGAAGATGCGCCTGGCGATGCGCGCTAAAAACTCAGGTCCTTGTACCCCAATGAACTCGGGCTGGACGGTCGTGGACTTTGATTTGATTGGTAGTATTAGCGGTAATATTCAGGTAGTCAGTGGCAATCAATGTAGTGGAGGAACCACAGCTTCCAATGGTGGACTTCCCGATGTGCAAAATGGCACAACAATCGAGGTGACTAATCCTTCCAATCAAATTATCTCTTTTGCTGGACTGACCATCTACAAAGGTTTTGCAGGCATCTTGAGTGGTAGGTATGATGCCAATGCGCTTCCGTACTCTCCCACAACTTGGTTTAATCCAGGTCCCATGAAGGTACGCCTTAACCTTGTTAATCCAGATCTCTCACAAGCCTACGTCTGTGCAGCGTGCAACCGCGAAACTCCAGGCAATGTCTTCACTTGTATAAACACCGACGTCTCGGTGCCTGCTACAGGAGAAAACTTCTACGTCCAACTGCTCAACCTTTCCAATAGTCCTTGGTGGCAAGCCTGGGGCGGCAACCTTTTTGGCAAAAATGGCATCACTTCCAACTCGCCAGCCACTTGTACAAGTGGAGTAGGCTGTATTCGCACCCTCATCGCCAACCTAACTGGGCAAACCAACTCAGCTGGAGTGCCGGTGAGTACCCAAGCTATTCAAAGTACTGGCGGCTACTACTCAGATAACACGACCGCTGGCGGTGGCAATCCATATGCACAAAACACCACTACCAGCTTCAGCCCAACCCTCGAGAACTATAGCTACTTCCTGGTAAATGTTGATGTGCCGGTACCTGCCACCCCAACTGGAGGAGCTACACAGATTAGTGCCAATGTCCGCAATGTAGGTGAACTACAAGCTGCCTTTGGCAGCAACTACCGTGATCTGGGCAGCAATGGTGAAAAGGTGGTTTGGGTGGGTAGTGATCTGACCGTCAACCTCGGTGGAACATCTGGTAAATGGGATGTGCCAACAGGTGAGCGCTGGGTCGTCTTTGTACCTGGCAACCTGACATTCACAGGGCCTACCAGCGATCACTTGCCAGCCACGCAACAAGGCCTGATCAAAGTGGCCAGTGGCGGCTTCCTAGCATTTATTGCCAGAGGCAATATCACTTTCAACTCGGATCTGGGCTACGGCTATGATGACGAAACCAGTGTTGCTTCATTTACTACGCCAATTGTCGAAGGGGTCTACATTGCTTCAAGCAACTTGGTGGTGCAGAGCAAAAATGCTGCTAGTTCAACTCCAGGTGATTACAAGTTTGTCGGGGCAGGGACGTTTGTGGGCTGGAGTGCTGTCAATCTAGAGCGCAAGTTTGATGATGGTGGCACAAGAAACGCACTCAACAATGATTCCCCAACCGATCTCTTTATCTACCGCCCTGACTTTATGATCAATGCGCCACAGTTCTTGCAAAAAGCGACAGTGGACTGGAAAGAAGTGAACTAGGTTTTCTCTGGATAAATATATATTATTCATATAGACAAATGGTATATAAGGTTATATACTAACATCATGATTGGTTTTGAATGGAATGAAAATAAAAATCTAGAGAACCAAGAAAAACATGGTGTGAGCTTTGAAGACGCACAGAAAGTATTTCAAGATCCACACATACTTATAGCTGAAGATGTTGACCATAGCACCAGAGAAAAAAGACAGTTTGCTATAGGAGAAATTGAACTACAGAGAAATGGGATTATATATAGTGCAGTAGTTACTGTTCGATTTACCTACAGAGGAAAAAACATCAGGATAATTGGGGCAGGAACTTGGAGAAAGCAAAGGAGGTTATACTATGAACACAAAACTTAAAATCAAACCACTACCAGATTCTGAATATAGCGACAATCCAGATATTGAAGAACTTACGGTTATTGCAAAAGGCTTTTTGCCATCACCTCAGGAATTAGCTACTACTGAGCAAGAGACTGAGAAAATCAGTATTATTCTTGATAAAGCTGATGTAGATTACTTCAGAAACAAGGCCACTGAGCTAGGAGCTTCATACCAGCGCATGATCCGTAATTTGGTTAAGATGTACGTAGAACAACAACGCGAACAAGATAAAAATTTGAGTACATAATCTTATTGGGAGTGACTGGATAGCGTGATATTGAGTATAGCTTCTCTCGTTGTTATACTCTTTTATCAATATTTATGAAAAAAACACTCACGCTTCTATTCATACTTCTTGTTGGAATCATTCTTGGTTATTTCATCGGAAATTTTTACACTAAAAATAATTCACCTGTTTCGTTCACCTGTCAGGATATCGCAAATTTTCATGCTGACTTGTTATTAAAGAATAATATTACAAGTTTCAACACTGATAGCACAAATCCAGACAAAGATGTAAATCAGAGAGCATCTGACCTAAATGCAGCTATCTTGAGGATTTGTAAAACTGACCCAAGAGAAAAGACTTGTACACCAGAGATGCTTGAGTCATCAGATAAACTTTGTCCAGCATCAAACTAATCTCTTGTATTTATCAGTGAGTTCTTATCGTGTTATCAAAACTTTCTTTTCATTCATGATTGTTTCAAAATGAAGTGCTACAATAGATTATGGCAGTTGCAATCCTTGATGCAGGAGCACAGTACAGCAAAGTCATTGACCGACGAGTGCGTGAACTTTCTGTGGACTGTGACATCTTGCCACTCACCACCTCCTCCCAAGTCCTCAAAAAATATGCTGCCGTGATTATTTCTGGCGGTCCCCAAAGTGTCTACGGCGCCCATGCCCCTGCCTGTAACCCTGACTTATTTTCTCTATCACTACCGATTTTGGGTATTTGCTATGGTATGCAGTTGATGACCCACACCCTCGGGGGAGTCGTCACAAAAAAGAACAAACGCGAAGACGGCCCGTGCGACATCACCATCCAGACAGACTCAGCACTTTTTGCAGGACTACAACCACACCAACAAGTTTTGATGAGCCACGGTGACACCGTGACACAACTCCCCCCAGGCTTCCGAACGATTGCTGACTCAAGTGGACTCATTGCTGGCATTGAGAATCCTGCCCAAAAACTTTATGGCGTCCAGTTCCATCCAGAGGTAGACCTGACGACCGAAGGGAGCGCAATGCTCCGCAATTTTTTGTATAAGATCGTCGGCTGTACGGGCGACTTCACCTTGCAAAGCCGCCTCGAGAGTGCGGTGGCAGCAATCCGCAAACAAGTGGGCAAGAAGAAAGTACTGGTACTTGTCAGTGGAGGAGTGGACTCAAGTGTCTGCGCAGCGCTGCTCCTCAAAGCACTGCCCAGCAAACAAATTGTCGCGCTCCACATCGATACTGGATTTATGCGACAGGATGAAAGTGTGCTTGTGGTGGAGTCACTCAAAAAACTTGGGTTGTCGGTACAACATATCGTCGCTGGTGAGCGCTTTTTGCATTCGACCACTCTCATTGACGGCAAACGCACCTTGCCTTTGGCAGAGGAAGTTGAACCAGAGCATAAGCGCAAGATCATTGGCGATACCTTTATGAAAATTGCTGAGGAAGTCATTGCCGATCTCCAGCTTTCTCCAGACAATACCTTGCTAGCACAAGGGACACTGCGCCCTGATTTAATTGAAAGTGCTTCAAAATCGGTCAGCAAAGTTGCGGATACTATCAAAACCCACCACAACGATACCCAACTCGTGCGGGTGCTGCGCGATGCTGGCAAAGTGATTGAGCCATTGCAGGAATACCACAAAGATGAAGTGCGAAAACTTGGGCTGGAGTTGGGACTGCCAGAAGAATTAGTTTGGCGCCAGCCATTCCCCGGGCCGGGACTTGCCATCCGTATTTTGTGTGCCACTCAAGCGTACGCACCAACCGACTTGAGTCTCATCCAAAACTCACTGCAAACATTTGACACAAAAGCACTGCAAACGGTACTGCTGCCGGTCAAAAGTGTCGGCGTACAGGGTGATGGGCGTACCTACAGCTACGCAGTGGGCCTGCGAGGAAAGCCAGACTGGCTGGCACTGCGAGAGAAAGCACAAGAGATCCCTAAAAAAATTCACACCATCAACCGTGTTGCATATATTTTTACTAGCAGCGCAACACAAAAAAAACAGGTACCACAGATCACCCCAACTTTTTTGGATACAGCGGTCGTGGAGCAGCTTCGCCAGGCCGAGCAAATTGTCCTTGAGGTACTATACAAGGAAAAATTACTGCAAAGCATCAGTCAATTTCCTGTTATCTTGCTCCCTGTTTCTTTTGACCAACCGGGTGAGCGTTCTGTCGTACTACGCCCGTTTATGACCAATGATTTTATGACTGGCATGCCTGCCATACCAGGCAAAGATATCAGTCTCGACGCACTAGAGCAGATCGTCTCGCGGATACTGACCAGCGTGCCTGGTATTAGTGCCGTTTTGTATGATCTAACTTCAAAACCGCCTGGCACAACGGAGTGGGAGTAGGGGATGACAAAAGAGCCACACCTGGCGGTAGCCAACTTGCAGGATGTCACTTCTGAGCTGCAGGAAGGAAGCGATCCGTATTTGTGCAAATGGGCTGAGTTTTACTTTCTTGCGCTCATGAGCGCAGTTGCGGCAGGCAAAGCCCAACCCACCCTCAGTACACTCACTATCACCGATCAATTTGGCAGACGTGAAACAGCCACGATACTTGAAAAAAGTATGTTGTATGGGGTAGAGCACCCACTGTTTGGCAGCGAGAAGCGCCACATTAGGCTGGGCCAACGAACAGCATTGGTGCTGACAGGGCAGCTCAAAGATGCAATTGTCATCCCTGGAGAAGAGCAGTATACGTTGGGCCGCTCGTTGAGAAAAAATCTGCAGTATGTCCTGACACTACACCTGGAAGCTCCCAACAATCCCTACATACAAGTACTCGCTGCCTTGATACGAGAACAGCTGCAAGTGGTTGGCAGCTTGGAGCGGTTGTGGGAGACAGCACTCATGAGCCTAAAAACCAGCAACCTTGAAAACTAAGTTTATTTTTATCACATATTTTTATCCACACTTTTCCCTGGTACTTGCGCTTGACCCCCATATTTCAGTATGCTGGAGTATGGTGTATATGAGAAAACTGAGTATTTTTAGTATCTTACTGGTGGGACTGGTGCTGATAGGCTCTGGAGTCTGGTGGCTACGCAGCTCTCCTCAAGATCAAGCCACTGATACCAGCAAACCACTCCAGGAGATCCAAGAGATTGGCATCACACAAGACGTACTGACAGGCAGCGTTGTCTTTGCCACTCCAGAAGGACTACAACAGATCGTCATCGCAAGTGGGGAAGTGCGACCACTGGGCGGCTCTTTCGCACGGCTGCCAGACACCGTCCAAGAAATCCAACAATCAGCTGACGGCTCCTACTGGATCATCACTTCGACCGCTGAAGGGAAGAGCAAGAGTTGGTACGTAGTGGACTGGCAGAAAAATAAGCTGCAACGCCTCAACGAAACATTTGAAAAGCATATCGGTCAAGAAAGAGGTGCAGTCTCCCAAATACTTGTCGGGACCAACAACACCGCCATCATTGCCACGACAGACGTCACAACCACCACCCCAGAGAACGCCACAGGACAGCAGTCGTATGCACTTTCCACCCTTGCCCTTGCTTCTCTCAAGTTCCAAGACTTTGGTAGTGTCAGTACCACCAACTTGGAGCTCTTGAGCTACGACGCTGCACAAAACGAAGTCATCTTCTCACACACCCCCAACGACGCCACCATTGTCAGTGGCAAACGCTACAACAGCAACCAGCGCTATGATCTAGTCAACGATGCTGATCGGTACCTTTCAGGTTCACAACCAGAACAAATGCTTGAGTTTTTGGGAAATACCGTACAGCTCACCAACTTGCTATCCCAAGAAACAGTGGCTAGCATCTCGCCAGAGGTGGGTTATATCTTTGAGCCGACAGTTTACTGGGCACCGTCTGGTGAGGTATTTGCGCTCATCGCCTATAAACCAGATGCCATCGAACAGAAGCGTGTCACTTTTTATGCCAAGATGGGCAGCAGGTTGTACAGCCAAGCCGTGACCGGTTCTGCCACCGTCCTGTTTTCTGCCAGTGGGCAGTCCGCGGTAGTGAGCACTGCTTTTGAAGCAGCAGTACCCTCAGATACTTCTCAAACTCCCACCACCTACCAACTGAGCAAACCCTACGAGGGCAGTAGTCAGATTTTCAGCAATCTTCCCACTACTAGTCAGATTGTGGGGGTGTTTTAGCATATGAAAGGTTCACTACACCGCATTATTTTTACATCTGTACTCACACTCTGTGCGCTCTGTGCGACTACTCGACCAGTCCAGGCTCAGGTTTTTGAGACAGTTACCCAAAACTTTAGTGATGATACTGCGGGAAATGTCGGGCGACTCAACTTCTTTGATCCGCACTACGGCAACAACAACACCAACGCAGAAGATGCAAGAATCGTGGTACCACTAGTCGTGCCAGATAGTGGCAGTAGCGCACGATTAGTACAAAAGGTGTCCATTGAACTTCATGACCATGATGAGAACTTAGTCTTTGACTTGCGCAAAAATGCCAATCAAGCGCCCAACTTGCTTTCCAATATCGATATTAAGACTGCCAATGGCCTGCGCTGCAATGATGACAACTTCAAAACTCGCAGCAACGACCATCACTATCCGCAGAATGCAGGACAAGACGCTGACTGCTATGTTGTGCATACCTTTACCATCAACGAACCAATTAGTAGTCTGTACCTCAACATCAGCAAAAAAAATGCCTCAGGAGCAACCAGTGCAGAGAAACACGTTCATATTCGTAACATAACCTGGACAGTCGAGAAAAAAGAAACACCTATCATAGTGCCTGAACCCAGACTGACAGCCTTGAGTTGTGTAGTACCCAATACCACGCAGCAACTCGGCGAGATCTTACGTGTAGACTGGAATACCCCCACGGTACCAATCACCACAGTGGCGATCTCTGACTCTCAAGCCAATAATCGCTGGGACTCGGCCACTGGTCGATTTTGGAGCAAAGAGACCAGAGGAGCAACCTCAATCACTGCTCCTGATGGCTTTTTCCCGCGTAGTCCCACCACCCCCAATCCGTTGATTTTCAGGCCAAATACTCCCTATAGTGTTGTGTTGTGGGATGGCGCACGATTGAGCACACCCAAAGAAGTGACGTTCCAGGCCTGTAGTCTAAACCCTGAGCCAGCTACTGCGACCCTAGCTGCGTCGTGTGTTAACCGTACCAACTTGCAGCCGCTTGCCTATACCCTTGCACTCTCCAATATCGATACCAAAGGACTTTCGTTTACAAAAGCATCTTTGTATCTTAGCTTGGAGTGGAGCGTCCCCAATGCGCTGCTACGCAACTTCCTGGGCACTCCTACTTGGTCTGCCTGGGAGACAAATAATCGCCAGCCACAGATGGGGGACAAGTTTGGCTATGAGCTTGCAACCTATACTTCTTTTACTGGCAACTCACTTTCTTTTGTCTGGGACAACACCCAACTAATTGGGGGCACGAGAGGCAACCAGAAACGCCTTGCTGATCTTGCAGCTTGGGTGCAGACCAACAACGTCTCTCAAGATTTCACAGTTTCCACATCATTAGAAACCAACTTTTTTGGCAATGTTATCATAAATAATCCCGCATCAAATGCGGCAATAAAGATTAGTCCCCAGGCTTGCGTGCAGAATCCCGTCTGTGTACCAACCTGTGATGCTTGTAGCTTAGAGGGAAGCGCTGATGGCTGCGGAGGAACGTGTGCGCTAGGCAGCGGGCGTGGGGCACCAAATCCTGTAGAGATACTCAGTCCTAATCTCGGAGAGCCACTCAGTGTAACAAATAACAGCATTACACTATCTTGGCGCCAGCAACCTACCAACAACACACAAGCTCGTAACGCTGATGCATACCAAACACTGATCTATCAAAACAGCACCTATGCTTCTCCCTCGCAAGCAGCAGCTGCCTACAAAAACGGGGCGCAAGACGTGGTTTTTCGCTTTACACCAGCTGCACAGGGCAATCCAGCGTTTGTGTATCAAGAATCCGTGACACTCCCACAGGTTTTACTCGAAGGCGGGAAGGCCACCATCGTCATTCGAAGCCTCAACTTAAGCTGCCCAAGCTCAAGTGAAGTCTACGGCAGTTCGAGTGATCCAACAGTCACTCCACCCAACCCACCACCAAACAATCCGCCTCCCGATCCCCAATGGCCACCACCACCGCCACCAACTGAGCTACTGGCAGCTTTTGCTGGCAAGTTTTATACATCTGATTCGTGCAATCTCTCAAGTGCAGAGCCACTTGCGCTCAGTAGCAGCTCAGTTGTAACGATCACTGATAGCCAAACCAACCAAGACTACTCCAGCACAGCAGCAGGGGCAAACTACTCGATCCCTATCCCGGCAATCCAGCGTGACTACGTCTATCCTCGGCTCAAGTTTGATCAAGTGGGGCAGGCTGAGACACTGGTTTGTTCTGCTTGTAACCCAGCTGATGCAACTGGTGCCTGCCAGCGCCCCCGCACCACAGGACCGACCAATACCGCTCACTTTTTCCTCGAGTCGTACAACCTTAAGTTCAATTCTTGGTGGCAGACACGTGGGGGGCTGGTCTATGGGCACACAGGCATTCGCTCAGCACTTCCTGTGGAAGGTACAGGGCGGAAAAATGCAGACTGTGCTGATACTGGCGACTACTGCGAGCCGTACTTGATCCGCAAACTCCCCAGCGGCTCCGACTTGAGTGCAGGCATCCCCTACACAAGTGGTTCATTTATGGATCTTGAAGGCTGGTGGACCGACCGGCTGGATGATGCACGTGCCAACAACGGGGTTGATGCCAAGACAAAGCTGAAGAAAGAAGACTACAGCTTCTTTCTCAACCGACTTGGTGAAAATCCCACCCCAGACATCAGCACTTCATACATTGATACCCTGTCCAAGATCCCCGTGGGGACGCTTGTTCGAGATGTCAAAGTGTCTTATAGAAATGGTGATCTTGGCTTTAATCCAAGCCAAACCTGGACTGTGCCAGCTGGTGAAAAGCGTGTGATATTTGTAAATGGCAACTTGACCTTTTCACAGACTCCCGAGACGATCATCACTGTTCAACCAGGTGGGTTTTTAGCCTTTATAGTCAGTGGCGATATCATCTTCGATCCAACAGTAGGACACACCAGCACTTCAGACTTGGTGGCCAGCAATAGTTTGCAGCCCAATATTGAAGGTGTATTTATCGCCAACGGCAGAATCATCTTGCAAAGTGCAGGCAGTGATGACAAAAAATTTGTGGGAGCTGGCTCATTTGTGGGGTGGAGTGGGGTAGACCTCAAACGTACTTTTGAAAAAGGGCAGCTCGGGCGGATTAGGAACAACACAACCCCGGTCGAGACCTTTATCTACCGCCCTGACTTTTTACTCAATACTCCAGAACTGCTGAAATCCACTGAAATGGTATGGAGAGAAGTTAGCTAACAGGATAGACTAGTACTATGGCAATACTTGGCATTTCAAAAAAAATACGGTCTCAAGCTGGATTTACCCTGATTGAGCTGCTCGTTGTTACCTCACTGGTCGTCTTTTTGCTGATGAGTGTTTCTTCGATGTTTATGACCTATCTGGTGGGCAATGCCCAAACTAACATCCGTCGTCAGTTGAAAGCAGAGGGCAACGCAATGATCAGTCAGCTGGAGTTTCTACTGCGCAGTGCCAAAAGTGTTACCTACCAGAGTTCTGGGGCAGCCATACCGTGTACGGGGGGCAGTTTTGCCCTCCAGAGCACTCCGATTGTCATTCAAGATGGCGATAACAATCAATTTGTCATCTCGTACGTCACCAATGACTCCATCATGGTACAGAATGGCAGCAATCCAGCAAGCGCGCTCAATACCTCCTATGTCGTGCCACAGTCACCCCAAATCACGTGCTATGGCAGTGCCACCACTCAAAAGAAGTCTGTGAAAATAGATTTCACGCTGCAATGGGAACAAGATACTACCAACTTCTACGATACCTTCACCACCACCGTGCAACTACGCAACACTTGAGGTACTTTAGCGTGTTAAAGTGCACTCAAGCTACACTTTTTTATGATTTTTTGCGGTAATTATTATAAAAAGACGAGAAAACTAAAGTCAGGGCAAACAACAAAGCGAGAGTGCTACTAGCAGAGCTTACTGTGCCTGAAAAAAGGTCTGTTCTACTGAGGTAGAACGTTCTTTAGCAGTGCCAACATTCCAATAGACATACACCACAATTTTTACAGAATTACCAGAGGTGGTTTTACTAACCAGACGATAATAATTAATATTATTGATAACACTCACATAGCCACCACAGTAACTACCTACTGCTGAGCGGTTAAATTCTGTTGATCCAAGCAGCTGAGTATTGACTGTAAAAGAAGCAGGAATACAGCGAACTTTGCTGCTGCTGGGATTAGTGGTAGTATCAGCAGTATTATCCGCAGGCGTACTCGTGAAAGTTGCCCAGCTTTGGGTGTTCTTGTCCTTGCGAAATACCTCCATCACATCTTGCGCCAGACTCGTGCCAGTTTCCCGATATTGGGCTTCAGCGCTATTTTGTATGGAGCTACTCATGTTGACAGCCAAAGCCGTCAAAATGAGCCCCACAACGACTGTAGCAACTAGAACTTCAATAACTGTGTTACCACTTTGCAGTATTTTCTTATACATACTTTGCACTTCCATATAGCATTCCATTCATTAAAAAGCCTCTAAATCAGAAATTGCGCCACCACTTCCGAGCGTAAAACGGTAGCGCAGGGCAGCATCCGAGCTACTGGTAAACTCCAGAGTTGCGGGAAATGCACCACTTGGGTAAACGGCAACCCCGCGATAGAGCGTGTAAAAATCAATATCGGTCGGGCTTGAGCTTGAGTAGGAGACTCCTGTTGGAAAACTTTGTG
>JBILVZ010000027.1:0-17459 GCA_044370175.1 Methylococcaceae bacterium
TGAACAATACACCTAGAAAATGCCTCAACTTCCTCACCCCTGCTGAATCTCTTGCGTTAGAATTACAGCACGTACAAACTACCAAGTGGTGCTTTTCAACTGCGAATGTGGGACAGCAGAGAATTATAGCATATAAATCTTGTATATTTAATCTATAGGACTCGAATTAGCATTACCCAAAAATTTATACGCAATACTGCGTTTTACCAGACTAAGCAGGCATTCAAAGATTCACCTAGTTGGTGTATACTCAAAACATAATTTCTGAAAGGAACCTATGTCAGCACTTCTTATACTCAGTATATTGGCCGTGGCACTTGTGTTCTACGTGATCACTATTTACAACACACTCCAACGTCTTAAGACTCAAATCGTGGCCAGCATCCAAGAGATCGGCAACCAGCTCAAACGCCAAGCAGCTTTAATTCCTAACCTTGAGGCATCTGTCAAAGGCTACCTCAAACATGAAAAGGGCATCTTCCAAATGTTGACAGATGCTCGTAAGTCCGTGGCACACGCCAGCGAAACTGGGACTGCTCAGGATATTGATGCTGCAATCACAAAACTGCAAAGTGTCATTCCACAAATCTCGGTGGCTGTAGAAGATAATCCAGAATTGAAAGCTGATAGCACCGTCAACCGCTTCATGCAAGAATTGACTGATACTGCAGACAAGCTAATGTATGCTCGCCGCACGGTGATTGACTTAACACAAAGTTACAATGAAAAATTAGTCACCTTCCCATCTAATATTATTGCGGGCATGTTTGGCTTCACTGCTGAAAAAGGACTCGATACTCCACTACAAGGTACGCATGTAGCTGTCAGCAGTAAAGAAATGACCGACCATAAAGTAGAGCTATAAAGCAGCACGTTCAACATGCATATAACTTTTTGTTACAATAAACTCGTCAGTTTATAGTATCTACTAAGGTGATGGTATGACACATTACGATTTAGTCACTAGCAACAAACGGAAATCAACAATAATTATCGCATTATTTATGGCATTTATTGTTGGAGCATCCTACCTGATGGCGACAGGGTTGGGATACGGCCTAGATGTTGTCGGCATTGGCTTGATTGTTTCAGTGGTGATGTCCTTTGCTTCATACTGGTGGTCCGACAGTATTATCTTGAGTATTTCAGGCGCACGTCCTGCAAAGCGAACAGAGTTTTTTGACTTTTATACCGTAACAGAAAATCTAGCAGCTAGCCAGAGACTACCACTGCCAAAACTCTACGTCATCGATGACACAGCCATGAACGCTTTTGCAACTGGGCGTGATCCTGAACATGCTGCTGTAGTGGCAACTACGGGTTTGTTGAGCCGATTGAATCGTGCTGAAATAGAGGGTGTTGTCGCCCATGAGTTGGCACATATCCAAAACTATGATATTCGCTTGATGTCGATAGTGACTGTATTAGTTGGTATGATTTCGCTGATTGCTGACTGGATGCTCCGTATGAGTTGGGGAGGCAGACGGGACAACGAACGAGAAGGGGGTCAGTTCCAGATGATTCTGATGGTGGCAGGTATTGTCTTAGCATTGCTTTCACCCTTTATTGCGCAACTTATCCAATTGGCTATCTCTCGCAAGAGAGAGTACTTAGCCGATGCAAGTGGTGTCGCTATGACCAAAAACCCAGAAGGGCTGGCACGGGCACTTGAAAAAATTAGTGGAGATCGAGAGCCACTTGAAGCTGCCAACAAAGCAACTGCTCATCTCTATATTGCCAATCCGCTCAAGAACCGCCATGATGCGATTGGCTGGTTTGCAGGCTGGTTTCAGACCCACCCACCAGCCACAGAACGTATTACAATACTGCGTAGTTTACAAGGAAGAGTATGAGTACTCACATTACCCAGCAACAGGTAGAGCATGTTGCACAGCTCGCTACAATACCCATCTCAGAGCAGCAAGCTCAGAAATTTGTGGGAGCTTTTGAAGAAACTCTAGGAGTTATAGAAAATCTTAAGAGTGTTGCTACCCAAGGTGTTGAACCTACCCATCAAGTAACTGGTTTAGAAAACGTTATGAGAGAGGATATAGTTGATGAAACTCATATGCTTTCTCAGGCAGAAGCACTCGCCAACGCCAAACGCACTAGTTCTGGCTATTTTGTAGTTCCAAGGATTTTAGACAATGATTAATACCGATACACTAACACTAGCCAAGTACCTCACCGGAGTCGCTGAAAAACAGTTTTCACCCTCTGAGGTAACAGCAAGTATTCAAGCAAAAATTGCGGAAGTAAACCCTGCCTTAAATATCTACCTCACAGAGAATCCAACTGCAACGAGCGATTCTGAGGCTCAGATACGTAAGCCACTTGCAGGAGCTGCCATTGCTCTCAAAGACAATATCTGCACTAAAGGCTTACGTACTACTGCTTCCTCAACTGTTCTAGATACTTTTATCCCGCCCTATGATGCGACACTTACCACCAAGCTCAAAGCTGCTGGCATGAGTATTATTGGCAAAGCAAATCTTGATGCTTGGGCACATGGTTCTTCTACTGAAACTTCACAGTACGGACGAACACTCAATCCTCGCAACCTCAAGCACCTGCCTGGGGGTTCTTCTGGTGGTAGTGCTGCAGCAGTGGCTGCTGACGCATGTATCGCTGCAATTGGCACCGAGACCGCTGGTTCGATCCGCCAGCCAGCAGCATGGTGTGGCGTTGTTGGCCTAAAACCATCGTATGGTCGAGTCAGTCGCTCAGGAGTAATAGCCATGGCTTCATCTACTGACTCTCCAGGACCAATCACTAAAACAGTAGAAGATGCCGCCATTTTACTCACCTACATGGCAGGCCACGATCCATATGATGCTACGACTTCGCCACAGGAAGTGCCAGATTATCGAAAAGCACTCGGACAGTCGATCAAAGGCCTAAAAGTTGGCTTGTTGTATCAAGATATTGCTGGACTTGAGATAGTCAATCCTCATATTCAGGCTGCTGCCAAGGTGTTAGAAGAGCTTGGTGCAGTTGTAGAACCTGTCAGCGCCATGGATCCCCACTATGCAATCAGTGTTTACACTGTGGTGCAACGGGGAGAGGTGAGTAGTAACTTAGCTCGGTTTGATGGCATCAGGTATGGCAATGACCGTTCTTACTTTGGCGATGAGGCCAAACGACGCATTATGCTGGGTACCTATACGTTAAGTAAAGGGTATGCAGATCAATATTATGCAACTGCTCAAAAAGTACGCACAGTATTTTTGCAAGATTTCCAAAAATTATTTACTAACTATGATGTCTTGATCAGTGCCACTTCACCATCATTTGCCAAAGAAATAGGAGTTAGTGAAAACGCTGCGATGTTTGGTGAACTCGAAGATATGCTACTAGAGCCTAGTTCAATTACTGGCTTACCAGGAATGAACGTACCCTGTTATCACGATACTGCTACAAATCTTTTTATTGGTTTGAACATCATGGCACCGATGTGGCGTGAAGATCAGGTTATCAAAGTAGCCGACGCCTATGAAAAGGCCACTAACTGGAACACTTGGAGAAAAGCATAGTATGAGTGATACAAAAGTAACCTGGCAGTTCATAGTCTATATGCTGCTTTTTTTTGCGGTCCTTTATGTCTATCTGTATTTTTTTGATAAGCCTTTTGGAAATTCACTATTTTTCATAGTGCCAGTATCTGCTGTAATTCTCTTGTTGTCATTTTGGGAAGTAGTTAAGCAAACTGAGATGAAGTTAAGCTTAACTCACTGTCTTGTTTCTACCTCTATCATTAATGGAGTGATCTTTACTATTGGCCATTATCTTACTATGTATTTGCCCCAAACAATACGAAGATCAAGACCAGAGTATTTAGTAACAGAAATTATTATATCTGTAGCCATTAGTTTAATTGTGTATATACTTTGGAAAAGTAAAAAATATGTCAAGTAACTACGAACTCGTCTGTGGACTTGAGATCCACGCAGAATTAAAAACAGCTTCAAAGATGTTTTGTGGCTGCAAGAATGATCCATTTCATGCACCACAACCCAATATCTACACCTGTCCAGTCTGTTTAGGTATGCCAGGCGCTCTACCAGTTGCCAACAAAAAAGCAATTGAGTGGACTATTAAACTTGGGCTGGCTTTGGGATGTAAAATTAATCTTTTTTCAAAATTTGACCGCAAACACTACTTCTATCCTGATTTGCCAAAAAGCTACCAGATTAGTCAATATGACATTCCCTTTTGTTATGAGGGTGTGGTAGAAACCTCCGAAGGTCCTGTACGCGTTACTCGCATCCACCTGGAGGAGGACACTGGCAAACTATTGCATCGCTCTATACAAGGGGAAGAGGTCAGCCTAATCGACTTCAATCGTAGCAGCGTACCATTGATTGAGATCGTCAGCGAGCCAGACATCAAATCTGCTGCTCAAGCAAAAGAGTATGCCAAAAAATTACGGCAAATTATACGGTATTTGGACATTGCAGACTGCGACATGGAACAAGGTGGTATGCGCCTGGAAGCTAATACTTCATTGCGTATACAGGGTGCTTCAAACCTACCAAACTATAAAGTTGAAGTAAAAAACATCAATTCATTCCGCTTCCTCGAGCAGGCCATTACCTATGAGGTACAGCGCCAAGCTGAGCTGTTGGACGCAGGAAAGAAAATACCGCAAGAAACGCGTGGATATAATGCAACTGAGGGAAAGACCTTTTCGCAACGTGCTAAAGAAGACGCTGCAGACTACCGCTACTTCCCCGACCCAGATCTACCACCGATTCGCTTTACCCAAGATCAAGTAGAGGCATTGCGCGCCGAGCTGCCAGAGCTGCCTACCGCAAAGAGTGTTCGCTGGAGTAGTCAATATCAGATAGAAGCGCGATTCGCAGAACCATTGGCTGCAGAAAAAGAAACAGCAGCGATTTTTGAAGAGCTCTTTAAAAAAGCACACTCAAGTAAACTTGATTGTAATAAACTAGCCAGCAGCATCTACAACAAGCGAATTGCCTGGCCAACAGCTGAAAGTATTGATACAACTCTCAGAGCGTTTACTGCCCAGTTTGCAACTGATACGGTAGATACCGCACAACTTGAGCAGGCAATAGAAAAAGTCTTAGCAGAAAATCCTGATGTACTCGATAAATACAAAGCAGGTAACATGCAGATTATGGGCTTTATGATGGGGCAGACGATGCGCCAGCTGGGTAGTATTAAACCAGACCCACAGCTAGTTCGAGAAAGCATTGGCAAAATCCTTAAAAGCCGTGTAGGATGATCTCTGTCATGTCCACTGAGAAAAAATTTGTTCACCTCCATGTCCACACAGAGTATTCAATGTTGGACGGTTTGTGTCGCATCCCAAAGTTGATTGCCAAGGCCAAAGAGCTCGGCCAATCTGCAATTGGCTTGACTGATCATGGCGGAATGTATGGGGCACTACATTTCTACAATGAGTGCCGCAAACAAGAGATTAAACCCATTATTGGTGTTGAAGCATACATTGCCAAAAAATCTCGATTTGATAAACAGACAAAGATGGGTGCTGACCAGTCACACCTGACGCTCTTAGCACAAAATCTTGAAGGCTATCGCAACTTGCTCAAGCTCGTTTCGATTGGCAACCTGGAGGGCTTTTCGTATCGCCCCCGCATTGATTTTGAAGTCCTGACTAAACATGCAGCAGGCGTGATTGCAACGAGTGGCTGTATGAGTAGTCTGTTTAATCGCTATTTACGTGATGGCAAAATTGCAGAAGCAAAACAAGAATTACTAAGGTACAAAGAAGTATTTGGCAGTCGATACTACGTTGAGATTCAAGCCCATCCTGCCATCAAAGAGCTCTCAGAATTGACCCAACAACAAGTACAGCTCGCTCGTGAGCTCGATATCCCCCTCGTTGCCACCAATGATGTACATTATGTCGAAAAGAGTGCAGCATTTGCCCAAGATGCCCTCCTTTGTGTGCAAACCCGCAAGCTCATCTCTGATGAAAAACGAATGACAATGATGGATTCACCAGATTTTTACCTTCGTTCCACGGAAGAAATGCTGGAATTATTTAACGAGTACCCCGATGCAATCGAAAACACTGTGAAAATCGCGGAATCTTGTGAAATTACGATTCCAACTGGGCAGTTAATCTTCCCCGCTTTTCCACTTCCTCCAGGTGAAACAGTTGAAACTCAGTTTAAAAAAATGGCAGAGCAGGGACTGCGTAAAAAGTTTGCTGAGGTCACCCCAGCATTGCAAGAACGCCTGAACTATGAGATGGACGTCATTATCAATAAAGGCTATGCCGCATATTTTTTAATTACGCAAGATTTCGTCAACTGGTCGAAAACCCATGGCGTAGCTGTTGGACCTGGGAGAGGTTCAGCTGCTGGCTCATTGGTGTCCTATGTACTCAATATTACAACCGTCGACCCGATACAACATGGGCTGGCATTTGAGCGCTTCCTCAACCCACAACGTCCAACACCGCCAGATATTGATATTGATTTTGCAGATACAACGCGTGAAAAAACCATTGAGTACGTCGCTCAAAAGTACGGCAACGACCACGTCGGACACGTCATCACCTTTGGAAGAATGGAAGCTCGGGTGGCGATTCGGGATATTGGTCGGGTACTTGGCCTACCCTATGAAGACCCTGATAAAATCGCAAAACTGATTCCCAATAATCCTGGCAAAAAAACCAGCCTACAAGAGTCACTTGATACCGTGCCAGAACTTGCAGAGTACTACAAGCAACCAAAGTTTAAAAAATTGATTGACCTAGCCATGCAAGTTGAAGGAGTTGTCCGCCATAGCTCTGTGCACGCAGCAGCGCTGGTCATTACTGACAAACCGATCGACAACTACACCCCCGTCCAGCGCGACAGTAAGACGGGCAAGACCATCACGCAGTACGACATGTATGCCCTAGACTGCAACGTCTCTGATGATGCAATTGGCTTACTTAAGTTTGACTTTTTAGGACTGCGTAATTTATCGATTATTCAAAAAGCGCTCCAGCTCATCAAACAAGAAAAAAATATGGAGATTGATATAGACACTATTCCTCTTGATGATAAAAAAACTTTTGATCTACTTTCCTCTGGCGAAACTATGGGGGTTTTTCAGCTCGAGTCTTCAGGCATGAAACGTGTGGCACGTACCCTGCGCCCCAACCAGTTTTCTGACATTACCGCTATGGTGGCTTTATATCGCCCTGGGCCAATGGAGCTGATTCCCACCTTTATTGAGGGTAAACACGCACCAGAGAAGATTCAGTATCCAGATGCATCTCTCGAGCCGATCCTCAAAGAAACGTACGGAGTAATGGTCTACCAAGAGCAGATTCTGCAGATTGCCAATGTCATGGCTGGGTATAGTCTGGGTGAAGCTGATATTCTGCGTCGTGCAATTGGAAAAAAGAAGAAAAAGCTACTCGATGAAAACAAAAAACGTTTTACTGACCAGTCTGTTGCCAAGGGGTACAAAAAAGAAGTAGCAGAAAAAGTCTGGGGGTTTATTGAAGCATTTGCCAACTATGGATTCAATAAAGCGCACGCCACAAGCTACGCCATGATTGCCTACCAAACTGCCTACCTCAAAGCCAACTTCACCACAGAGTACATGACCGCCCTCCTCAGTATTGAATCTGGCTCTGGAGCAGCAACCCGAGATTTAAAGATTGCGGTGGGTGTTGAGAACTGTAAAGAGATGGGAATACACCTATTTCCACCAGATATCAATAAATCATATGCAGACTTTTCTATCGAACACGTTGCAACCTCGGTAGCAGGGATGGCAATTCGCTTTGGCTTCACTGCGATTAAACACGTAGGATCTGCAGCAATTGATAATATTATTGAAACTCGTGCAAGAGTAGGAGATTTCACTTCTTTCACGCAGTTTATTAATGAAACAGATGGCCGAAAAGTCAATAAAACTACCATCGAGTGCTTAATCAAGGTTGGTGCAATGGATCGGTTTGGGACTCGCTCTAGTATGCTTGATAATCTCGAGGAAATCAGGAATTCTGCGGCAAAACTTGAGACTGAAGATCAAGGTCAAGATTCACTCTTTCAAGGGGTTAGCGCAGCACGTGAGCTCAAAGACACCTTCCCTCACCAAGCCGAGTACCCCAAAGCTGAACTACTCTCCTTTGAAAAAGAGCTCCTCGGTGTCTACCTGACTGATCACCCAATGGCACAAGCACTGACGTTTGTCAGTAAGCGTGCCAATAAAAAAATCGAAGAACTTGATGAAGTTTTGCACGTGGGGCAGACATTTACCTTTGGGGGAGTTTTGACTGCTCTAAGAACTGTACAGACCAAGAAAACCAATAGCACGATGGCATTTGGCAAGTTTGACGATGGTTCAGGAGCGCTTGACGTTGTTTTCTTTCCCCGCACCTACAAAGACTTCGAGACACTGATCCAAAATGACTCGGTCATGCTCATTAAAGCCAAAATCGACAAGCGCGAAGAAGAGCTGCAGTTGGTCGTGGAAAAGATTACGGCACCAACTGAAAGTGATGCTACCCCGCAAGCACATGATGCCGACCACGAAATCTTTATCCCTCGTCACACGGGCAAATCCACCCTGAGTGAACTAGGCAAACTGCTCAAAAGCCATCCAGGAAACGATAGTGTCGTCGTTTTGATTCCCAATGGTGCCCAACCACAGCGAATGCTCTTGCCGTATGGAGTAACCTGGGACAAAGAGCTAGAAACACAGGTACAGCAACTTTTATCAAAAACTTCATAATTTCCCTCTTCCCATATGTGGAGCTCTTAGTATAATGTAATTCCATGCACAAGCATGGCTCAAACTCACACACAACAACACAAAATCCCACAAAATACATCTTTGTTTCAGGCGGCGTCCTTTCGGGACTTGGTAAAGGCATTACTGCTGCATCTCTGGGGCTGCTACTCAAAAACCGTGGTTTTAGTGTCACCAACATCAAGTGTGAAAACTACCTTAACCTCGATTCAGGCAACATCAACCCTGTCGAGCATGGTGACGTATTTTTGTGTGAAGATGGCTTAGAAGCTGACTTAGATCTCGGTTCATACGAGCGATTTCTCTCCCAAGAAGTTGGAACCGCCAACTTCACTACAATTGGGCAAATCTACACAACAGTCATCAAACGCACCCAAGATCTGCACTTCAATGGAGCAACTGTTGATGCTATTCCCTATGTCCCAGACGAAGTGATCCGCCGCATTAAAAAAACTGCCAAGGGTTTTGACATTGTCCTGGTGGAGCTAGGTGGTACTGCTGGTGAGTATCAAAATGCCATCTACTACGAAGCCTACCGTACCATGAAGCTCAAACAACCCAATGATGTAGTCCACATCCATGTCACCTACTTTCCTATGCCTGGACACATCAATGAGCTCAAGTCCAAACCCACCCAACTGTCAGTCAAACTCCTCAACAGCATGGGTATTCAACCCGAGTTCATCGTTGGAAGAGCAGAGGTAATGATTGATGACAAGCGTAAAGAAAAAGTGGCCTACTACTGTAACATGGACAAAAAACATGTTATCTCCAATCCTGACTGTGAGACAATCTACGAACTTCCCCTGATCTTTGATGCTCAGGAGTTTGATACCTTGGTACTCAATGAGCTGGGGCTACCACTCAAACGTGGCAATCTCCAACCTTGGCGAGAGCTGGTTGAAAAAATTAAGACACCACAGAAGAAGACCATCACCATAGGCATTATCGCCAAGTACATTGCCACCGGGGACTATGAACTTAAAGACTCCTACTACTCGCTCATTGAATCATTAAACTTCGCCAGCTGGCATAATGAAGTGGACATCAACCTAGACTTCATCAATGCTGAGCAGTTGGAAAAAAAGACTCCAGAAGTACAGGCTCGCCTAGAAGCTGCCGACGGTATTATCGTGCCGATTGGTTGGGGAGAGCGAGGGGTGGAAGGCAAGATTGCTGCTGTCAAGTATGCTCGGGAAAACAAAGTACCCTACTTAGGACTTTGTTATGGGATGCAGCTCGCTTCTGTAGAGTTTGCCCGTACTGTTTGTGGGCTCAACGGAGCACACACCACAGAAGTGAACCCTACCACACCACATCCTATCATCCACAGCATCCCGTTTGATGCACGGTACCAGACCATCAAAGGTGAAGGTGCCAGTATGCGCCTGGGTGCCTATGACTGTATCCTCAAACCAGGGACACTCGCTCATAGGATCTATACCAAACACAACGCATTTAAGGATGTCAAAAAGAATCTCATCTCAGAGCGACACCGCCACCGATTTGAGTTTAACAATGACTACCGCAAGCAGCTGGCAGACAAAGGGTTCGTCATTTCTGGCACTTCTCCTGATGACTTTTTTGTAGAGATGATCGAATTACCAGAAAGCGTACACCCGTTCTTCTTTGCTACACAGGCACATCCTGAGTATAAATCTCGACCACTCAAACCACATCCAATTTTTGTGGAGTTTTTACAGGCAGTAGAGAAGTTCCGGGGTTAATACACAGCACTCTGTAAAGCATGTGCCAGTGATCCATCTTGATCTGCCTGAGTAAATACCTCTCCGTGCTCACGTTGCAACTCCGCCAAAGTAAACCACCTTCCACTCACCTCAAAACGCAGTACACCATTTTGTATTTTTGCGCTTTCATGTGTAAATGTAGGAGCAACTTTTTCTGGGCGCTTTAGTGAGACTGCAGGTTTCTCAGTGGATATTGGCGATACCTGTTCACTATTTCTCCGAACAGGGCGCAAACGCTCAATAAATCTAAATCCCATACTTTTCCTTTGTTCTTGATTTGTATTCCTATTTCTACAGCAGCGTGACCCTTGTACCTCAATGCTGCAACAGCTAAAACATACGCACAAAGTGCGTATTATAGCGAAAATCATCTCCAATTTCCAGCCAAGCTAAGGGGAATGCATCAAAACCCTTCTCTTGCATTATCGATTTGAGTCAAGTACAATACAGAATTTGTATGGCATTATCATTTATTCATTCAGACAGTACTATTACCGTGGGTGACACCGTCCGTGTTCACCAAGAGATTAGCGAAGGCGAAAAGACCCGTGTTCAAATTTTTGAAGGCTTGCTGATCGCTATAAAAAACGCTGGTTCAGGCAAGTCCTTTACCATCCGCCGTATTGGGACCAATGGCATTGGTGTTGAGCGTATTTATCCACTCCACTTACCAGGATTGAAAAAAATCGAAGTAAAGAGCAAAGGCGAAGTTCGCCGCAGTAAGTTATACTACCTGCGTGAACGTGTTGGTAAAGCAGCCACCAGAATTAAAGAAAAGAAGGCTAACGTCGCTTCAGCAGCAACTGCCTAATTTTTCTACTGGCTCGGTTGGTGAACAACGCGCTACTCAATTCCTCACAGCAAAAAACTTTCAAATTGTGGATACTAATGTTCGTTTTGGACTACACGAAGTGGATATCATTGCTTGTACACCAGAGAATATCCTCGTTTTTTGTGAAGTAAAGACACGCAGCACTTCATTTTTTGGAGATCCCAGTCAGGCCGTATCAAACAAAAAGCTCAAATCGATGCAGCTCGTGGCTCGTGAATACTTACGCACAGCACCCTGGACAGGTGAGTACCGGTTTGATGTGATCGCGGTTTTGCCTCAAGAAATAGAACATTTTGAAAATGTTACCTGGTGGAGCTGAGAGATGTCCCGATTCTATCTTGGAAAATATGAGCAGATCCATGTATAATACACTTCTGCGTTAGACGGCCCCATCGTCTAAAGGTTAGGACGCCAGGTTTTCATCCTGGTAATCGGGGTTCGATTCCCCGTGGGGTCACCATTCGCGATATCAGCACTTTCAAAGTCATAAATGTATTGATATACCGCATTAATTTTGGTGTTCTAAATGCCAGAATAGTCCCATGTGAGTTCTGAGTCAAATATCGAACTTAACAACACCCTATCAATCATTTCGTCATCTAAGAGTGACACATTTCTCATATGATCATCGAATGTTGTGAGTGGAAATGATCTATGGAGCTCGGCGGCAACTACCTGGTTTTTGACTATTCTTGTCTCTACTAACTCTGTTCTAACCTTGATCTCTTACAGAGAGTTAGTACTAGTAGGTGACGATTCTTTCAGCAGATAACTAAACTCTACTTCAATAGTCAGTTATAATACTCACATGACCACAGAATTGATGTTTGTTGATAGTCCATACTCTAACAATTCAGTTATACAACAAGCAGCTAGATATATTCAAACAGGTAAATTGGTAGTCTTTCCTACTGAAACTGTTTTTGGACTTGGTGCTGATGCGTTGAATAAAGTCTCATGTCAAAGCATATATATTGCCAAAGGACGCCCAGTAGACAATCCATTAATCCTGCACATTGCAGATAGCGCTCAGCTCAGCACCTATGCAGCCAACATACCAGATTATGCATTTCAGTTAATTGATGCATTGTGTCCGGGACCAGTCACATTTTTATTTAATAAGACCCATGTGGTGCCAGATTGGGTAACGGCTAATCAGCAAACTGTATGTATCCGTATACCATCTCATCCAGTAGCACGCGAACTTATAAAGCTCAGTCATACCCCTTTGGTGGCTCCTTCAGCAAATACTTCAACAAGGCCCAGTGCAACTACTGCTCAGCACGCTTACGATGATTTACACGGCAAAGTAGACCTGATTCTTGATTCAGCAATTAAGCCACTTGGGATTGAATCAACAATCATCGACTGCACCGCTGCCCAACCAAGTATTCTTAGATACGGCATCATTACCCCTGAAGATGTATCAGGCATTCTCCATAAACAGATTACACTAGCAAACCCCCAAGAGAGTGACCCAATCACACCTGGGTCCAAGTACAAGCATTACGCACCCAATGTACGAGTGGTTGCCTTCACTGCTGAAACTAGCAATCTAGGCAAAAAAGTTCTTGAGTTTTGTAAATCAAACCAACAGGTAAGGATACTATCAACCCGATTTATTAAAGATATAGAAATAGACATACAACATGTATATCCTGACAGCAATGGATTTGTTGAGCATTTATTTACTGAGTTCAGACAGGCCGAAAAAGATGGTGTTGAGGTTTTATTTGTCTCTCTATTACCCAACTCAAATATAGGTTATGGTGTCAACGAAAGAATTTTAAAAGCAGCAGAGGCATCACTTAAATAGTGTCAATTCTCTCAGCTCTTAATTATCATTATTTATTTTAGATTATTCGTAAAATCATAATACTGAATTTTAATTTTTCAGGATGTGTTCTCATCAGCCTTAACCCACTCGCCAGCAGTGGTGGACATGTACTCTTGACAGTCTGTGATAGCAGCATGAATTCTCATTGGGTTGATCTGACAGGCAAAGGTGCATCTCCACAGATAGATCATCAAGCATTTGCCAACAGAACTGGTGATCCATTAGACACAACTGAAGTTATTACTGATGGCACATTAGTGCATAGAGTCAAAATAAAAGACTCATCACTGACGGCAGGTACCTCTGTTGGAATGTTTGGTGTGGTACCTGGTGTATTCATCAAATGATATAATACTCATATGAGCAACAGATATGTATGCAAAGAGGCTATTAGGTCATCTAGAAAAGTTGAAGAAACTAGAGCTAGAAAGTCACGTATTGGTGAGTACCAACCACACACACCAGTTTTTCCTATCGATGAAATAGTAGCTAGAAAGAGAGAGTCTCAAAAGGCAGTAAGAGTAGAACAATTCACTCAAACTATTAATCAACTGATCAGATGTGGTGTGCCTGTAATAACTGCTTTATATGCACTAAATTTGTATCTAATTCCAGTAGACACCAGCTCTACAATTATTGGAGAACCATCACTTCCTCAATACAGCCCAGAGTGTTTTTATCCTGATGAAGAAGAAGAGAAAGCTGAAAACCCTGGACAGACTAGATCTGAGAGTAGTGCTGACATGTTTGCACCTTCTGACTATGTTATCACTGGAGAACCTATTTCATTTACTAAAAGCCACCAGACCGCACCACTCAGCGAGTTTTTTATTCAGAACAAACGCTTTTCTGCTGCCAATATTGCATTTATAGATTGTACTCAAGACGATGAAACCGATACCGTGCAGATCACTGCTCAAGAGGTAATTAGTACCTTTGATAGTCAAGTCATGTTGCAAGCTGCACAGTCTGAAGTAGTCACAGCCACTGTCTCTCTTAGTCCAACCAACACACACATACAAAGTCCTCCAGAACTTGACATGCCAATATTAAGTTTGCCTGCTGAGCCAAATGCCAGGATATTTTTTGATAAAGATACACAAGCAAACATGTTAATGCTGACAAATAATATTGGCTTCCAGTTTTACCGAATCGATACAGTAGCAAATAAAATTACTTTACACAAACTCACCGACTATCTGCCTCTTTCAGCGGTAGTACCAACTGGATGTAGCACTTATGGTGACGTTATTTCTCATATTGGGCCAAATGGTGAAATGGTTATTGCAACTATGAGCCTATCAAACAGAGATGCAGTTTGTGTCCTGTATGCAGATTCATTCTCTAAAGCCAAAACACAAGGCTTCTCTGTATTTACTGTCTTCTGGCCAGGTATGACAGTAGCAGACTTTCCAAGCGTATTACTTGAAGAGGTAAACGGCAAACTGTATCTAGCAATGTCTGCAAATGGTTTTGTGTCTGACAGGCCAAATGGTAAAAATGGCATACAACCGATGATGATGCTTGAGATAACTGATGACTTGTTAGACGGTTCATATTACGTCAATCAAACCACTGGAGGATCTACAATCAGTTTAACCAGTTTTAGGGGTGATGATAATCAACCAATAGTTACTGGCTTAGGTAGATACTCTTCTGGAAGTCAACAAGTTCCTGTTGTAGGAAACTTGCAGTCATTTAAGCTTAATCCAGATTCTAATCAGCTTACACATACTCAGGACATTGGAACAGTCAGCATTCTAGCTCTGTCCGCAGGTTGTAGATTTGATGCACAATCACAACTGTTTTGTATCAACCAACATGGCAGTGATACAGATGTAATGCCAAGTAGTACTCATCTGGATAAGCAAGTCAGTATAATTGAGATGACCGATGGTTCACAACAGTTTGTCTATCAAAGTCTGCTTAACGCAGGGGGTGATACTAATACTGTTAATACTGATTTGTATATAGCTCGCATGCATCTAAATCCTAATCATACAGTTAGTCAAGGATTATCAAAGGTGTATCAGCTACAAGACCAAAGTGGTAAACACATCAACGTTACTGACTGTCAAACATTTTTACAACCAAATGGAGAAATGCTCGTAACTTGTGTTGGGCTAGATGTGTATGAAGCAAATGTCATAATTGCCCTAGAAATTAACAATGATGGCTCTGCTAAATCTGCCCAAGTTGTAAGGAGTTTAAAAGAAGCATTTAAAGGAACTCGGTTTACCAGATCAGGAGATTACAATGGCGCTGGTTCCACTAAAGGTATGGCTGTGACAATTCACTATATTGGTTATAGAACAGTGACAGTAATTCAAGCAATGCCTGGATACACTGTTGAGCTTGCAGCTGAAGAGCCTGAACCTACACTTACGCCAACTGCAGTTCCACCAGATCCAACTTCACAACCCACGCTGACCACACAACCCTTACCCACACTTGATACTGAGAAACATCAATATCTACCATTGACTCATAAATAATTTTAAGTGTCTGGCGCTAAACGTATAGTAATGTTTTCATCAAGTGACATGCTAATATTAGCTGTCAATTTACTCTAACTATTGATCTGCGATTAAACGAACAAGAAGGTACAGCTTGCTTAATTTCTTTTTGCAAATTTTGAGAGGGGTATGCTATCATCAGCTGGTATATCCACGGTAAAAAAAGTTCGAAACAAATCCCCTTGGGGTCACCATTCGCGATATGCTACACAAAAGAAGTCTTTGTGAGATACTTACAAAATAGAGGGGGTTGCGATTCGCATTAGAATTCAGCTAAATGCTATAATTACCAATATGAAAAAAATAAACAAACCATTAATTATAGTTTCATTTTTAGTTTTTCTAATATTTGCGATCATCGCGGATCCATATTTATTTCCATATATTGAACCAGTAAAAACTTTTGGTGATTTTGTTTTTATACTTACTTTTGGTATTATCTGTATGCCATTGCTCACACTTTGGTATAAAGCTCTATGGAATAACATAATTCCTATAGTATTCGGTTCAAGGGAAATAACTTTTTGGGAAGCATTGGGCTTAATCACTTTAATTGGTTTGCTAGTTATATAAAAATTTCAATTCAAACTAACTACTGATTTACGATTAAATTAACGTGAAGGCATAGCATGCCTAGTTTCTTTCGACTCACTTTGAGTAGTTTAAGATAGCATTTGAGCATGTATCCAAGGCAAAAAGAGTTCGAAACAAATCCCTGTAGGGCCACAAAAAGAGATATAGGATCGTTTTTTAAATTTTAATGGTGCTCGAAACAAAGTGCAAATACTGCAGTTATACTGCCATAAAATAGTATGATAATATAAATATATGTACTATTTATTAAAAAATATTGATATATGAAAAATTATTTTTTCTTGGCATTACTTGTACTACTTGTATTTCCAATTACAGTGCATGCTCAAACAAATTATCCAAAGCCGTATCAAATCGTTGTAATGAATGAGGTTGTTGCTACTTTGAAAAATCAATCTCAACAAGCTATCAGTATTGACCCTCAATTATGTGAAGTTGCTGAAAAATTAGCGCAGGAACATGAAGACTTGAGTCCAGAAGGATTTAAAGGCAGTTTGTTTTCAGACAGTCGTTTTAAAGACTTAATGACAAAGTATAAGTCTTACGACATAAGTAAAGTAAATAAAAACCATTTATTACTAAAATTAGAATTAGCAAACGGAGGAATCACTACTTTTTCTGAGGAAAATGCTATACAAGCTTTTGCCAATTTAGAACAGAATGGAGTTTTGCTTAATACTAAATATCAACATGGTTGTGTAGGTATTTCAGAAGGAAACAAAGATCCAATAATGCTTTATATTGGAGCAGAATTGAAGATTGACCCTGCACCAAGTAATGAAAAGACCAGTTTTTGGAAGTCTATCTTTGGTTTTTTGACAAGACTCTTTCAGTAAGAGTACTTCACTAATTTTGATTGAGTTTGAGTAGGATGAGCCAGCATTAACGTGTGTATCTAAGGTAAATGGTGTTCGAAACAAAGTGCAAAAGAGTCACCATTGAATTAAAAATCAAGAAAACTTGCTTCTAATGGTTTCGTAGGCAGCAGTTAATTCTTGGCGAACATCTTCAAAAAAAATTTTATTATAAAAATCTCTCTCAATTTTTTTAAGTACCCATACCCTGTCAATTCCCCCATATACTACATACATAAATAAGGGACAATAGAAGTTGTCCATAAAAACAAGGGGGGTAATGATGAAACGGCGGACATATACAGCTAAGGAAAAGCTACAGGTTGTGTTGGA
>JBILVZ010000002.1:0-74492 GCA_044370175.1 Methylococcaceae bacterium
GGATTAATGATATCCGCAACTAAAGAAGAAACCACTTTAGAAACAGCACCACCCATAATAAAACCAACCGCTAATCCAACCACACCTTGCTCACGGATAAAATCTAGAAAGCCTTTCATACGGCACACTCCACTAACTATTTGTAAGACAGGTAGTATAGCTACTGTAAGAAAAAAGATCTACTCGTAAGTGGAAGAGGCGATACCGTTACTATGCTTACTACCTGCTATGATTCGATGATGGTATACCCTAGTTCAGTTATTATATTTTTTACTGTTTGAAGTGAGACTTTTTCAGGATCAAAAACTATAGTCGTAATTGACTGGACATAGTGCGTTGTAGCAGATACAACACCGGGAGTATCCTCAAGCGCTCCATCAATGGTTAAACTGCAACTGGTGCAGTGTAACCCAGAAATGTGTATGGTGATCATCTGCATACCCGGTTGGGCCTTTTGACTTTTTTTAAAAATTCCAAACATACTGCCCTCTTAGATTACCTCGAGTGTTCCTGAATACATCCCCATAGAACATGAAAATGTGTATGTGCCCTTTTTAGTTGGCGTAAATGAGACGCGTTTAGTATCTGTCGGCTTAAGGTCAACTGAGATAGCAAATTCTTGAAGAATAAATGAGAGTGCACAAGAATATGTTTCGCTGCTTTGCAAGGTCAATTGTACTGGTTTTCCTGCTTTGACTTGAAGTTTATTGGGAGCATAGCCGTGATTAGTGACTTTGATGGTGACAAGCTGAGCATCTTGCGTCTCTACTACCCCTGGCAAGTTGCCCGTTGCTTGCAAAGTTGAGGTCGGCTGAAATCTCTCCTGAGAAAAAAAGTACGTAACAGGACGGACAATGCGCTGAAAGGTAAGTGGTGCATCTAAAACTAGTAACACTCCGTTTATACTCCAGAGGCCCATTACCACCAATGTGAAAGCAGCAATTTTAGCGAAACGATCCTGCCAAAATTTTTGAATTGTTTGTGCTAGATACCCGATAAGTGCAAAGATCGGCATTGTACCAATGGTAAACGCCGCCATAATCGCCGCACCTTGCCAAGGACTTCCAGTACTTATAGCCAGTACTTCCATAGCTTGGGTTACACCACAAGGAATGAAGATTGTTGCTACTCCCAGGAGTGCGGGAGCAAAAATGGTCTCACCTTTAGTTGTAGAACGAACCCAACGCTGTAAAAATTTGGGTGGCTGAAGTACAACATACCTGAAGATCGGATGTAGCTGCAGCAGGTTGGCAGCTGTAGCAAGCATAAAAAGAGCTGCTAAACTCTGAAATATCAGTCGAGCAGTCACACTTAAGGTGATGGCGGAACCTACCCAACCAAGTAAAAATCCAACGATGATGTGTGCTACCAGCTTAGTAAGGAGAAAGATAAGTAATGGAGTGCGTACTGATCTTTGTTGCTGATTAGAGACCAAGCTTGCAAGCAAACCGCCTTGGACTGCCATGCAGCTAATACCTCCCGTTGTGAGTCCTGTGAGAAAAATTATTCCTAAGTTCATATTTTTATCCTAATCGTCTGGTTTGTAGACGCAAGGCATTGGCTACGACTGTCACGCTAGAAATCGCCATTGCTGCTCCTGCAAAGAGCGGATTGAGTGTAATGCCAAATACTGGATAGAGTATACCCATTGCTACTGGTATCAAAATTATATTATACGCAAATGCCCAAAATAAGTTCTGCTTGATTGTCCGCATAGTAGCACGAGCAAGCTGGATAGCCGTAGGTACCAACAGAATATCACTGCGTAGCAACGTTAGGCCAGCAGCTTCAATTGCTACATCAGTGCCATTTCCCATGGCAATACCAACATCTGCTTGAGCCAGTGCTGGCGCATCATTTATACCATCCCCAACCATTGCCACTTGTGTATGTTTGCGTTGTAAATCTCTAATAGTTTTACCTTTATCTTGTGGAAGTACTTCTGCCAGTACAGTATGGATCCCAACTTGATCTGCTATACATTGAGCAGCCTGCTGATTGTCACCAGTCAGTAAAATTGTCTCGATACCTATCGTATGCAGCTTCGCAATAGTTTGAGTGGCACCTTTGCGGACTAGATCACTGATGGCAATCAGCCCTACTGTTTTTGTGGCAACTACAACTACGACGATTGTTTTACCTTGCTGTGCAAGTTGCTCAAGTTGCTCGATCTTTTTTTCTTCCAAAGTTGGCTTGCGAATACGTACCTTTTTGTCTGCTACCATAGCCGAAACACCACTACCTTCGTGTTCCTGAAACTGGGTAACTTTGGAAAGTGAGAGTTTACTTGCGGTGGCTTTCTGCACAATTGCTTGGGCGAGAGGGTGTTGTGAGTGCTGCTCAACACTTGCTGCCTGTTGTAGGAGTTGCTCTTGACTCCAAGATTTCACTAAGCTGATAACGTTACTAACCTGGGGTTTGCCTTCAGTAATCGTGCCAGTTTTGTCAAACACAACAGTAGTGACAGTGCTTAATTTTTGCAAGTTCTCTGCATTCTTAATTAAAATACCTAGCTCAGCACCTTTGCCAACTCCCACAATAATTGCAGTTGGAGTGGCCAATCCAAGGGCACAAGGGCAAGCAATCACAAGGATTCCAACAAATGACAGTAACCCTAAAGAAAATGCTGTTGTGAATCCAAGAAAATAACTTCCCACAGTCCACCAGACAATCAGCGTCAAGAGCGCAAGCACAAGCACTAGGGGGACAAAAATGGCGGAAATCCGATCAGCTACGTTTTGAATAGGCGCTTTTGAACCTTGCGCCTCACCTACTAGTGCAATTATCTGCGCAAGCAAGGTACTCGCTCCTACCTGGGTAGCTTTCACCACCAGCATGCCGTTCTTAGAAACCGTGCCACCAATCACTTGGTCGCCAACACTTCTATCAACAGGAATAGGCTCACCAGTTACCATCGCTTCATCAACTGCACTTTTTCCCTCCATAACTAAACCATCAATTGGGATTTTTTCTCCAGGTCGAACTTTCACCAAATCACCAGCTACAACAGCTTCAATTGGGATGACTTCTTCTTTTCCCTCACGCAGTACCGTGGCAGTTTTTGCTTGTAACTCAAGTAGTTTCTCAATTGCTTGGCCTGTTTTACGTTTAGAACGGGCTTCTAAAAACTTACCCAGTGTCACAAAACCTATCACAACAATGGTGACATCAAAGTAGGTGTACTCGGGTAGCCGCAACAGATCTCTGAGTGCGGGGAACAGTAAAACAAAAAGACTATAGCTATATGCTACGAGTGTTCCAATTCCAATCAACGAATCCATGTTGGCCACTCTATAGCGAGCAAATCGGACTGCTCCAGCTATAAAAGGTTGCCCAATCCAAAATAGTACTATACTAGCGAGTACTGCCTGAAATCCATTAAACACTTCCATGGGTAGTGGCATACGCGGCCAGAAACTAAAAAGCTGCGCTCCAACCTCCCACAGCATCAGCAAAAAAACTAAAATAGTCAGCGGTACCACAAAAAAAACTGCATTTTGTAATTTCTCTAACTCCGCGAGTTTTTCATCAGTTCCCTGAGATAATCCTAGGTGCCCTGCATGTTCATCCTGTACACTTTTAGTGGATCCCTGTTTCATTTCTACTAAAGAGTATCCCAACTCCCCAATTGTAGCATTCATCTCTGATACAGTAACTTTTTGCACATCATGCACCACACTTGCCTGCTCTGTAGCATAGTTTACTTCACAGCTCACGACTCCTGGTAATTTGGAGAGCTTACGCGCAATTACGGTGCTACAACTAGCGCAGTGCATACCACGCACTTGATAGCGTTGTTTTTTGTCTTGCATATAGATCTATCTTTATACGGTAAACCACTCTTTGCGCATTTTTTTTAGATTTGTCAGCGAACCCAATAAAAATTGTTCAACCGCATCTGCATTATTTAAAATTTCTGATTTGCTACTTTTTGCACGAATCTCTCTTGTCATTGTGATACCTGCCTCGTGATGGGCAATCAACGCATTGAGAAAGCGCAGATCGACAGTTTCATCTGCTGCTCCTAGCTGAACAACTTGAGGATTGCGTACAGGGGTAGAATCACGATACCATGCTCGCTTCCATGCATACAGCTCTGCAATTAGTTTTGGTTCGTTTGCTTGAATTTCCCGAGCAAGGGTGAGTAGCTCTGGTCGTGTTGTTTTTTCTTCAATTTGTTGAGCAAGTAAGATTGCTTCCATGTGATGTCCTGCCATACTATTGATATACCGTAGGTCAACAAAGAGGTCTGCTGTTCCTAAATCCATGGCTTTTTTGTCATACATTGTCATTTGATAGTGTGGTGAAATATAAAATCCTGTTGTTACCCCAGCAATAAAGGTTGTCAGAATGAGTGAAACTGCTAAGAAAATCGGTATTTTTTGCATACACTACCTATCATTATTTTTTCTTAAAAATTTCTAGTAGTTCTTGTATTGCCGTCTCATGCTGGTTATTTTGCAATGCCTTGGTCACACAGCAGTGAAGATGATTTTCGAGGATGACGGCATCGACCTCTTTGAGTGCCTTTTGCACTGCTTGAGACTGATGGATGATGTCAATACAGTAGACATCCTGTTCCACCATTGCTGCTACCTTTTTTAAATGCCCTTGGGCAATTTTTAGACGGTGTGCAATGCGCTCTTTTGTACTTTGTGGCCTATACGCCATATATCCCCCCACTAGGGATATAGTACCTCCTTGCACTACAACGAGCAATGGGTAGTTCAGCAATCTGCTACAATAGCAGACATGGCAAAACCTGACGTGCTTTCACAAAAAATTATACAACTTCTCGAGAAACATCACTTGTTAACTGTACAAGGGATACTACAGCAGCTTATCCAAGACGGGACTACCTATAATAAAACAAGTGTCTATCGTAGCCTTGAAAAACTCTTGGCAGCAAAAACTGTCTGTCGCCATGATTTTACTGGTGGAGAGGCAAGTTATGAGCTACATGATGCACATCACGATCATGTGGTCTGCACCACATGTGGTAGTGTGGCAGCTGTCACCTGTAGAATTGGGCACGAAGTCAGAATTCCTGGCTATTCAATTGACCATCATCATGTAACTTTTTTTGGTGTCTGCAAAAGCTGCAAACTAACGCAGTAATGCGTGTGTGTTATAAAAATCTCAGCGAGCGTAAAATAGTATAAAAACCGTCCGTTACTTGCCAGTCAGCAGTACAGTGCACTTCAAGTTTGGGGATATTTTCTTCATTTCGCAGTGTATACACTGTTGTGTTGTCGGCTTGGGTATATACAGATACCAAGGGTAGATCCAGTGTTTCGAGTGTAGTGACGGAGTGTTCTGTTGCGGCTGGCGAGAGCAGAGAAAATGTACAGCTACCACGAGCAGTACCCTGCTGCTGAAAAGCAGTTTGCGGTTGATGGAGTAAAATATCATCTGCCAACACATAGTCCGCGGGAAGCATCGTCATAAAGCTCAGTTTGCTACTTTCATATCGCTCTAGTTCACCAATCTGCTGGCCATCAACTGCCATTCCTAAGACTGTTGCTGCTGAGTCGGTGCTTTCAAAGGCAGGAGGTTGTGTGGGAATGATAGTTGGCGAGACAAGTGGCAGTGTAGGAGAATTGGCTGTATCAGATGGAGAGCCATTTTGGCTAAAATATCGAGTAAAAAGTGCTAAAAGCACTATGCTAATAAACAAAATTAGATTAATCTTTACCCACTTTGTCATACCGTAAGCATACAAAATCTAGAGTACCATTACTAGTCGTATAATAGATATATGACACACCGATCCAGACTTTGGGAAGTTGATATGCTACGGGGAATAGCATTTGTACTTATGGCCAGCTACCACCTACTCTTTTTTATAAACTTTTTAGAAATTGCGTCCCTACCGATTGATCACTGGGCCATCTGGCTATTGGGGAGAGTGTCTGCATTACTTTTTATTGTGCTTGTGGGATGTTCTGCACAACTGCGGTTCTGGCAACTGAGTGAGCGTTTTTCAGCAGATCTTCTAACTTGGCAGTTCCTCAAACGTGCTCTAACAATCTTTGGATGTGGTCTGGTTATTACAGGTATAACAGCACTGTACATCCCAGAACTTGCAGTTATTTTCGGCATACTTCATTTTATTGGAGTCAGTACTCTTTTTGCACGATTTTTAGTAGAGTTGTCGAATCGTTGGTTGCTCGGTTGTACGATATCTCTTTGGCTTGTGGGCAGCTTGTTTGAACAGCTCAGCACAAACACTCACTGGGGGCTGATCTTTGGTATCAAGCCACTTGGCTTTAGCTCACTTGATTATTATCCCCTTTTTCCGTGGCTTGGGTTAGTTTGTCTTGGAATTATGGTATGCAGAAAGCTCTATGCTGGCAGCACAAGAGTAGCGGTTTTGCAGCTGCTGCTGCCACGTTCGATTCCCACTCCACTACTGCCATATACCTGGATTGGGAGGCACTCACTTGCACTCTATATGCTACACCTGCCTCTTTTTATGGCAATCTTTTGGATATTGGGTATTTTGCCAAGTTAACGGTTGGAAACTTGTTTATTACGTAAAGTCTTTTGCAAGATTTTTTTGCGCAAACGCAGTGATTTTGGGGTAACCTCCAACAGCTCATCATCTTCAATAAAGTCAAGCATTTGCTCAAGACTTAATTTCATTGGAGGAGCAAGCTGAATACCCATGTCAGCAGCAGCGGCACGAACGTTTGTTGATTTTTTAATTTTACAGATATTGATATCAATATCTTCTTGGCGATTATTTAAACCAATGATCATACCCTCGTACACCATCTCGCCTGGCCCAACAAAGGTATCACCATGATGTTGTGCTGGCTCAAGACCGTAGGCTGTTACTTGACCAAGTTCAGTAGCAATCATTGCCCCATTACGCAGTTGACGAGCATTGACGCCCATCGCTTCATAGCCTAAAAAGCGAGCTGCAAACAATCCATTGCCACGGGTTTTACTGATAATTTTTGATCTGAATCCCAGGAGGTTATTACTAGAAATTTTGTAGACCATTCTTGAAATACCACGTGCGTTGGTAAAAGTATCAAGCATCTCGGCACGGCGACGGCCAATCTCTTCAGTAATAATACCCACATACTCTTGATCTATCTCAACAGTCAATTCCTCGTATGGTTCTTGTTTTTCACCCGCTACTGTTTTGTAAATAACTTGTGGTTTGCTTACTTCTAGCTCAAAACCTTCACGACGCATTGTCTCAACTAAGATTGCTAAATGAAGCTCACCACGACCAGAGACAATTAAACCGCTTCCGTTAGGGTTCTGCTCGACGCGCAAACCAATATTAGTTTTAAGTTCACGCAGTAATCGCTCTTCAATTTGGCGAATTGTACAGAACTCACCTTCTTTGCCACCTAATGCAGAAGTATTGTTGCTAACCACAATTCGCAAGGTCGGCTCGGTGATCTGAATTGTTGGCATGCCAGTTAAATCAGTTGGGTCTGTTAACGTTTGACCAATTTGAATATTAGGCAAACCGGTCAGTGCGATAATGTCACCAGGGCTAGATTCAGGTACTTCTACCCGACCCAAACCTTTACTACAAAAGACACTTTTTATCGTTTGGTACTCAACCACAGCGTCCTCATTCATGATGGCGACTTTGTCACCAGCATGTACAGTTCCTTGCAAAACCTTACCGATAGCATAGACACCTTTGAAGGCATCAAAGTCTATATTGGTAACCAACATTTTGAATGTCTTGGTTGTATCAGCTTTTGGAGCTGGGATTTCAGCAATAATTTTTTCAAAAAGTGGTGCTAGAGTGCCTGCTGCTTCAGGACTACTCGGTAGTTCATCCCATGCTTTTTCTTCACGCGCCACAGCATACACAACTGGGAACATCAGATCTTCATCACGACGAGCAAGGAGTAAAAATAAATCTTCTACCTGTGTCTTGACGCGTTCAATATCAGCGTCTTTACGGTCAATTTTGTTGATAACAACAATAACTTTCAGTCCTTGGTCAAGCGCTTTTTCAAGCACAAAGCGCGTTTGAGGCAATGGGCCTTCTGCAGCATCAACGATTAGTAGTGCTCCATCAGCCATGTTGATGACACGTTCCACTTCACCACTAAAGTCAGCGTGACCTGGAGTATCAATAATATTAATTTTGTAATCTTTGTAAAAAACAGCAGTATTTTTAGCTAAAATGGTAATGCCGCGCTCGCGCTCAAGTTCATTACTATCCAAAATTGTGGTTTGGGTCATCTCGGCTTGGTTGTCACGAAATGTGTGTGTTTGCTTCAGCATCCCATCCACGAGAGTTGTCTTACCGTGGTCGACGTGAGCGATGATGGCAATGTTACGGATTTGCATAAGGGGATATTATACCCCAGGTTAGGATAAATAGCCAGCCAAATGTTACTCCCACACATTGCCATCATCATACACTAACTTAGCAAAACCCCTTGGACCCCAGCTACCTGCCACATACTTTTCTGGAGTGAACTCTGCTTGCGACTTGTACTCTAAGAGTGGTTGCACAAACTGCCAAGACTGCTCAATACCTCGAGCATGGGGGAACAAGGTTGTGTCTCCCTCAATCGCATCGTAGATAAGTTTTACATAGGCCTCAACCAAGTCCATCTGAAAGGCATGCTTGTAGTAAAAACGCATTGGTACTTCTTTGGCAGAGAGCTTTAGACCTGGCTCTTTGACATACATTTTAAATAAAATTCCTTCGTGTGGAGCGATCTTGAGCGTCAAGACATTGCCACGCGTTTGCGCATTCATTTGTCGGAACAACTGATTAAAGGGCTCTTTGAAGTGTATAGAGATCTCAGTTTGTTTGCGCGCCATCCGTTTACCAAACCGAACATAAATCGGCACATTTTGCCAACGATCAGTATCAGCAAAGAGTCGGCACGCCATTGCTGTTTCGGTGACAGAAGTTTTCGGCACACCCACCTCTTCTAAGTATCCTGGCATTCGCACCCCATGGATAGTGCCTGAGGTGTACTGTCCAAACGAAACGGTTTGACTGATTGGCTTATGGGTAAGAGGACGCAGGGAGCGCAAGAATTCTTGTCGTCTAACATCAATGTGTTGTGCTTGCAAACTTGCTGGCTCTTCCATCAGTGACATCGCAACCATCTGCAAAATATGATTTTGAAAAATATCACGAACTGCCCCTGTCTGATCATAAAAGGTCGTTCTCCCCGCCACACCGATTGTTTCACTCGCAGTGACGGTCACGTACTGTACAAACTTCCAGTTCCATAAATGTTCAAAGGCGCCGTTGGCGAAACGAAATGCCAATAAGTTTTGGACTGTTTCTTTTCCTAAAAAGTGATCAATTCTATAAATTGAGTTCTCATTAAATACTTGCAGTAACTCATCATTTAAAACTCGAGCAGAAGCAAGGTCAGTGCCAAATGGCTTTTCAATTAAGAACTTTGTCCAGCCATAAGTGGTAGTATGTAGATTGGCATTTTTGATATTCTTTGCTACTGCCACATATAAAGACGGTAGTGTAGAAACATACCACAAGTGATTGGAGCACTGTTCTAGAGTTTCGTAGACCGCACGAATTTCCTTAAAGCTATCACTTTGTGAAGCGTCAGCAGGAACATAGTAGAGATGACGACAGAACTCTAGCCAAACACCTTCATGAGCAGGTTGCACACACAGCTTTACAAACTGATGGAACTCTTCGCGTGAGTAGCTACTTCGCGCAGATCCAATCACATAAAAATGTTGTGGTAATAAATCTTTGGTAAATAACTGAAATAATGCGGGAAGAATTTTTTTCTTTGCAAGATCACCAGTGGCGCCGATTAAGAAGATTGCAAGACTTTGTTCGATTGGTTGCATGTTTTAAGAAATTGTAGCGTCTTTCTCATCTTTCATCCACTCGTAATACAACACTGGTATAAAAAGTAACATAATGGTGCTCGCAATCAGCACACCCGAGATAATTGCCCCACCCAACCCACGCCAGAGGGGATCCGAAATGGTAATGGGCAGCAGTCCAAAAACAGTCGAAAGTTTTGTCAGAATAATTGGCTCTAGTCTACTAGCACCTGCATCAGCAATTGAGTGTTCAAAACTCATACCCTCTTTTTTATTTAAGTTAATTTTATCAACAATAAACATAGAGTTGGTTACAACAATGCCAAACAGTGACAGAACACCAATGAGCGCTGGAAATGACAGGGGAGTTCCAAAAAGTGCAAATGACAAGAATACCGACGCTACTGCAAAAGGAATGACAATGATCACGATCGCTGCTTGTCTAAACGAACCGAACTGTACCACCATGGTAATCATAATTAAGACAGCAGAAAGGAGCATTGCTTGCAGTATTGATTGAATTGATTTAGCATTTTCTTCATTTACACCACCAGTTTCCCAGGTATATCCTGGCTTAAACTCAATAGACTCTACATACTCCAATAATTGTTTGTTTGCTTCTGGGATAGATTGCCCCGCTACCACTGCTCCACTGATTGTCATACTACGTTTATAGTTGCGATGCGTAATAACGCTAGGATTTGGCTTTGTTTTTACCTCACCAAGGGCGACCAGTGGAATAGAACGCCCGTCGGGCGTAAAAACTTGCAGTTGCAGTAAACCTTCAGGAGAGCCTAATTCTGGTGTCATTCTAAAAATAATTGCTGTTTTATCGGTATCAGCAGCATCAAAAGCTATCTGATCGAGCGGCAAGCCTGAAGCATATAGTCTCAGTGCGTTAGCAACTGTATCTACACTGACCTGCAGTTCCGCCAACGTATTGTAGTCTGGCTTAAACTCAATTCCACTGGTACTTTCAGCTACAGAAGTTCTGACGTTAGTAATATTTGACTGAGACTGTAGGTATGTTTTAACCTGTGTTACATACTTTTCAAGCTCCAATAGATCCTCACCCAGGAGCGTAATCTGTACATCAGCACCTGCAGGTGGGCCACCAGAGACTTCGATCACAGAAATCTCCCCCACCGCGTACGACTTAAATTCTGCACGTAGTGCTGTTGCAATATCGGTTGAAGTTCGTTCTCTTTTTTCTTTTTCAGAAAGTTTAACTGTAAAGAAAGCACTATTTGCGTTATTGGATAATGCTGAACTGCCAGAATCATTTGGTGCAGTGCGCCCAATCTCTGCAGTGACATACTCAGCTTCAGGAATTTGACGTAGTTGTTCAAGTATTTCCGCCCCTGCAGTTGCTGTCTGGTCAATGGTTGCACCACTTGCGAGTTTCAGTTCAACATACACTTGATCCTCATTGGTTTTAGGAAAAAATTCATTTTTTACAAACCCTAGTGGTAAGAGTGCAAAACAAAAAACAGCATAGACAACCATGGCAATAATTACTTTGCGTCTACTTGATTTGCGGGCGAGGACTCGTAAAATTAAGCGCTCATATTTTTCTGCTAGTGGCTCTATTGAAATGAGACCTCTATCATCACTGGTACGCAGAAAATCACGCACACCTTGCACCCACCTAGGTAGGTGCTTGTACATTTTTTGGCTGTTGGTCTGTACAATTTTTGTAGTTATCTTCCAAATAGTACCTCCACCTCGCAAAAGTAAAAAGCTGATAGCAAAGTAAATACCTATGATGGGTATAAAAAGAGGTGTATTAAAACTAAAAAATCCGATGACTGCTAAGGTCACGATAAATAAAACTATTTTTAAGAGTGTTAGCACTCGCTGTGGAATAACTGGCTTGAGTAGCACAATCATTAGTGGCAAAGTAATCAATACTGCAATTGCTGTTGAAGATATCATCGTTACCGTCACCACAATTGGAATGGGTTTAATAAACTCTCCAATAATACCTGATGCTAAGAGTAGTGGCACAAATGCCCAAATTGTAGTCAGTGTTGTCGACCAGATAGGAATAATCGTATCGCGCCATACTAAAATACCTGTTTCTGTAGGATTAAACTTGCCTGTTTTAAAGTACGTAGTCATAGCTGAAACTACTACAATTGTGTCATCAACGAGTAGCCCCAGTGCAAGTAAAAATGCAAACAACGATAAGAAGTTAATTGTCATGCCAGTCAGTTGCATTAAAAAGAATGCTGATAAAAATGTCAGAGGTACTGTTAGCGAAGAAATCAACGCTTGGCGGAAACCTAAGAACAAAAATAACACCGTCATGACAAGTACAATTGTGGTTGCAAACTCACCTAAAAGATCAGTAAACTGCTCCTGAATTTGTTCACTGGTGTTAACAATAGAGATAAGTGAAACTGTACCATTGCTCTGTTTGATAAATTCATCCACGACACTCGCTACTGCATTGCCTGTGCTAGAGATATCTGCAGCGGTAGTTTTATAGACTGAAAATACGACAGAACGGGCGGCTGGCTTATCATGCGAAGCAATGAATGTGGTTTGCTGATTCACCACTGATTGCTCCTGAATCGTAGCAATTTCTGCTAGCGTTACCACCTGATTTCCTGCACTGATTTGCAAGTTTCGTATATCTGCCACTGACTCTACTCTGCGATCAATGCTAATCGTAAAAGTATTGGTATCTGACTGAACTGTACCAGCTGGAAAAGAGTTGCGTGCTGAACGCACTAACTGCGATAGCTGTAGGGGATTAATTTTATACTGTGCTACCTTTTGCGGATCGATATATACCACCACCTCTTGTGTCTCAATTCCAGTTGTTTCTACTCTATCGACTTGCGTAATATCTTCAATTTTGTGCTTTAAATCATCAGCAGCCGCCATTAAATCGGGGATATCCCCAGTACTGATGAGTGCGAACTGCCAAACAGGGACGTTCTCGAAATCGAGGACTTTAGTATCAGGCTCTGAAGCAGTTTCAGGCAGCACAATACTCCCTAGCACATTTTGCACATCTTCACGAGCCTTTTCTCGGTCAACTGTTGAGAAGAATTGGACTGTTATAAACGAGACATTTTGTTGTGAAACGGAGCTGACTTGATCAATACCCTGCACACTTTGAATGGCATCTTCCAGTGGTGTGGTGACCAATGTTTCTACATCTTGTGGTGATGCACCAGGGAGCGTAGTAAGTACCGTTACAATTGGGATTTTTACCTCAGGGTTTAATCGTTTTGGCAAATTGAGATATGAAACTAAACCTACCAGAGTTATCGTAATAATCAGAAGCAGTACCAACCTAATATTTTGTATGTATGAGGCCACAAAACCGGTTAGGAGTTTTGAATCAAACTGTAATCGTTCAAGATATGAATCTCTTTTTTTATTGGCAATTTTCTGCATATGATATCACTAGCTATCACTCCTACTGAATAGAAACTATCTCGCCATCGGTCATACCTCTGGTGATAATGACTTTCTCATCATCTGCCAACCCAGAATTAACAACAACGTATCCACCTGACACAGAACCCAGTTCTACCTGACGTACTCGGGCAACTGTCTTGCCATCTGCTACTACAGCCAGATATACGAACGCTGCTTCTTGTGTTTGGTAGACTGCATCGAGGGGGATATATCTATCAACTGTACTAGCTACTGGCGCACCGAGAGGAACCTGGACTGCCACTTGCTCATTGTTTGAAAAATATCGCTCATATTCTCCAGGGATGCTATACAAGATGGTGTGCAGTGTTCCATCGGTGGGTTCAGCAGAAATGTAGCGAGGTGCCAGTGAAACTGTAGTACCATCAACACTAAAAGTACTCAGCTCAGCCCGAGAAACGCGTGCGGCTACTTCACTCGGCACACTGACAACTGCGGTGATCTCCCGAGCATCAGCTCTAATTACCGCAAGTGGAGTGCCAGGATTTACCAATTGGCCAACTTTTACAAATACTCGCTCTACCACACCTGAACAAGGTGTAGCAGGATAAAACAAAGATTCAGAGATCCACTGAAGTTTCACCTGTAAATTGGCTAGATCTTTTGACAAATCTAGAGACTTTTCTTGTAGTGTTAGCTGCTTGAGTGTGATCTCTCGCTGTAGCTGAGTAAGCTGTGTGGGTTCCTGTTCATTCGAGCTACTATACTCTGCACTGCGCAATCCTGACTTAAGGTTATTCAAGCCAGCTACAAGCTGTGCTTTTCCTTGTTTAACTGCAAGAATAGCGCTATCGGTAGCGCCATTGACATTAGTAGCTTCTAAGTCTTTCAGCTGTAGATTGACGGAGTTTAAAATTTCTTCATTGAGCTTAATAAGATCGCGTGTTTCTTGCAGTGAATCTCTGGTAATACTTCGTAAATCACCTTCTCTTGCCTCTGTCTTCTCTGCCACTTCTCTTTGTTGTCTTATGGTATCTTTTTGTAACTGATAGTTCTCGTTGGCAGACTGGGCAGTACGCTCTGCAATTCTCCGGGTCACAGCTGCTGCATTTGCCCCTTGGTAGTTGGTTGAAAGGATAACAAGTTTTGCACCTCGCTTGATTGAGGCACCTTCCGTAACTGGAACCTTCTGTACAATGCCACTCGTTTGAGCAAAGATGGTAATAACTCCACTTTTTTCGATTTTAGCAGTTACTCCAATGGTTGGAGACTGACCTTGAGCATAAATAGTCACTGCTGTTGGGGCTGCCTGCTCTGGTTCAAGTGAAGTGACCGGGGTACGCAGATAGTTACCTACTATAATACAGACTAGTAATACAAAAAGTAGTCCGATAAAAAGAGTAAATGGGTGAGCATCGATCACTGCCAGTAGTTTGTTTTTTGTTCTCACAAAAAATGCTTTCAGTTTTCCCATATCTGGGGACCTTTCCAATTTTAGAGTATCTTCGGAGACTGTAGATTATAACAGATCAATTATGATCAATAGATATCAAAGTGTGGAGGAGTAAAGTGTTTGTAAAATTTTCTCAGGACTTTTTAGTGATCTTGGTCAGCTTTTTTAAGAACTTCTTCAGTCTCTAGATTGGGCATCTGGACACCCACAGACTGCTCACTGTGCACTTGAACTGCGGGATCTACCAGACCCTGCTCTTGGACAAAGGCGGTTTCTTTTTCTTCAGCAATAAGCTCATTAAATGAACTATCAAAGTCTAGAGTTCCAATTCTGGCTATACTTTTAGGGTCACTGAAAGCTGATTGGACTTGATCATTTGTAATTTTTTTTATGGATTCTGCCGTTGTGTCTTGCATATCTTATGGTGCTGCTTGTAAATATACAAGTTATTTTTAATAAAAAGTTCACGAGTATGTAAGAAGGTACTCAGTTTTGTGGGAGTACCTATCTCTTATACAGTCGTTTACTACTATATTGCATAGTACCACTCACACGCCAAAATACTATGCCTATACTCAAGATTGATAGGCTATTTCCTACTATTCTGGCTGGAGTCTGCTGTGTCATCTTGCTATGCACTTCCCAGTTTCCTGCAGGAAGTGTAAATGTAACTTGTCCTTTATACGTTTTCACAGCTTCTGTTCCTGTCGTATCTCCAATCAGCGCCACGCTAGTAGTGTTTGCCCATACTTTCCAACCTGGAAAATACATAGTTGGTTCTACCACCGTAACAGCTTCTTGCGCAGACACGGTATAGGTGCGGTACGTTCCTCGCCATTTTAGGTTAGAGACTTGACCTGCCCCATGGATTTCAGGTTTATTACTACTAACTATCCAAGGTTCCATGGAAAAAGTTTTTGGACGTAGTTCATCCGAAACTGTCGAGGTCAGTGGATAATTAAGATAATACGCAGTAGCAAAGTTAGCAAACTGTGGCCAGTACCAGTGCGGCACATATACTGCGTGAGCGATGATGCCCAAGCCCAGTATGAGTTGTACCGGTTTATACTTTGTCTTCCACAGCAACCCACCTAGTATAGCCAGAGTAATCGTTAATGGACCTAAAAACCTCCATGGGAACTGAAAGTATGGCAATACTAGTATGTACTTCCAGACTACTTGAGAAACGGGGAGCTGTACAAATATACAAAGTACTGCAAAGACGAGGAGTGAAAGTATACCTAAGTAGTTGCTTGTTCTCTCGTATCTACCTAGGCTCTCTAATAAGAGATATACTATTGCAGCTATAAGCACTGATAAACCAACAAAACCAATCCCTAGTGAAAGTGAATCATTTGGGCCAAGTATAGAGATTCCATTTGTCACATTAGAATTAAATAGCTGCAGCAAAGTAGAAAAGTGTTCTAGATATTGTGTATCTAATAAATCATCAAGAACAATGTATTTTTTCTCTGCTAGTGTTGGTATCCAGAAAAATGCGCTTATACCAAAACCTAGCATACATTCGCAAGCTACACTCCATACAGAGCTTGCGTTTCGCTTTCTTACCAGCGCATACAGTAAAGACAGTGGAAACAACAACACTGCATAAATGTTATGTGCAAGTAACACAGCCGCACTTAGTAGTGTAACTCCTATTGAGGAGATGAGCAGCTTACTTTCATTTTCTCTTCGCCATTCCACAATACACAGCAACCAGATACATGCTGCACAAGCCAATAATTCACCATACGCACCACGGATATATATCAAAGTGTAAAAGTATGGGCCAAGCATGCACACCAACATACTCAACAACGCTGCTATTTTTTGCTTAGTAAGTTGCAGAATGTAAAAATATATCCCTAGCCACAAACTCATCCAGGCCACTAAAATAATTATTTTGAAAACCAATTGAGGATTACTCCCTACAACTACAAATGGTGCTCCAATCATATTGAGTAATGGATAATGAAAATTAAAAACAGGATACCCAAATCCATTCCAGAAAGACGGTGCAAAACGAGGTGGGAACTGTCCTTGTTTTAGGGCTGATGCATAGTTGGTAATACGAGCAATATGACCTTCACCATCATGTGTCACTGGAAACCCTACATGAAACAGCGGTGCCAACAAGCGGATCATCAGTATCCCAATTACTACAATTAAAACTTTTTCAGGTAGTGTCAAGTTTTTTATGAACTGCGACAGTGCAGCTATTCTGGATTGTAAAACTTTTTTAATCTGAAACATACACTTCATTCTACCTACATACGCTGTTAAATTCTCTAGCAAATTGCGTTGTTTGCAAGTATTGACTTTCGCTTTATATTCGGTCAATACTAGTTCTATGATTACAGTACTTGGGGTACTCACACAAACTACGCCCATCTCTCCGCTTCCACTCTATCATTCTTTAGTGAGTGCTGGTTTTCCCAGTCCAGCAGAAGACACAGTTGCGGTGGGCATTGATCTCAATGAGTTATTGATTAGTCATCCCGCCGCCACTTTTCTCGTTCGTGCTAGTGGTACTTCAATGGTTGATGCAGGCATCTGTGCGGGGGACCTGCTCGTAGTAGACCGCAGTCTCCATCCAAAATCAGGTTCCGTGGTGATTGCCTACTACGAAGATCAATTTTTGGTAAAACGCCTGACTGGTAGCAACGGCATGTTGTACTTGGTCGCAGAAAATAAAAAATCTCTATTTCAACCAATCAAAGTAACTGAAGCAGTACTTATTTGGGGGGTAGTCAGCAGTGTCATTAAGCAGCTCTAGAATAGAGCGTGGTATAAAGTCAGTGTATGCAAAAAATGTTTGCAGTTGTTGATTGTAATAACTTTTTTGTTTCTTGCGAACGAGCTTTTAATCCTTCTCTTGAAAATAAACCTGTTATTGTTCTCTCCAATAATGATGGGTGTATCGTTTCTCGTTCCAACGAAGCAAAAGCACTTGGAATTCCCATGGGAGTACCACTCTTTAAAATCAAAGAGCTTGTTGTAGAACAACAAGTTGCCGTTATATCTTCCAACTTTGAGCTATATGCTGATATGTCGTCCCGCATTATGCAAACGTTAGAAGAACTCTCACCTACAGTCGAGTACTACTCTATTGATGAAGCATTCATTCCACTCTCCTTATACAGCTCTCAAGATTATGATACTTGGGCAGAAAAAGTGCGTGATACCATCATGCAATATACAGGTATTCCTGTTTCGATTGGGATTGCGCCCTCACGCACGTTGGCTAAAGCTGCCAATGAGTTTGCCAAAAAGTGGGAGATCTGTAACGGTGTTTTTAGCTTTGTGGGTATGTCAGAAGAAAAAGTTGCGTATTACTTACAGCAGCTACCCGTAGAGGCTGTTTGGGGGATTGGATATAAATCAGCACGCACCTTACAAGCTGCTGCGATCTACACGGCACATGATCTCACGCAAACTTGCGAATCAACAATTAGAAAGTATTTAAAAATAATGGGTGTACGTACTCGGGCTGAGTTATTGGGGACTTCCTGTATAACACTGAGCGAAAATCGTGCTCCAAAAAAAGGTATTCTGTCTTCTCGCTCATTTGGCAAAAAAGTTATGAAACTAGAAGAGCTGGGAGAGGCAGTGGCCAGTTACATTGATACTGCTTGTCATAAGTTGCGCAAACAAGACTGTGTAGCACGCATCTTAACTATCTACATCCGCAGTTCCTTGTATTCAAAAACTCAAGCATACTACAGCAAGAGCATGACTCTAGCACTGCCAATTGCTTCTAACTACACAGCTATATTTATTACACATGGTCTCAGTATGCTTAAAAAGATATTTAAACCTGGAGTAACGTATGCAAAAGCAGGTGTGTTTCTTTCAGAAATCAGCCCACAAACGGCAGTTCAGCAACACTTATTTTTAACACAAGAAAATAGTAAAATTCCACTTCGGCAAAATATCAGCAACGCCATTGATAGCGTGCGCAAACGCTATGGGGAAAAAAGTATTGGTTTTGCTGCCGCAGGAATTGAAAAAAAATGGCAAGGAAAAAATGAACAACGTACACCTCGGTATACAACACAGATAACTGAATTACTGTTTGCTTCTTAATCAAAACATTGCAGTCTTAACCCGAGAAATCTTGCTTATTTATAGTGAATATTTTTAAAATAAGCGCAAGCGCTTACTCACTGTATAAATTTGTGAAAAACCCCAAACCAATAAACCAGAGGCAAATATATTAATCAATAGAAAGAATAAACGCAGATTTTCAGGACTCATTGTTTCGTAACTGAGATATTCTTTGGCAAGAATTGTTGCGTATAAAATTACATAGGTTATCGTACCAGCAGCAATTTTTTTCATACCACTACCCAACTCACCCCCCAAAGACTTGGCCGACATCACCGCAGCAAATAAAACAGAAATACTTGGTATCAGAATGAGCCAGAAAGAGAGCTTAAGTGGGGTTGAAAGTAGTGTGTACAAGAATTGTGTGAATTGTTCCATATACGTCCTTCACTTAAGGATAACGTATCTAACGCCAATAGCCAATAGTAACTTACTCCATTAGTAGTACTACCTTAGAAATTTCGACCTAAAAACTCTTCTGTTCTTTGTTTAAGCTCAATACTACCTTCTCCACTTTTAGCTGAAACAAATACAACACTCTTTCCACGGTACTTAGCTGCTAATTGGGCTTGCTGACTGGGTGACAGTAAATCAATCTTATTAAATACATAGAGACGGGTTTGACTGGCGTGCAGTTCTTGGAGTATATCTTCTACTACTGTTATTTTTTCAAACATTTTTGGATCTGAAACATCTATTACATGGAGCACTAGCTGCGCTTCCATAGACTCAAGAAGCGTAGAGCGAAATGCTTCAATGAGAATAGGTGGCAGATCATCTATAAAACCAATAGTATCAGAAATAAGCACTGCAGGAATATAGTGTTGCAGTTTTATTTTCCCGACCACAGTATCAAGTGTTGTAAATAAGGATTGATGCGATTTTTTTTGCTTTCCAGTTAAGATGTTAAATAAGGTAGTTTTACCAGCACTAGTATACCCAACGAGCGCAACAGTTTTTACACCTCTCTTTTGTCGCTCATAAATTCTTTTGCGCTGTTCATCTGCTCGCTCTTTGATCTGTTTTTCTATTCGCTGTTGAATTTTCTTTATGTTACGGCGCTCAATCTCAATATTAGTTTCTCCTAAACCTCGAGTCCCAATACCACCTCCTTGACGTGAGAGTGCAGTTTTTCCTAAACCATAAATCCGCGGACCAGTGTGTTTAACACGAGCTAGTTGTATCTGCAACTTTGCTTCAACTGAACTAGCGTGTTGTTCAAAAATATTTAGTATTAGGTCTACTCTATCCCAAACAGCGATTCTCGTATTTACTGCCCAAAGTGCACGCTCCATTCTAAAAAGTTGCCCCGAATTAACGATTGCATTTATAACCACTACTTCAATTTTCTTTTCCTGTACAACGGATTGTAGCCACTCTAATTTTCCACTGCCAATATAGGTATTTGGGTGGGGGTGCATTCGATGTTGTATAGATTTCTCTACCACAATCCCACCGTAGGTATCAATCAGTAGCTCCGCCTCAGCCATGTTAGCGAGCGCTGCATGATGATGATAGTGTGGACCAATAACCTGTAAGATTAGGAATCGCTGCATACTACTGCATTTGCCAAGATTTAATTATTTGTAAAGGATACAGTAGCATACTTATATTTAGTAATAAATTATCTTTAATGACATACCCTACACCCAGCTCCAGTACAATAATCAAGGTAATTGAAAACCAAACAGGCAGTAGTGAGCGAAAAACGTTTGTACATATCGTGTTGAAAATCTAATTCAGTCATTTTTAAGCGAGCACAGGTACAGTATACACTTAGAAAGGAGGTACAAATGCAAAAAAAATTAATAATGATCGTGGCTGCAGTAGCAATTGTTGGGACAACACTACTCTCAGCTCGTGATGCATTTGCACAAACAAGTGATACAACGACGGCACCAATGCACTCACTTGTTGAGAAGATTAGTACAAAGTTTGGTTTAAACAAGGATGCAGTAGAAGCTGTCTTTGTTGAGGAAGGTCTGGCTCGGCAAGCTGCCAGGAGAGAGCACGAAGACCAGCGACTTTCGCAGCTCGTTGCTGAAGGCAAACTCACTCAAGCTCATAAGCAACTACTTATTGCTAAACGAGATGAGCTTCGGACGCAGCGTCAGAAGGAACGTGATACGTTTCGAAACATGACTCTCAAAGAGCGACGTGCGATTATGGAAAAAAGGCATCAAGCGCTCGAAACTTGGGCAAAAGCCAACGGCATTGATCCACAATACTTACTCGAAGCAAGACACGGTGAGAAAGGTATGAGTATGAAGGGCAAAATGCCTAGCTATGCACAACCATACTAACAATACTGAATAGGACAGAATTCAGTGCTCTACAGCTCCGCCTCAGCCGGAGCTGTTTGAGGTATAATTACAGCAACTTTAAGCCAACCTTAAGAATTCAACTCTAAACTCTTACCTATATGAGAATATTACTTATTGAAGATGAAATAAAACTAGCACAGGCGATTAAACGTGCCTTACAGCTGCAGAAATATGCGGTTGATATCGTCAATGACGGAGCTGAAGGTCTTGATCTTGCCGTGGGAGAGCAGCCTGATCTTATTATTCTTGATGTTATGTTGCCGAGCATGGATGGAATTACGGTTTGCAAAGAACTGCGTAGGCAAAATGTGCTCACCCCAATTTTAATGCTCACAGCCAGAGGTCAAATAACTGACAAGGTTAGCGGTTTAGATGTAGGCGCCGATGATTACATGGTGAAGCCATTTTCATTTGAAGAATTGTTTGCACGAATACGAGCACTCATTAGAAGACCGGTAGTCAGTACAGATCCTGTTTTGACGATTGATACTCTTATGTTAGATCCAAAAAGTCTCAGTGTAAAACGTTCAAACAAAGAGATTCAACTTTCTGCAAAAGAGTTCGCACTGTTGCACTATCTAATGCGCAACCAAAACACTGTCTTGACGAAAGAACATTTAGTACAACATGTTTGGGATTATGATGCCGACATTTTACCAAGCACAATAGAAGTTCACATTAAACATTTACGCGATAAAATTGATAAGCCATTTGCTCGGCCACTTATTCACACCGTCCGAGGATTTGGCTACAAAATGGCAGATAAATAAAATCTATGTTTAATTCCGCTCGCCTGAAGCTAACTGCCTGGTACATTCTTATTTTGCTATCTGTAAGTGTCTTGTTTAGTGTTGCCATATATCAAGTTTCAACTCGTGAAATACAGCAATTAATTAATAGAATTGCTGCTGATGAACAAACCAATACTGCAATGATTTTTAGGCAGCCACACCGCCCCCCACAAACTCTAACTATAGATGAACTACGACTAGTAAAAAATCGCTTATGGGTGCGGTTACTAATTACAAATATGGTTGTATTACTGGTAGGTGGTGGCGCAAGTTATTTCTTGGCTGGAAAAACGTTACAACCAATTAAAGAAATGCTTGATGAGCATAATCAATTTATCACTGATGCATCACATGAACTGCGCACACCAATAGCTACACTTCGTGCAGAAATGGAAGCGAGCTTATTAGAACGCAAGATCACAGATGCACAAGCTCGGGTGTTGATTGCAAGTAATTTGGAAGAACTCTCATCAATTCAAGAACTCTCTAACAAGTTACTACAGTTAGCGCAGTCCCCCACCACTCAAAAAGAAAAAGTAGTTGAAGAAGTCAGTGTTCACGAGGTAATCACAAAAGCGTATAAAAAAGTTTTAATATTAGCCAAAGGGAAAAAGATCGCTATTAAAAAAATTTTTGATCGCAATGATGCGACTATCTTGGGTAACTCAAGCGAGCTGACTGAGTTATTTGTTATCTTGCTTGATAATGCTGTTAAATACAGTGACAGCAAAACCACAGTTAGTATCAAAACACGTGTTTTAGATTCAAAGGTACTCGTTTGGGTACGTGATGAGGGGTATGGCATTGACCCTGCCGACTTGCCCAATATCTTTAAGCGTTTCTACAGAGCTGATAAGTCTAGATCACATGCAGCTGGGTATGGACTTGGACTAGCGATTGCAAACTCAATTATAGATCGACATCAAGGTATCATAGAAGCTAAAAGTAGTCCTCATGTTGGGACCACTTTTTTAATCCATCTTCCAACTATTACTCGGTTGTAATTTCTAGGTATGCTCAAGAGAGCATAGTCCCTTTCACATTTATTGGAAGGGTCTATTGTTTTATTGATTGGACTTGCTGATACTTTGCACCCCAGTCAGCCATTTGTTGAAGAATACCTGCAAAATCACTGCCCTTTTGCGTTAAGGAATATTCTGGATATCCCAAAGATTCTTCACCTTTTTGTTTGAGTATGACTTTACATTCCTCAAGTTTTAGTAATCGCTGAGAAAGGGTACGCGGACTAATTCCAGGGAGAGAGTGCTGCAGCTGATTAAAGCGTTTACTCCCATAATAGAGATCTCTGATTATTAATGCGGTCCATTTTTCTCCAATTATCTTAAGCGCAGCTTGAATACAGCCAGGTTTTTTTTCTAATGAGGGTATTTTTTGCATACAGTGTATACTGGCACTTTACTTTGTATAGCGATTGAATTACCATTAACTATACAAAATATAGTATAACAAGAAGGAGATATAATGTCACTTACAATAGCGGTTATTCTCGGCAGCACTCGACCACAGCGTGCTGGTGAAGGCATTGCCAAATGGTTCATGGCGCAAACAAAAAACTTCCCTGAGGCACGTTTTGAGTTTATAGACTTACGCGATGTCGCACTGCCATTTTTAGATGAACCCGTTCCTCCGCTGATGCAGCAGTATCAAAATGAGCACACTAAAAAGTGGTCAGAAACAGTCAAAAAGTATGATGGATACATTGTTGTCACGCCAGAATACAACCACAGCTTCCCTGCTGTTCTTAAAAATGCTTTTGACTATGTCTATCATGAGTGGGCAAAGAAGCCAATTGCCTTTGTGTCCTATGGTGCAAGTTCAGGTGGCTCACGAGCTGTAGAGCAACTACGCCAAGTTGCAGTTGAGTTGCAGATGGCACCTGTTCGCGAACAGATCATGATTCCAATGGTCTGGAGTGCTATGGATGGTGAATCCGTTAAAGCAGATCGCATCCTTGGAGATCTACCTAGGATGATGCAAGATATCATTTGGTGGGCTGAAACCTTAAAAAAGGGACGTGAGAATCTGTCCTAAGATCAAAAGCCTACTTCTTCGGAAGTAGGCTTTTTTATTTCGAGAAATGTAGGGTCTTAGCTAACTTTTTTAACCTACTACCCTCAATCAACCAGACGCATCCAAGATTCCCAAAAACGTGCGGATACTCGTATACAGTCTTTTAAAATAATTACTATTGCGGGTCGTCTGAGCTACGCCAAAATATGTTGTCATATCTTGTGCAAACTTTTCGGCACTCATGGTTGGTGAGGGACTCGGAGTTGCAGTTGGAGTAGGGGTCATGGTTGGTTCAGGTGATCCCATAGGCACATTGATACGCATGTTGTCCCAGTGATAACGCACTACTTGAGCAGGTTCTCTCCATGCGATCGATGCTGCATAAACATAGGTATTGCCGGTGATTAACTCGTCTGGCAGTTGTGGCAATCCCGTCTGGTCCCAATACTTAACTCCATTAACATAGAGCGTTATGGCGGTGGGACGGACTTCCCAGCGAAAGGCATCTCGACATCCCATATCCATAGTACCTTTTTGACATTCACGCCAGACAGTAGCAAGCTCTCCCCAAGGACCACCACCATAGTTACTTTTTCCTGCTAATTGCCAAAACGAAGCCTCCCAAGCTCTCGTACCATCTGGTCTAAAAAGCGCCACGATAGGCAATCGATCAGCTTGCATACGCATGCCCAGTGACCAACTTCCGGTAAACTGCTCGTAGCCATACAATCCTTTATAATAATCTGTCTGTGGAGCAGCTGCGTTTGTGAGAATTACCTCATGCCAATCGTTTACGGTGTAATCTTGATGCCCAGCAGAAACAACATGTTCAACACTCAGTACACCATTTTGAAAAGTAAAGGTCGCATCAGGACGAATCATTGCCCCACCCACACCACTAGTGCTACTTGGTGCAATATCTACCATCCAGTGGTTAGCATGTAGCCAGTGTTTTGATTGTGCGACTCCACCTAGCGTTTCAAAGACTTTGTATGAGCTAGTTGGGAAGTTGGTGAGTGTTTGACCATGGGTAAAGTCATCTCTCCAGGTATTTGCCCCTCGTACAGCGGTATCCGTACCCGTCCCTGAGACTAGACAAAAGATGGCTCGTGGTTGCTCTGCAGTTGCAGCAAGTGGGATAACATCTGAAAGACAGGGGAGTTGTTGCGCCTTAATTGGAGAGACTGTGAAAAAGAAAGCTCCTAGAGCTATAGTTACTACTACGCCTGCTTGCACAGCCGCCATCCAACTTAAAAATATACGCGACATACCCATACAGAACCTTTCGTAAGTAGTTGCTACACACAAATATTAGGCATTATCTATATTGAAACAACTGTTGTCAAATGCGAGTGGCAAGTCCCTCAGATAGATATATCTTGGGTGATATGATACGCTTACGCAAAGGAGGATTATGGCAAAAAATGAAATGATGCAAGTCTATTCGTATGGCACTTTATATTTGGTTAATTTTTTAGGTATCTACTTTGCAAACCTCTGGTTTCCTGCGCAGGTAGTGCTGGGAACTGTCACTATTTCATTACTTTGGGCACTCATCTTGAGTGCTGGGACTACTGCACTGCTTGGGACATTGGCCATGCCATTTTTTCAAGTCTGGGAGCAGAAGCGTCAAAAAGAGCTCTCTCCTCTTGAGTGGATGGTGGGATACCTTGTAGTCAACTGTGTGAGCATTTGGCTTATTACTCGCAAGTCCGAGCTCTTTGGGATGGGCGTAAGCTCTTGGATTGTTGTGATTGCCTTAGGTATTGTCTTAAACATACTCCAAGCAATTGCAATGACCAAGCTCCAGAAGAATGCTGGCGCATAGTGCATGATTTTTGCTCTTTGGCAACCTCGATACGCTTCTTCACACATGCTAGCGCAAGCGTGTGCAAAAATGCTCGGAGAAAAAGCTACCCACACAGGGACACTTGATCCAATGGCAGAGGGTGTTTTGGTTATACTCACAGGCGAGGATCGCTATGCTAAAGGATTGCTTTCTGACTGGCAGAAAACCTATACGTTCTCCATTCTTTGGGGTCTAGCTACAGACAGTGGGGACCAATTAGGGATGCTCACAACGGTTAGCACTCTGCAACCTGAAGTAGAAAAACTGGAAACAGTGTTTGCAGACTTTCCCACTCACTATACTCAACTCGTACCAACTTTTTCAGCACGTCGCTTTGCAGGTAAATCTAGTTTCGATTTTGGTAAAGAAAAAAAAGTAATGAGCGACAAATACAGAAACATTTCACTTACTACGCTCACTCTCACAGAGTGTGCTACTATTTCGCTTAATGAAGTTATTGAACAACAAGCAACAGCGGTGCAGTGTGTTAGTGGGAATTTTCGACAGCGTGAGATAGCTACTGATTGGCAGCAATTGCCCAAGAGGATCAGCGCTGCTGAACAAGAGTTTTTAATAACTACAGCTACTGTCACAACTTCACCTGGCACCTACATTAGACAACTAGTGCAAGATCTTGCAAAGATCGTGGCGGTACCCGCACTAACATGGAGCATAACAAGAACAGAGAATGGTCCGTTTGGGATGGCAGACTGCATTGCAATTGACGAGTTATCGTCGTTTGTTTCTCAATGAAAACCATAGCAACAAACGCATCACTAGTACCACACACATAAAAATACTAACGATCAAACTGAGTGATGGAGGCGTTTGCATACCTTCAAGATACCAGGTCGTCCAGCGCCCATATTTGAGTAACACGACGTGAGCAAGCACAAATATGACGGCAAGATACCCGGTGCGAAGAGTTCTCCGCCAGGCTTCACTGCCTAGCAGCTTGGTGAAGAATGTATTAGAAATACTTGCCATAATCGTAAAAATTACAAAAGCTAGGGTCCCAGTGAGCGCTGGTAACATTGCGCCCTTCATCCAAGTTTCAAGCCGAAGTAAATTCATGAATGCTCCCCAGGAAAGCACAAGATGTGTAATTGCAAAGGCAAATCCTGTCAGTCCAAAGTATTTTCGATAAATGATTATTCGATCAAAGAGGTTAAAAAAGTAGGATAGGCCACTTTGTAGCATCGAAAAACCCATTAAAATAATTGCAGTATCAGCCGCAGCTTTGTTTACTTCACCAGGTATTCCCAACCATCTGAGATAGCTATAACAAGCAGCATAGACAAGCAGTCCAATCAAACCAGAAGTGAGGTAGAATCTTATTTCACGTAGTAGCATATACAACTACTATATACCTACTCCACAATGAATTCAAACTAGTGGTACTATAAAAGCCAGCATGCATGCAAAACAAAAAATCGTAGTTGGTACTTTCATTTGTCTTGTGACAACGATTGGACTTGGTACTACGCACCTCCTTTCTCGGCCTTCTGACTCTCCAAAAACTACCCTTGCTGAGACAGCTGGCAGCACGCATCTATTCGCACCAGAAGGCTACTTAGAGACGCTGCACGCAAAAAAAATCGAGCTTGATGGTATAGTTGTATATCGTAGCGAATTGACTAATGGTGATAAAAAAATTACCATTGATATTTCAGGACAATTGGAGACTGATTGTCCTGGCCAAGAAGAGCATCGCGGTACCCGCAAACTCTGCTACTATGCACGGGCTGGCATAAAAACTGTTCAGTTTACAAAAAATGGACTACTACACAAAATCTCCAGTAAAGATGTAAGTTTTACCGAGCTTGAGCGTATTACCGATACTTTATAATTACTCAGTTTTTTTATACAGTTTGTAAAAAATTAATGTTTTATCGAGTAACAGCACTGTCACAAACCACCAAAATCCTGCAATGTATCCTGCAACTACATCACTAAAATAATGAACCCCCAAGTAGACTCGGCTAAAACCCACCACAAGCACGTAGATCATTGAAAGTACCGTCAAGAGAACTGTTACTTTTTTGTTTCTAAAAAAATGAAAGGAAAAATAGGAAAGTAATGCACAAAAAATAAAGGCATTCATTGCGTGGCTTGAGGGAAAACTTGGAGTCAATTCGCTAGTCAAATGTAAAACCTCAGGCCTTGGTCGCCCGATAACATACTTAAAAAATAATCCAATCAGTGTTCCAATAGAAAGAGCTAAACTAAAGAGCAAGGCCTCTTTTCGATGCTTCTTGATCAGTAAAAAAATGCTCCCTAAGCTGACTAAAATAAACGGTACTTGACCACCCAAACTTGTAAGCAGTTCCATCAGCATAGTTAGTACTGGGCTACGCCACGCTAGTACCTCAGTAGTAATCTGCATGTCAAGTGAATAGAGGTGCTTGTCTATAACTGCTTGGGTAAAGTAGAAAAATACTAGCAGTGAAAAGACAAAATAGATTATCCCCACAAGGATTTCGCTCACAACAATAAATCCTTCGCGTGTGGAGAAGGCAGCTGTACGCAGACGCTGCGATAGTCCTCTTGTTTTTATTGGCATTACATTAGAACAGTTGTACTAGATATGGAATAAACACAATGCTGCCTATCACTGTGGCTGTTATAGCTGCAAGTAGCACGGCAGCAGCTGCAATATCTTTTGGCTTGCCTGCTTTTGGATACGTTTCTGGATGTACAGAAGTATGCAGATCCATAGCAGATTCAATCGCAGTATTGATTGTTTCTGCGGTGAGTACTAAGCCGATACTCGCTATTATTGCCAGCCATTCTAGTTTGCTAATCGAGAACAACATGCCCAGCAGCACCGCAAGAATCATACAGCTGAGATGTACTTTAAAGTTGCGCTCTCTAGACATCCAGCGCAACCCAATATACGCATAGCGAAACGACAGTAACAGTTTCATAGAATGTACAAATCATTGTACCTGTACTCTCCATATATTTAAATAGAAAACTGACAAAAAAATCCGCCACAAATCCAACAGTACAGACTGGTATACTACACCTATGAAATATGCAGCACTCCTCAGAGGTATCAATGTTGGTGGTCGCAACATAGTCCACATGGCAGACCTCAAGGCAATCATGGAGCAGATTGGGTTTTCAAACGTACACACGTATATTCAAACAGGAAACGTTACCTTTGAGTATGCCAAACACAATCCTGAAAAACTCACACACCACATCGAAGCTATGCTTGCTCAGCGATATTCTTTTCCCATCAAAGTACATGTGCGGACAAGAGATCAGCTCAAAGCCACCTTGGAACAGGTCCCTGCCAGATGGCACACTGATGCTGACATTCGCAAATACATTGCGTATGTTAGCTCCGCTGTTATCCCTCAAGAAGCAGTCGCTGAAATCGAGGTGCAAGAAGGTGTAGATGTAGTAGCTGCTGGGCCAGGTGCAATTTACATGAGCACTACAATGGAAGGGCTCACCAAGAGTAAACTTAATAAAATACTTGGCAAAAAGATTTATGCAGAAATGACCATGCGTAATTTTGTAACATCAAAACGGCTACTCGAGTTATTAGATGCTGAGTAAGTACATGCACAGTCTGCGCCCACCAAACCTGACTGATTGTTTTCGTCTCGTAGCTGCACTCGCAGTTATTTTTCTACACGCATCGTACCCAGCTGATTTTTCATATGATACGCAACAACTTATTATGCTTCTTCAACAAATCTTCGCTAGTTGGGCAGTACCGTTTTTTTACGTTGCAACTGCACGCTTTGCACTTGCATCAAGCCTGAGGAATCTATCTTTAGCAAAAGTCATGCTTCGTAGTAGGAATCTGCTACTTCTTGTTCTACTCTACACACTGCTACTAGCACTTCTCTATTTGGGCAACTTTGTACTCGAACAAAAGGCACACGCAATTACCTATATTCAACAAGCACTTCTACCTGAGAAACTGTCTGAAACACTTGTACGATTAGGAGCAGTACTAACACAACTCAACCCAACTTCGGCACATTTTTTACTACATACAATTGTCATCACTTTAGTTGCGTACGGATCGGCATGGATACTCAAGCGAACGAAAGCAAAAAGGAGCTTTCAATTTCTCTTGCTTTGCACACTCATCAGCAGTGTACTCCTGCCTGAAGCGGTTTTAAAAATGTACCCTCACTACTTTGAGGTACCCTATACGTTGTTGATCACTATTTGTGTTGGTTTCCTCTACGAGCTCTGGCAAAAACCAACATTTCCTGTCAAACAAAATGGTACAGGGATACTACTTTTTAATCTTTTACTGCTCCCTATCTTAGTTCTCGGTATCCCCACTGCAGCTTGGCACAGTATACTTTTTCACAAAAGTATTTTGGTAGTCTTTGGCGTAGTTGTTTTGTACAGCACTGACTACTTTGCACACCTGCATGCCACAAACTTTGTTGCATACCTATCCCACTGGGGACAGCGATATTCGCTCGGGATGCTGGTGATTCATCCACTCATTATCAAGGTATACGCGATACTTATTCCAGGAATCTTTTCTTCACTGCACCCACATCCAATTGTGGTGGTTTTTGCGATTTTCTTAGCTACGGCAGTCACCTCATTTTATATAACAAGAATTCTTGTCTCAAAAATACCCTGGACCGTTAGTATATAAAATATGGCGTTAGTATAGTTCGTATTGACTGAGTAATTTTTTGTTGCCTTGCATCTGATACTGGAGTAGTTCTGAATATAATCCTTTGCGTCTAGCCAGTTCTTCGGGTTTGCCTGAATCAACAATCGTTCCTGAATCTAGTACGACAATCCTATCGACATTTTGAATTGTCAAAAAACGATGGGCAATAATGATAGTTAGTCTATTCTTAAATAACTTTTCTAGAGCTTCTTGTACAAGTCGCTCTGATTTAGAGTCTAAACTGCTGGTTGCTTCATCTAAAATTAGAATTGGCTTGTCGTGCAAGATGGCACGGGCAATTTGAATTCTCTGTTTCTGTCCGCCCGACAGCTTAAGGCCACGTTCGCCAATTTGTGCATCCAACCCACCTTGTAGCTTTTCTACAAACTCCCATGCATTGGCTTGCTTAAGTGCAGTTATGATTGCCGTATCACTTGTAGTAGGTGCGCCATACGCCACGTTTTCTCTAATCGTTGATGAAAACAACTCATTATCCTGAAAGACTAAGGCAATATGTTCACGCACCCATGAGTGATCAACTTCTGTATACTTTTTATCAGATAAATATATCTCCCCACTTGTTGGTTCATACAACTTTAAAATCAAGTTAATCAGTGTAGATTTGCCTGCACCAGAATGACCAACCAGTGCCACTGTTTCTTTTGTCTGGAGGTGTAACTGCACATTTTTTAAAACAGGTTCACCTGTCTCATAGGCAAAGGTGACTTGTTCAAACTTAATGGTGGGGTGTTGCATACTCTTTGCAGTTTTTTTATCTTGATATAGTTCTGTACTCTCCAAATCTAAAACTGTAAAAAACTCTTTTGAATCTGCTTCTGCTCGTTGAACTTGTTCAAGCATGTAGCTCATACCATAGAGTGGCCAGCGCAGTTGAGCCAAAAGTTGGATGATCATCACCATTTCACCAAGGGTCAACTCGCCCAAAAAGGTCTTTCTAAAAATTAAAAACAAAATGATCACAAAGGCAATTTCTAACCCAAACTCACGCAAAAAGTTAAGGATATGATAGCCAGTAGATTGTTTATCATAAATTTTATTAATAGTTGTATATTTAGTAGAAACAAAGTTCCACTCAGCGGGTTGTGTATTGTATGTTTTGACAAGTTTAATATTATTTATCACTTCTGAGATACGGCCACGTGTTGCATCTTCGTGAATATTTTTTTCAGCTTGTAGCTTGCCCCAACGCTTGGTAGAGTAACTCGAAATCGCAATATACATTGGGAAAACAATCAGTGCCAAGAGACCAATAGTTATATCGAAATAGAGTAGTATGCAGATACCAAAAATTGCCTGCAAAAGGGCTGGTGTAATGAAGTTAGTGGCTGCAGCAATAAACCCACCAATTGAAAGTATTCCTCTGTTTAATTGATTAACAATTTTTCCTGAAATTTCTGAGTCAAAATATTTTTGAGGAAGTGTAAAGATTTTCTTGTAATACAACTCCGTTAGATATCTCCCCAATCTTGAGGAAATAAAGTCTCCTAGTCGCTGGTTAATAACATTAATGGTGATTGAAACCAAATTAATAACTAGAATAAGTCCAAACAAGAAAGTTACGGTGCTGTAGTTACCTCTACCCGTGCTAATCTGGCTTGATAGCTCGTCTACCACAAACTTCATGGTAACTGGAGTAGCTTGCTGTAAGATGGCTCGAACGGCAATTAAAACCGATGAAACAAGTATCAAGGTATGCTGTGGTTTTGCGAGTTTAATAATTTTGAAGATGTTTTGCACAATACCTTTTATTTCTAGTTCTATCTATCAATCAATTTTACTACTCAATGTATGAAGATACAGTTGTCAAATAGAACTGCTACACCTGCTAGGAAGAACTTGTTTCACGCTTCATGTGTGCAAAACTCTTCTCTACGAGCTCTGCCAAAACTGTCATATCTATATCACGTAATCGCTTAATATACAAACACGATACACTTGATGAATGTTTTCCCAATTTTTCTAAGATAGGGTTGTCATGATTTCCCATCATTATGTAGAGCGTGAGGTTTTGTTTTCGAGGCGAAAAACCCACTAGTGGCCAATCACCTTCTTGTGAGCTTCGCTCAGACTTATAGTGGTACATCCCAAAACCAATAATACTTGTGCCCCAGAGTACCGCTTTTTCACCAGTGATCTTTTCAAATAATTCTAAAAGTGCGAAACCATCTTGCTGCTTTTCAGTTGGCTCTATACTTTTGAGGAAGTCGGTCACACTTGCAGTGGTTGCTTTTGTCTTTAGTTCTGCCATAGGCGCTAGTACTTTCCAGTATATGCTTTTTCCAACTCTGCTATGGTAAACTTCTTCATTTTTAAAAAAGACTCTGTCACCTGTTTGATTTGTTCTGGAGTACCCTCACTCAGCATCTTGTCCATTGCGGTAGGTACAATCTGCCAGGATACACCAAACTTGTCCTTAAGCCAGCCACATTGTTCGGCTTCAGGTACTGCACTCAGTTTTTGCCATAGGTCGTCAATTTCTGCTTGCGTGTCACATTTGACGAGTAGTGAAACTGCCTCAGTGAATCCAAACTCATGAGTTTGACCACCATCCATTGCCGCAAACCACTGCCCTTCAAGCATGAAGTCTGCATACATTAGTGAGCTTTTCTCGTCTGGGGCAGTTCCTTCAGGATACTTTGCTTGGATACCCTTTTTAGAGTTATTAAAAATTGTAGTGTAGAAGTCAATTGCTTCTGCTGCTCTACCTGACACCGCTTTTGTAAAGAGAAGTGATGGTGTTATGAAGGGTCGTTTTTCTCCATCTGGATCACTTAAAATAAGCTGCCAAGCAACACCAAATTTGTCTTCAATCCAGCCATAGAGCTTGCTAAAGTCATAGTCTTGCAGTGGCATCAATACCTTGCCTCCAGAAGAAAGTTTGTTCCAAAGTTTAGTAAGTTTTTCTTGAGCATCTGCTTCAGCAGCTGGATCAAAATTGAGCATAAAAGAAATAGCAGGGTTTATCTTGAAGTACGGGCCTGCACTTATTGCCATAAACTGAAAGCCTGCGATCTCAAAAGAAACAATATCTGTATCTCCAGATGGAGTGCCAGGTAGTGTAGATACATGGTTAACTTTTGCATCAGGAAATGTACTTGCATAAAACTCAGCTGCTTGTCGTGCTTCTGAAGCAAACCATAGGTGGGGGATAATTTTTTGCACCCTTGTATTTTAACAAAATTTTATGCTCTGAGCAGTAGATAAAGTATTGTATTGGCATTGTTTGCCTCACTACAATTTAGCGCAACCCAGTTGCTTTAATTAAGTATGTCTGCTATATTATTGCAATTAAGTTGCGTTATATAGCAGGAGCATATATGTCATTTCTATTCACTAATGAAACTACTAGAGGGGCAACTACAATTCAGCCCCGATCAAAACTAGTAGCAATTGATCAGCACCAACTTTTACGATCAGAAGATCAGCCTGGACAGATAGCAACCTTTGATCAAGTAAGAGCGATGGGTGAGTTATTTATAAAACAAAATTTTAATGACGTTGTACTTTCAACACATTCTCTACCACAAGCGCTCATCCACAGACATCTCCGAGATGGCGGTGGCGCATTTTGGGGCAAACTTGCGTTTGGTGCAAATAAAGATTGCCAATTTCCTGTAACTATTGAGGTTGTCCCTGTAGGAAGTGGATGGGATCTGCAACTTTACATTGTTCCTATCCACTTTGCAGCGTTAGAAGTAGCACAGTTCGAAAAGCACACCGATAGTCTACTAGCGCTTGCTGCAGTCGCAGCAGTTGCACCGCAATTTATTTTAGCTTTTAAAGATGGCATCTCCACAACAAACTGTGCTCGAAGCAGCAAAGCAGTCACGAGTTTACAGGCGGATCATGGGACACCACTAGCTGTTGTTTTTGATAGCCTCACTCGTGAGCAAGGTGAATCGGAGAGTACGCTCATGAGTGCTATTTCAGTTACGGGTAATCCAGATTTAAGCATTAAACAAGCTGCACATTTACATGGTAGAAGAGGCACAGAAACAACGTTACTTTCACAAGCAGCAGCTGGATCAAAAGTAGCTGGTGGAGTGCCAATACAAACTGCTTTGCGGAGTCAGTTGAGTCGGCATGCACTCTATATACCAACGCGTACTGATGGACTAGGAGATAAAGCTATTGTTACTATTGATTATTCTTTGCATGAAGCAAAGATTATGGGGCTCAACGCGTCGCAATTAGCTACAGCTTTAGGGTTTACCGCACAGGTTATTGGTAATCCTAGTGCAGAGCAAACAATTGAAAAGGTTTTACAACCTGCTGTAGCAGATATGCCATTAACAGAACTGGTGTCATGATGAGTAGCGAAAGAATTTCAAGTTTCTCTCCAACTATTGAAGAACCTGAGCCAGCTAATAAATCTGAGGTTATTGCAGCAGCAGACTTCGACCTATCATCATTTTTTGAGACGCCAGAAACAGATGTTGTAGAAGCAAGATCAGAAGCTGAACCACTAAGCGAAAATCAGCAAGCAGCTACTCAACCAGAAATAGATTTACTGGTGACACTGCGTAATGATGCTGCAGAATCAATAGGTAAGATCACCTCAAAAGTTACGGCACAAACATTTGCAGTAGGTGCTGATTTTACTGCTAACATATTCTCACTGCTGAGTTCAATGGCGGGCAGCTGTGGGATCTTTTGTGGACATGCACTCAGCACCATATCCAGTGCTGGCACGGGAATGCAAGGACTTGCCAGTATGGGTGGAGTGAGTAGTCCAACGTTTAACATAGATAGAGCTGGCAACTTTCACCTCGATGGCAATATAGACACAATATCTCGAGCTACTGGTATTCCAAAAGCTGATTTACTATCGGGTAAATATTCTCCAGAAGATATCTTTGCGGTATTCCTATCAGCATTCGGTACTGGTATAAACAATCTGTTTGGATTTGGATTGGTTGAAGTAATAATTACCTGTATGTTTGATTGTGTATCCAATCGTACTGCAACAAATAATTCTTAGAAAAATAAACCTCTTGCTGCAATTGTCATTTACTGTGATACTATACACAAGCTCACGGCACCATCAACCCATTTGTATCAATCATGTTATTAGTTTGAGAGTTACCAATGAAAATCTTTTACAGCTTGCTTGGCACAGTTCTAGTGGCTGCGGCTACCAATAACTATGTTTGGTTTGCACTTGTTTTTTGGTTGTACTTAGAAACACAATCCGTTGTTGCAACAGGGTTAGCGGGTGGAATGTACTTTGTAGTAAGTGCACTTTCTAGCTTCTGGTTTGGTTCACTCGTAGATAATCACAAAAAGAAATCTGTGATGCTAGGTTCTAGCATTGCCTCACTTATTTTCTTTAGTATCAGTTTTTTAGTATATTCTTTTAGTCCAGAATCCGCATTTCATTCGTTAACAAGTCCCATTTTATGGACTTTTGTATTTTGCATACTTTGTGGCACACTTGCTGGTAATATCTATGGTATTGTCGTCCCAACTTTGGTCACGGTTTTGGTCCCTGAAACTATGCGTGACAAAGCTAATGGCATGGTTGGCACTATCATGGGTCTAGCTTTTTCATTAACCTCAGTTGCAAGTGGTCTTGTGCTTGGTAACTTTGGAATGTCATGGGTTTTAGGAAGCGCAGTAATCCTAACAATTTGCGTCTTTGTAGCAATACTGTTACTTGATCTTACCGAACAGCAAATAATTCATACACATTCTCAAATCGAGGTCACAGGCATAGATATCAGAGGTACTATACATATAATCAGCAGTATCAAAGGTTTATTTGCCTTAATATTTTTGACGACCTTCAATAACTTGCTTGGTGGCGTATTTATGGCATTGATGGATGCTTATGGTTTGACACTCGTCTCTGTTCAAACTTGGGGGTTACTTTGGGGTGGTCTGAGCATGGGTTTTATCATTGGCGGACTGTATATTTCTAAATATGGCTTGGGCACAAACCCTGTTCAAAGTTTATTCAAAGTGTATATAGTTTTATGGAGTAGTACTATTCTTTTTGCAGTCCAACCATCAATAGTTTTGCTAGCAGTTGGGGTACTAGTTTGGCTGATCTTGTCACCGTTTATTGAAGCGACCGAACAAACTATCATTCAAAAAGTAGTTCCTGCTCAGCGCCAAGGTAGAGTTTTTGGATTTGCACATAGTGTTGAGCAAGCGGCTTCACCATTGACGGCATTTCTGATTGGACCGATCACCCAAGCTTTCTTTATTCCACTGATGACTACTGGACGCGGTGCAGAGTTGATTGGAAGTTGGTTTGGTGTCGGGGCGGGACGAGGCATGGCAGTAGTATTCATCACTACGGGAATAATTGGTTTGATTATTACCCTACTTGCGATGCGGCTGCGAGCTTATCGTGAGTTGGCTATCGAGTATACGAAAAACTAAAAAGCGTATCACCGCTTCAGTTTTTTCTTTTCTAAAATGTATTGAATAGATGGACTAATTGCTTTATCATTCCGATGAATGCAACCAATCCAGCAACAAGGTCGGCGTTTACCTTCTTTCAGCTGCCTAGTCACTCGCGCAATATGTTCTGTACGTGTTTCTGCTTTTTTTACTGCTGTCGTCCAGCAAATCCACTCGTTGCGTGCAAGTGGGGTGAGGTTCTCCCAAAGCTGCAGTGCTTCTGAGTCAGCTTGTAATGCTCTTTTGAGATCATCTGGAACTACGTGAACAACACCTCCAGAAATTGATTGCTTTAGCATAGGCTATATTGTAACAAATAGCTGCCACATCACTCAGTGAGGTATCACCAATGTTGAGCGCAAACATGCGGATGTTTGAACCAGCACTTACTGTATCCATATCAGCTGGCACACTTGGGTAAGTGAATGGAGAAGTACTAGCACCAATCATAAAGTCATACGAGATACTGTTGACAGTAGCCATTTCCTTACTAAAGTTTATACTGTTCATCCAACAATATCATATATTCGAGAGTCTAGTGATGCATCTTGTTGGAAGCTTCATTTGCTGGAATGGGTACGTTTGTATACTTACTATCTAACCAGCTTTCCAATAGTTGTATCTCTTTAGTTTGGGTATTATCAATAATTGCTTGGGTCATCTTCTGTAGCTCTGGCCACTCAGTTATATTCAAGATTTGACGAGCCATACCGATTGCACCGCGATGATGCACAACCATGCCTTCAATATATGCTTTTTCTAGTTGTCTATCTGTTAGTTTGGTCAGATCACTCATCATCAGCATGTACCTGCCATCTGGTCGATATTCTTGTCCAAACCATTGGGTATGCCACTGCTTCATTTGCGTAATTTCATGAGACTGTACTGTGATCACATCTTGCAAAAATTGTTGCAACTGAGGATCTGTGGTACGTGTAAGCAGATATGCAGAAGTATCCACTGCCTCTTTGTGGTGTGGGATCATGCCCATGATAAAGTCTGCATCATTTGCGACAGTCATTTGGTGCGCATCGCCTTGAGTGGTAGAGTGGGTAGCTCTATTGCCTACAATAGTAGTAAAAACATTAGGCAGTGCTTGAAGTGCTGCCCAACCAACTATACCAGCACCAATAATCAGGAGTGTACTGGCACCAAAAAAGAAGGTGGGAAAATATTTCTAGATCGGGTCTGATTAGGCATATAAAAATGTGCTTCTACTACTTTGTACGTTTCTGTATAAATGCACTGATATCTCTGTTAATTCCTTCAACTGTGACCAAGCGCTTAGCTTCTTCTGGAGTGACCCACTTGTAATCTTGATGTTCTTCAGATAACACAGGTGTTTCTTGAGAAGTTGTACAGTGATAGGTGATACCAATGAGCTCATTGTCGGCCGTCTGCTCTGTTCCACGGAAAGCGTGCCAAACTCGTATAACAGTAACTATCTCTACAGTTTCAATTCCAACTTCTTCTCGTATTTCCCTGAGCAGTCCAGTTTGTGTATCTTCAAATTGAGCAATTCTGCCATACACTATCTCCCACTCACCAGGATGCCAATCAAGGCTTGTACTTCGCTGAACCAATAAAATCTCGCCTGTCGCTTTTTTTTCGATTATGGCACCGCTTGCTACCATGAATCTACCTACAGGATTAGCTTTTGAAGATTGATTATGCGGATTATTAGCCATTACTATCAGTATAGCAAAGTAATGACCTAGAATACATGATTGCCTCAAAGTTTCACTGCTGTACCACTCACGCTGACCATCAACATGCCTTCCATAGTTTCATAATCTAGATCAACACCAATCACCGCATCTGCTCCCAACTCTTCAGCTTGAGCTTGTAGTTCCCGCAAGGCAATTTCGCGCGCCTCCTGCAAAGATTTTTCATAAGCTCCTGATCTGCCACCGATTACATCAGTTATACTGGCAAAAATGTCGCGGAAAATATTTGCACCAATGATTGCCTCACCTGTTACTACACCAAGATATTTTGTTACTTTTTTGTTGTCTAATGCTGAAGTTGTGGAAAGAATCATATCTGCCTCCATATGTTAGTTTGTACCTTCTTGATTTTCCTGACTGTCTTGATTTTGTGAGTCAGTATGTTGCTGTAAGTTTTGCGTAACGTCATTGAGTTGGCGCTGGATATCTTGGAGCTGGCGTTGCTCTTGCGCAAACTGTGCTTCAAACCACTTCTGACCTTCTGTCATTAGTACTTGCCCCTGTTGTGGGAGGCTCGCGCCACCTGACAACATTGGCGAGATGAGAAGGTTGAAGAGACCGATGATCACCATACCAATTACTACCACTCCCAAGATAAACATTGTCACAACACCGACAATCAGCCACTTAAAATACTTATGAGCTTTGTCTGTTACTTGGTGTATTGTGTTCGATTTGAGCAGTTCATCAACCATGTTTTTTTCTTTCATGTCGTCCCTCCGTTTCAACTTCTTACTACTATGCAGTTCGATTGGTTGGTACTATACTACATGCAACTATGTCGCATCAAGAAGCAAAATTAAACCTAGAGAAATACTTTAAGCTTTTAAAAAAGAAGGGATTAAAGCTCACGCAAACCCGTGGTTTGCTACTGGCAGTTATTGACACGTTTACTACACCATTTACCGCTGAAGATTTACTGCAACATATTCATAAACAGCAGCTACAAGTACACCGAGCAACAGTTTATAGAGATCTGCATCACTTTACACAAGCTGGCATACTGAACGAACTGACGTTTGAGGGTTCAGATGCACACTACTACGAACTTCCGACACAACCACGCCATCATCATTTTGTATGTCAAAAATGCTCAAAAATCATTGATGTTTTTCCAACAAAAGTTGAGAGGGCGCTTGAAAAATTTACAGCAGCACTCAGCTCAGAAGGTTTATCTGTTACCCATCATCATCTAAAGTTCTACGGCAGATGCTCGGAATGTTCAGCTGCTACTGCTATAGCATAATAAAAAGCTCAGTTTCAGAAACAATACTGTATACTTCATATATGCTCGATGTTAAAAGAATTACACGTACTGATGATCTAGCAACACTGACTCTGGAAATTAATGGTGCCATCTGGGACAGCGAAAATGATCTGAGTGTCTATACTGTTGTAGGACTAAGAAATTACCTGAGCAGTAATACAGCTTTATTTTTGGCTTGTTTTATAGAAAACCAACTTGCAGGAATTGCCTCAGGCAATCTGCTGCTCAAACCCTATGATACTGAACTGTGGCTGTATGTGAACGAAGTCGATGTGGCAGAACCACATCGGCGAAAAGGTGTTGCAACAGCACTGATGCGAGAATTTTTTGCCATTGCAAGCGAGCGTAACTGCAGAGAAGTTTGGGTGGGGAGTGAAGTAACAAATACCACTGCAAACAAGTTCTATAGATCACTTACTCCTTCAGAGATACAGGACTTTACGGGGTATACTTTTAAACCGACTAAATAATTAGTGCTCATGAAATCACTTCTATATTCAGTAATTACGTTGCTAGCCTCAATCAAGCACAAATTTGACCTACCTGAGAAGACTGGTGATTTTTTTGTAAAAAATAAGCCCAGCTATATCTCTCAGTTCATTGGCATATACCCACAATCAATAACACCGCACTCCATACTGGGTGACAAGAAACACATCGCTCAATTTGGTGCAAAAGATCAAAAGGAGTTTTCATTTTGGGCGTGGAGAAATTGTGGTATTGCTTGTGTGAAAATGATTCTAGATGTTCGTCAAAAGGCAAAAAACAAATCAATTATGGATTTAACCAAAGAAGGGATCAAGTTAGGTGGATATATTGTATATGAAGATACAAAGTTTGTTGATAAAGGCTGGTTCCATCATTCATTGGTCGCTTTGCTTAAAAAATATCAGGTGTCTGCACGAGCTCGAAAATGGCAGACGATAGAGTCAGTTGCACGAGATATTCTCAATAATAAACTTGTTATTTTATCCGTATTGGTGCCTGGACGAAGACACATTGCAGAAGATGGCTCTTTCAAACTTAAGCCAGGTGGAAAGTTGAGAGGTCATTTGTTACTTGCAACGGGCGTTCGGATGCTGAAAAAACAAGTTGTTGGCATATTTGCTCATGATCCAAGAGGTCTAAAAGAATATCAGGAAGACACGTTTATCCCTGCTTCTGTTTTCAAGAAAATCTTTACCAATCGAACGATTATTGCAGACAACGATGTGGACTAACTTTTTCAAAGCGCTTAGGTTCAGCTCCAAAACATAGCTTGATCAAAGTGATATCGATATTTTTCCATATCAATGGTGTAGTCGCTTCCCACCTCAACTCCTTCTGCTGCCAATAATGTTTTTTGGGTGCGGGTCACTAGTTAACGAACTGCTTTGTCTATCGCTCGCGTACTCACCCTCAGGTGGAACCAAATCTATCCTAACATACTCTCCACTTTTCATAAACTTCAGAAACTAGGTTTTACTCACAAAATCTCAAAAGACGGCAGTATTTTTATTATCGTACCTCTTGGGCTTACCCAGGAGAAAGGTTCCCATGATTGACCTACTTCTTTCTCTGCTCTGGCAGCTGAGGTATAAAACAAAGCCATCTGATCTGGTTGTCTCAGAACTGCACAACGAAGCCACGTTTTATAAAAAGTTTCTTCAAGACCTAAAGACTGCCAAAACTGAGGTGATTATTGAAAGTCCATACATTACTACCCAGCGTATGAAGCAGCTCAAGCCTGCTTTTGTGCTGTTGGTCAAGAGAAAAATCAAAGTTTACCTGCTTACCAGAGACCCAGATAGCCACGATGAATGGATGCGAACACAAGCAGAACAAGGTATCAAACAATGCCAACTGCTTGGTATACAAGTGGTCTTAAATAGTCAGTTAAGCCACCGCAAGCTTGCTATAATTGACCGCCAGATTCTCTGGGAAGGCAGTCTCAACATTCTTTCTCAGTGCCAAAGCCAGGAGATCATGCGCAGAATTGACAGCCAGAGCCAGGCAACTGCCTGTTTTTCATTCATTGGACTGAGTAAATATGTCTATTAGTTAAAACTTGTAATCAAAAGGTATAATACCGCTATGCAACAAGACACTCCTTACCAAATCAATGAAAAAGATATAGACCAAGTACTGGCATTCTTAAAAGATACCGATCCTGAAAATGCAACGCCAGAGAAAGCTATTGCACTGCTTGAAGACTTACAAGCTACCATTCACAACATGAATCACGAGAACCCAGAACAGCTCCAAGCCTTATATGATAGCTTGGCAAAAAATAAGAAAAAAGCTGAGTAAACCTTTAAAAGGTCAATACGTCTGAAGACTTGATGCCGAGTGCTCCCAAAATCTTTTTGAGGGTTAAAATTGAAGAGATTGCTTCTCCCCGTTCCACTTTTGAGTAGTAGTTACTGTTAATCCCTGCCTTTTTAGCGAGTTGTGCTTGGGTGAGGTTATTATCAAGACGAGCCTGCTTGAGCTTGGCAATAATCTGTTGATTTGTTTTCTTCTCTTGAGCAGTAAGCATATAGTGTAGTATATCAGGTCATAAGTATCTATTCATTCATTTGAAGAAAGGAAAGTATGACCAATCCAGTTTCAAAGCCTGAAAATCTTTATGCAGTATTATTTATAACGAAGCGGATAAATAAAGATTCTGTTGTTACTTTGAATACACAAGAAACTATGTGCAAAAATGCTGCTATAAAAAGTGGGTATCAAGTTATTAAGATATTTAGAGAAAAAACCAATTTTTCAATTAAAATCGCTGATAGACCTATCGTCACTGAACTACTTGAATACTGTAAAACACACAGGGGCAAGGTCAATGCAGTTTTTGTAAATACTCTGGACACTATTTCTGCTGATATTTACGAATATATATCAGTAAGAAAACAATTAAGTGCACATGAAGTATCAATTTTTTCAGCAACAGAGCCTATTACTAATTATTCTGAAAAAAAGCATGTGGAGACGATACTTTTTGCATTTGCAGAACTGGATAAGGCCGTGCGAACTGGAAAACTTCCTATCTCGACTGAGTAACTTCTTGCAAAGTTTTTCCATCGAAAATGGATCGTTCGTACTCATCCAGCCAAGTACTAATGAGATAATCTATGCAGGTAATTTGGTGCTTTATTTCTTCATCAGTCATTCCCTCAGCACACTTGCCAAGGATCTTACGTGTTTCTTGAATCTCATTTTCATCTTCAATAAATGGATTGTCAGTATGGTTAACTACCTTTGAATGTCGAAACATACCACCTTTCTTAAATATGATATTTAAAACATGGTTTTAATTTATACCCAGCATCAAATAAATTAAGCACTTAATATAACAAGTAAATATTCAGTCTTGAAGTAGCTTTGAAATATCCTCCATTAAAAATATTAACTCTGTTGCTGTAATGAAATCAGGAGTAACTGGCTTTCCTTTTAGGCTTGTGTCAATTGTTTTATCTCTCCATGTTATTGGCTGATCTTTTTTAATAGTTTCTTCTGTAAAATTAAAAGTATTTCCATGAGCAGCACCATTTCTTAAATGTTTTGCGAATTTATATATTGGCATTGAATTAATCTTATTTTGATATTTAGAAGCTTGTAAAAAATCGAATAACAATATTGCCATCATCCTACTTACATACGTCATAAATTTTTTGTTACTAGAAGTGTATGAGCCATCGCTACTTACTCTTAAATTAACTTCTTTGTTATACTCATTTATGCTTTTAGCAATAGCTGGGTGAATCCTTAAGAATGCAGTTTGAAAATTTGGATTTCCCACAAAGCCAATACTTAGAATGAAGAAGTCAAACATTTTTTTAATTGGATCGAAAAGTGGATGAACTTGTATTTTATTGTAATCAACACTCATATTTATATACCCCATCAATATTTACTTTTCTATAATAATCGGCAGCTTTACTTACTAGTCTTGTATTATTCAGCTTGAATAGGTTTTATTATAAAAAAATTTGTATGTCTAGACATAGTAAAACAGCCACCCTTGTGAGGTGGCTGTGGTCTATAGCTATGTAACTAGTTTAGTACCGCTTAATATCTTAGAAATCAAGATATCAGCAATAATAAAGTTAATTACATAGCTTTCAAACGAAGAAATTAACGCTGAACAAGTGGGAGGAACAACATATTTTGTGGTGGAGGCGGCGGATCAACTTGGCATTGTGTGGTCGATCCAGGAGAGCCATTGAGTTCACTCTGCCCAGCCTCATTGAAAGCGCTGACCGCAAAATGGTATTCAGTCTGACATACCAAATTGGCGACAGTGAAACTAGTAACGCCAACCCCAACACGAGCAATCTCTTGATATCCTGCACCCATATGTTGCCAAACGATAAAACCAGATTCGTTATCACTGGAATCGTCCCAAAGCACTTGAATGGTTGTATCCGTGTGTCCAGCGGTCCGAACATTTCTCGTCCACTCAGGAATTGTAGGTTGTTGATGACAACTACGAACCAACCCTGTTACTGAACCGCTCTTGCCATTGAGGAAATCTTTTTCATCCTCGGTGTTTAACAACTTTGCAACCACACGGTATGTGTGCTGGCTGCCTTCTGCCCGACCTTCATCGGTGAAACTGTATGACGATTTTCCAACGATACTAGCCACTTCAGCAATCACTTGCTCATCTCGTAGCACATAGAACTTTTCCTCAAAATTTGAGTAGTCATTCCATGTAATCGTCAGTGATGAACAAGTGGGCGAATCGATAGCAGTAATCACAGGAATCGCAATTCGCACACCCACGAAAGTCAGGCCAGTCTTCACTTCACCCACTTCGTTACGAGCAGACACTTGCAGAATGTATAGCCCAGGTTCAACTCCAGTAACTAACCAGGAAGTTTGACTTTTCCAGCCAGAGCTATATGTTTTTTCACCCAGAAGATCTGCCTTATAATCATTGGCTCGCTCTGCTGCACGCCAGGCAATATAAATCTGAGCGTCCTCATCAAAAACATTCATTCCTGTCAGCTCAGGCTCTGGAAGAGCGGGCGCAAACGCTGTACAAGCAGATGTTTGCCCCATTACCCAGCCGACCTGACCAGATTCACCGAATGCATTGGTTGAACTAACCTTGTAGAACTGCTGTGTACCACATTGGACTTGATCGGTGAAACTGCGATTGGGCGTGTTGTGTGAGAGGAAAACAAATTCATTCCCGTTCCACTTGTACACCCTGAAACCCACGGTATTTGGTGTGGCATGATCCCAAGCCAATGAAATGGAGTCTTCGGTCACGCCGCTGACACGTAAGTTATAGGGCGAAAGTGGAGCACAAGTCGCATTGCCAAAGATCTCGATGGATGATGTGCGGTTGTTGAGTGAGCCAATGTTTGGAATGTCGCCACTCAAACATTCAGATCGCTCACCTTGAGCTTCATTGTGTTCGTAGAGAATGCCGCTTTTGCCCACAGGGAACCTTACAGATTGCGCTGTGTCGTTGAAGTAATCTTTTGAACCCAAATTTTCCATGTTGTATACACCCGGGTCAGCACCTGCTGACCAAGTATAACTTTGAAAATTTGAGTCATTGTGAAAAACCACACTAGTACGCAGCGTGTTAGGACAATCACCTTGATTGAAAACTTCGATGTCGGTGACTTGAGCATACAAATCAGATGGCCAACCGCTGGGCAGCGGGTCGCGTGGGGCGTTGTAGCATTCTACGGTACCTCTTTTGCTGCCCTCTCGATAAATTGACACAGACATCCCAGAAGGCACTTCAGTCAGCCGGGTCATGGTGTCATTCCAGCCTGGCCCAAAGGCAGGCATTGAATGATATCCAGTACCGAACTGCCAGCACCCTGTTGGGCTGCACATCACAATCAAACCTGAACCACCAGTTCCGCAGTCATTGCGGTTGAATGTCTCGATTGATTGAATGGAGTTGTGCCAACCGTGGTCCTGTAAATTGGGTACCGATTGATCCCAGCATCGCTGCTCACCACCCTTATTATCTCCGCGCCATGTTCTTGCACTCCATCCACTAGGAAGCTGCAGTGCATAAGAATTGGCATTTGGTGAATTGGAAAAGCCAAGTCCTCCAGACCATTGCACACTTCCACCATAGTTTGCCTGTGCGTATAACTTGGCATACCCCGTTGAAGTGTCGTTTGATGGATTGCAGTTGAATGACTTGGTCTTAACTGGGTTAAGGTTATGTTGGCTCCAAACAAAGTTGTTGCCTACTTTATCCCAGATTTCCAAACCAAATTCAACTGAACCATCTGGCACATTCCAAGCACACATGTTCCAGCTATAGCTGTATGGGGCAGTGCTCACTGTGGCGAGATTACGCCAAGTTCCATTCCACTTTGCTGAGTAGCGGAGTTCTTTAATACCACTATCAGTGTCTTGAACACCAGATACTGCAAGATTTGCAACACCTTGATTGATGGCGACAGAAAAGCCTGATGCCAATGGAGGCGCGCAATCTGCGCTAGACGCAAAAGCATTGGAACTTTGGACACCACCACATTGGAATGCACCAATGAAAACATTTGCCACATGGGTTTGGTTTGCCTTGACAGTGATAGCATCTTGATTGAGGCTATCCTGTGTTAAGTCATTAAAAAACCCAGTAACACTTGTGCCATCAATGTTATATGCAGTAGCGCGCACTTTTACTTTTAACTGTGCGGGGATATTTTGAATTTCAAAATATCCGTTGATGTCTGTCTTACCACGAGCAATGACATCCTCCCGCATCAATACCTCAATACTTGCTGCGCCTGACGGTTGTCCATCTCTGTAGACTCTCCCGCCGATACTTCCAAAGCCTTCTGTATTCCATGAAGTTTCTCCCGGAACCAGAATCTCCCAGGCTGGGATAATTGTCCAGTGATGTCTGTCAGCAATACAGAAAGGCGGAATTTGATCAAAACCACAAGGCACGAAATGGTAGCCAAGATCAGCTGTAAGCTTTGCATTATCCAGATCAACTTCACCTGGTAATAATGCAATTTCTGTATAATAGAGCTTATTTGCTTCCAGCTTTTTAGCATTTGCTGTCCCAAAAGTCACTTCAAATTCATTGTCAACTTCTGGGAGTACTGCAGTGTCAATGTACCATTCGGGCAAGTTAGATTGAGCCCACTGTGCGACTGGAATTCCAGCGACGGTTGCTGTATTTACCCATACGCCCGGAGGAAACTGAGCACCTGTAGTATTGAACGAAAAGCCGTGCTCATAGGTTACTGCACTTGAAAAAAGTGAACCATATGCAGCTTGAATTGCGGCAATCCTGTCAGCCGTCCAAATCATTTCCTGACGGATAACTCGATTGCCCTCATAGTTGACATAGGTGATAACTTTTCCAGCAGCGGGACGAAAATCACCAACGACATCAGTATATGCTTCGCTTGAATCCTCCTTCGTTTGAATTTGAACAGTTGAAATACTCGTTGGACTAACCTGCGCGACAGCAACAAAACTTTGGCTGGTGAGCATCAAAATGATGAGCACCATGAGCAATTTTTGCTTTGCTTTCACAAAGCTCGGTGAATCGTTCACTTAATCCTCCTGTGAACTTGAAACGGGATGGTAAAAAGGCCGATTAGAACCGTTTTTAACGGTACATACTCGGCGAAGTTAAGAGGTAAGTCTTTTTAATAACAATTAATGGGTTCAGAAAAACATGTGTCGCTAGCGGATTTTGTTACTTCTAAGCACACTTTTTCTGATGAATCGTTAGGCGTGTAGATAACTTTCCATTTAAAGTCTTTTACAACCTCTTTTGCGTTATGCATTTTAAGAACTTTTGTTGAACATGATGATAGTGGTAGTTGTTGTCTTTCATGGGGATAGAGTTTATAAGCGTTACGCAATAATGCACTTTGCTTATCATTGCTGTGGGCATACAACAAACTTACTGCTATGGCAAGAAATACCACTATAATGGTAGGGCGCATCTTAATTTCTGTTAAAGCAAGATTACTTTTCTTGGCAAATTTTCTAGACATTAGCCATGTAATTGCTAATAGTATTAAAAAAATTAACAGAGGGTTAATAATTGCCCCTATCATAGGTTTCATTACACCTTCTAAAGGTGCCTGAATGCACCTAAAAAAGTAAGGAAAACTAGGATCATAAATATAACTTTGATATAACTTAAAACTTGGTAAGGGAAGATAGCCACAAACAATATCAATTTCATTATATGTATATGCTACATGAGTTCTTGTAAGTCCAGCATAAAACACAAAAATTGATCCTATTACTAACAGGAAGAATGAAAATAGCTTTTTTCCATAAGTACTCACGCTATTTTTCTCTAATTTTGTATTATGAATCATACCAAATGATTATATATTAAAAATAATATAATTACCTCCAAACTTCACCGAGTATGTAAACTCGAGTAAAATTATAATTTTCTTCGCTTGTTAAAGAGCATTGCCACAAAATTTGTAGCAATTCAGGTCTCAATAAAAACTCAAACTCCTCAGATTCTGTAAAAAGAAAATTGGAATCATCAGTCTAAATTAAGAACTTGATATTCTATCACAATCCTATAACAATTTGCAGGAGTAGCTTTGCTTCATTGACTCAAGTGACTACCAAGGAAATTATGCGATACCACTATCAGATCTCTTACCGATACTCTTCTTGATCAAAGTGATATCTGTACTTCTCAACATCAATAGTGAAATCACTTCAGACTTCAATTCCTTTGCTTATATTGCATTCATTTCAGCCCAAGTGTGCCGTGTAATGCAAATCATGTGAGGCAAAGCCAGGACCTACTTTTGTGATTCTTGTTACTGAGCACTCATCAATACGATAATCTTCACCTTCCGAAAAAGTATGTCTGAGAGGCAAAACAATCTGTTCGTCAAAAATACTTCTCAGAAAATCTGCTATTGTTCCACCATGCGTTATTAGAACAATATGGCTGTGTTGCTCGGTTTCAGATTCAAGCTCATCAAGCAATGCAATAACCTGGCTAGCCGTTTCTGCTGATGATCTTCCACTCACAGGTACATACGATCTATCATGAGTAGCTTTTGACCACTCAGCAAAAAACTCAGCTCTATCTCCCACAAATTCTTGAAAGTCCATCCGTTCACGGAGGCGTTCATCAGTGGTAATTGGTAGATTAAGATGTTGTGCAATATGTCCAGCAGTTTGTTGGGTACGCAGATATGGACTGGCTATAATTTTGGTAATTGGAAACTGAGCAAGGTACTGTGCAGTTTTTTGTGCTTGAGTGACACCAGTTGTAGTTAGCCCAGGATTATTTTTAGTAGCTTCCTTTTCACCGTGACGAATAAGGTAGATGTGCATACTGTAATTGTATCAAGCTTTTGAATGCTTACTATTTTGTAGCTTCCCATCCATACTCTGAAAAGTGATTGTCTTTTTCAATCTCTTCAAGTGCTTGGCGAATATAGGGAATAGTATTATCAGGTAAGTTATTCATGGTAAACCATTCAACTACACCATGTTTGTGAGGTTCTTTGACTTCGGGAGTCCCATTCCAATTCTCTGTTGTAAAAAATACATTGAGCCATTCATTGCCATCTACCATACAGTGCATAAGGTGGGCTTGCTGCAGATCCGCTTCAAGAATAGAAACGCCTACTTCTTCAGATGCTTCTCGTACTGCTGCGGTTATCAGCTTTTCAGTACCTTCAATAGCTCCTGCCGGGAGGCTGTACATGCCATCAAGATATCCAGTATTACTTCTGAGTATAAGCAAAACCTCGTTATTTCGCTTCAATACACAAAAAACTGACACTGATAATTTGAATCTTTGTCGTGAGATGGTCATGTGGTGCTAGTATAATCGATTTTATGAAAAAGTTATTTCTCTCTTCGTATGCCGCTATCACTCTAGAACTAGTAAAGCCGTTACTACCCAAACCAGCTGATCAACTTAAGGCAGCATTTATTCCAACAGCAGGTGATCAGTATGAAGATGCTGGTCGTTTTCAACACCCAGATAAAGAGGCACTCGAGAAGTTAGGTATGGAGGTTACTGAAATTGATTTGAAAACAACGCAAGGAAAAGAATTAGCAAGAGTTATGCAACAGATGGATGTTGTATTAGTTGCAGGTGGTAATACCTTTTACTTGCTGGAGTGGGTGCGAAAATCAGGATTTGATGTGATTATTAAAAAACGCATCTCTGAAGGTCTCGTATATATTGGTTCTAGTGCTGGTTCGATTCTATGCTGTCCTACAATTGAAGGAGCCAAACGCTTTGATCCGCCAGAAGCAGCACCTGAGCTTACAGACTATACAGGTCTTAATCTGGTTAATTTTGCCATCATTCCACATACTCATAAGGAAAAATACAAACAAAGAATTGAAGAAACTACCGCTGAACTGCAAGAAAGTGGCCTAGAGGTTGTATACCTCACTGATGATCAGGCTGTGGTTGTAGAGGGAGATGAGTGGGAAGTCGTGGATATCAAAATCTAATAACAGATTGTCCAGCCCCCGATATACTACATGTATAAATAAGATATAGGAAAGGATTGATTCAGTCGTCTATACTGATGGCTTTGATGCTCTTATCCACCGTGATTTGGTTCGGATAAGCAATACTGAGACCGTTCCAAAACGGTCACTTTTTTGAGGTAAGACTGATTGAATGATAGTACTAAATTGCATATTTGACTAGGTGAAAGATATAGTAGTGGTATGAAAAAAATCCTCAGTGTCCGATTTGTGAAAGCAGTAGCTGGAAAAAAGGACGTCGTCGAGGAAAAATAAAATATCAATGCAGAACGTGTAGAAAATGGTTCCAGATCAACAGGTCTCGTGAGAGCGTACCTGCAAAAGCATTGCTGGTTCAGCACTTAAGTGGGATGTCATTTCGAACGTTGTCAGATATGCATGGCTGTGGCGTAGCCACAGCCTACAGAAGAGTTCAAAAGGGGTTGCAAGAATTACCAACCTGCATTGATGTCACCAGATGGTACTGTCAAAAATTCCAGGGTATCCTGCTGGTGGATGGCAAGTATGTACGTGTCAAACGATATGATCGCAAAATACCTGTGTTGTATGGCGTTGACTACAGTACACATGACATACCGCACTACAGACTCTCGAGAGCTGAGAATTATTTAACCTGCAAGAAATTCTTTGAGTCCTTGAAGTTAACAAACTATGTTGTGCATGCAGTCGTGTGTGATGACAATCTCAATATTTATCAGGCAGCACAACACACATTTCCTGAGGTCGTTATCCAGCTCTGTCACCTGCATTTCTTGCGGAATATGAGAGCACTGCTTGATCTTGAAAACAGCTCAACACACCAGCTATTTTTTCAGCTACTGACCAAACTATTAATTGAAAAAAGATCAAAACAAGACTTTGAACAGCGAGCTTCCCGATTGGTTTCTCACTTTGCAACTGATCAGGTCTGTACCGGAATATTGCTTGAACTCGCCAAGAAACAATCACTCCTACAAGGCTATTTGCACTACAAAGGTATTCCGACAACCACAAACCTCATCGAGTCATTTAACTCACATCTTGAAGCAAGAATACGTCCTCTTAAAGGTTTTGAATCTTTCAAACATGCAGAACTTTGGCTCAATGCATACTTCCTACGGAGGAGAACGAGGAAATTCACTGATTGTTCAGGAAAATTTAAAAAATTAAACGGAAAAACTTCTCTCGAAATTGTCAAAAAACCACGGATTGATCTACCAACCTTTTTTTGAAACCAAGGTGACCCTTTTGGAACGGTCTCGGCGCTCTTCATCTTATTTGTACTATAATATAGACATTTGAAATTTGCTACACACAATTAATAAGCACAAGCCCCAAGTTATTCTTCACTACGTGTCAAACTAGCCGACACCCAATAACTCCAAGTTCCGGCAATAATAAAGAAAAGACCGCCAAATAGCAGGGCAAGAGTTGTGCCGATGGCACCAGAGGCAGGTAAACCACTTGCCGTAGAAACTTTAGAACTGCGTGTAGACGTAGCTGCTCCTGAGGCAGTTTTAGTTCCACTCTTGGTACTTGTTGCTGAGCTACTGGCTTGAGCAGAAGAAGTTGCGCCACCAATTGGGTATGGATTAGTTGATCCAAACGGTGTGGCTGAAGCCTTTGGTGTGGCTGAAGCCTTTGGTGTGGCAGTAGGTGTAGCTGTAGCACGGGCGGTGCCTGTTGTCGTAGTTGTGGTGTTTGCTTGGGCCAATAAATTCTCCGTGCGAGGTTGTACGATAAAGGTCTCAGTTCTTGTTTTTGGCTGTCCTGTGGCTGGATCGTCGTAGGTGTAGGTAATAGTATGTTCTCCAGGCTCAAGACTGGCCTTGAGGTCTTCTAAATCTATTTCAAATTGACCAGTGCTATCGGTTGTAACTTCATGACTAATTTGATTTTCTGAATGAACTTCAATTTTTACTTTGACGTTAGGAGCAGCTTTACCAGTAATAGTAGGCTGTTGTGTAGTAACAACAGGTGGTTCATCAGTCTTAAAATCTTTTTCCAAATTTAGCATCACAACTTCAGGTTGCGCACTGTCACTTGCCGAACCACTTGCTGAGGCATCTAGTGCCGAGCGTAGTCCACCCAAAGCAGTACTTTTGGTAGCACTGTCACTAGCAGTAGTACTTGCACTCATCATGGCATCTTGACTAGTTGTGCTAATTTCTTGTGTTTGAGTGGTGATTTGTGCACTTTGACTAGCTACTATGGGCGTGGGTGGTATTGCAATACCCTTACCAAAGGTGATGTTCGGTACTCCTGGCTTGGCTTCTGCAACAGAGATTGTGGCTTGTGCTGTTTGTGTGATCTCAACTCCTTGGATAACTAAGGCAAGTTGGGTATCTTCTGTGATAGTAGCAAATGAACTACCATCAGGAGTACGTGCATTGGAAAGCGCGACCGCCCAACTACCTGCGTTGGTGACGAGTGATGACATATCTCCAGCACCTTCGGTTTTAAGATACACCACCGCACCTTCAGCTGGTGCTCCTGTCTGGGTTGTAACAGTTCCAAAAACGGTCCGTGCGGAAGTGGGAATACCTTTTTTAGCGGTGACAATCTTGAATGGAGCTCCATTATTATCAAACAGTGCCCCCTCTGCAGTGCCAATGAAGTAATAGTAGGTAGTCCCGGGTTGGAGGCCTTTGACAGTGATGTGATGTAGCTTAAACTTGTCAGAAGTTGCTGAAAGTTGAATCCGATCGTCAGCAACCTGAAGATTTACTGCATCTTCTTCCGTGCCATATTTTACAAATGAAGTTGTCTCAATTTCCGTCATGAATGAGACGGTAAACGTACTATCAGTGACGTTTGTAAGGCGAACATTTTTGGGAGTTGTTTCAGCAGTTGCCCGAGGTGCAAATACCCCCGCACCTTGCCCGATGAATACTACCCCAATAACCAGGGCGACGACTAAAAATCCAAGACCAAGCAGGGTGGGAATGCGTCTTTGCCAGAGTGGTTTAATTGGTTGTGTTGGTGTAACTGCAGGCATGTAATAACTTCATTCACTACGAACAACACTTCCAGATAAGTGTCTCACTCTACTTTAGATAAAAAAAAGATTTGATGCAATGCGAAAAATAAGCGAAACAAATACGCGTAAATGACTCATAGTGAGTTTAATCCATATCAATCTATCCTTATGGCGTTTGAGGAGTTGGGGTGGCTGTGGGCCGGACTGTTGCTCGTGGAGTTGGGGTGGGAAGTGGCTGGTCAATGCTAATTATTTTTTCTTCTCTAGTGCGTGGATCAGTAAAAACGCGAAAAATAGGAAAGTTGCTCAGCTCAGCCTCAGTGAATGATCGCTTCTCTTCTAAACTATTTAGAGTTGCCAAATCAAGATTGGCGGTTAGTGGTTGTGCATATTTGAGTAATTTACTGTCAATTTTTGTTTTTTGCTGGGCTGCAAAAAGTGATACTACCACCCAACCAATCACACAAATAAATAGTAAGACTAAAATAGTTAACATCTGTCGCTTGTGTTTTAAAATTGCAAACTGTTTTTTTACAGCTTTGCGAGTTTCATTGGCTGGTGTAGTGATGGTAGTGCTCATAGTTCGGGTTTTCCCATATATGGTTGTGACAAACTAATGGAAGCATTTAGTTTTTTCTCCCCACGGTTCTCTTCCAAATTGAAAGTGACATTTTCTACCACAAAACTACGCCGACTATTCTGCAGGGTCTGTACGAACGCTCGTATATTTAAAAATTCACCACTGATAGCCATCCGAACCCCAAGATCAACTTTTGAAAGTTTAACTGTAGGATCAATGATTGGTGTTTCATCGGGGATGCGCTCAACACCTAGGTTTTTTATAATGACGTTATTCTCACTAGCGAGCTTTTCGATTATTTTTAGTGAGCGAATGAGCTGTGGTTGCGGTGGGATAGCTTCGTTGAGATCAGCGAGTCGGGGCTGCGCTTGTGCATATAAATCTTGAGCCCCGCGCAGTGCTAAAACTTTACTTTCCAATTTTTCAAGTAAATCTATCTTTTCTTTTCTCTCCTGTATGAGGTCAGACATAGTCAGTAAGGTTGGCTGAATAGCAAATATAGCAAGGAAAATCACGAGCCCAATAGACAAAAGCAGCTCCAGCGAGACCATTGCCACTGGTTTTTGATAGAAGCTGATAAGCGCGCTAGTGATTTCTTTTTGTTTAAATGATGACATAGGTAGCTCTATTACAAACCTCCAGTACGATCGAGGATATTAACTTTTTCATTTGTATTTGTCTTTGGAGTTTCCTTTTTATTGATAACTTTAGTGTCGGCGGTAATATTAAAATAAATACCAGGTTTGTTATTATCTCCAGACTCTACTCGGCTAATATTTATATTAAAAAAGTCACCAGATAACTGCAAATTATTGACTAATAAGTTGAAAGAACTTTGAGAAAGGGTGTTGCCGGTAATCGTCACTTTTGCTGGAGAGATAGAAAGCTGCTCTAAATTTACATCTTGTGGAGTCACTTTTGAGAGATGTTGGAAAACATCAGTGATATCAACTTCAGTATTGATCTTTTTTAGCTCAGCCAAGCGGTCTTGAATAGAGACAAACTCTTGTTCAAAAGAACCATAGTTGCTAATAATGTTTGCTTGAGTATTAATCTTTTGATTAAGATCGGTAATTTCACGATCTAGGGTGAAACGTGCAGCAAAACTGACAATAACAACAAGTTCAGTAAATATTACTATATATCTGCCTGCAGAGAGTGCCCACTGCAAAATACGACCTATTGCGGAGGAAAAAAACGGGTCTTTGGGGACCAGATTGATGTTGATAGCGGCAGGCTTCTTACTCATCTACACTATAATACTACACTGATTTGGTAATGAATGAAAAGGGTGGCTCTCAGATTGCTGCCTTAAACTTGTGTTCCTTCGCCAGAAGCCTCAACCACCATTTCTGGTGATTGTGACATATTTTTGCGAGAGGTATTGAAGGAGAAGAGAATCTTTTTGAAGAACTCCAGCTCTTTGATCTCGAAGAGGGTGGCAAAGTAGAAGTACACCACCAAGCCAATTGTACCTGTTGTAACCGTCAGACCAATGAGTTCAATATTTTTGCGTGTATCGAAGATAAGCTCATCAAAAATTCTGAAGGGTAAGTATAAAAAGACAGCCATCAAAAAACTTGCCAACAACATCTTGAGTTGTGGCAGCCAGAAGTCGCTTGTATTAAATCCTCCCACCTTGCGATGGAGGAAGTAGATGGAGAGGAATAGTTCGAGAAGTGCTGCAAATGAAGTCATGCAGGCTAGGCCATATACTTGCCAAGGTGTGAAAAAGACAAAAATGGCACTACCTACTAGGTATAAGAGCACAGTAAAAAGTGTGATGTAAAAGGGGGTTTTTGTATCATGTAGTGCATAGAAGGCACGGATCAAAAGTTGTACCATAGCTTGAGCTGCTACAGAGAGCGCGATGATCGCCACTGCCCAACCAGTCTCAATGGTTTTTTCCCAAGGAAAATTGGGTGTGCCAAAAGTCAGACGAACTATGGGGATACGCAAAATGAGAAGTAAAACAGATGCGGGAAAAGCAAGGAAGGCAATTTGGTGTAGTGACTGTACGACTAGTCTGCGAAAATGCTGAGGATCTGCATGTTTTGATTCTTCAGACAAAAATGGCAGAGACGCTTGTCCAATAGGCACGCCAAAGAGGCGAATGGGAATGGTCATCAAGGTCAATGCTAAGTTGATTACCACAAAACTGAGGTTGCCAAGGCTGGTAGCAAAAAATCCTAGACTTAAGCTCTGGACTTGATTAACTCCAATGGTGAGTAGCCGTGGCGGAGCTAGTCGCAGCAATGACTTTACTCCAGGTGCATTTAGATTGAGGGAAAAGTGATAGCGAAAGCCAAAGCGTAGTGCAGAAGGCAGCTGAATAAACATATGCAGAAATGCCCCAATCACCACACCAATTCCTGCCCCATAAATGCCAAATCTATCGGCAAATAGATACGTGCCAGCCAGTATACCTACGTTATAAATAATTGGCGCCAGACTGGGAATAATAAAACGCTGATATGACTGCAGCATAGAACTAAAGATGCTTGATATTGCAAAAAATAACTGCCCAAAAAGCATGAGCCGAGTTAGATTGGTGACGATCTGGATTTGCTCCTGGGTGAAGCGGTCTCCAGTCCGATGCTCCGTGATGTAGGGGGCTGCAATAAACACGATGGCTCCTAGCACCAAGAATGCTACTACCAGCAAGTTGAGGATCACGGCACTCATCTTGAAGGCCATTTCTTCATTTTCTTTGCGCATTTTAGAAAAGAGTGGAATGAACGTAGCCGAGAGTGCTCCTACCGCAATTAACTGAAAGAGCATGTCGGGGACTTGGAAAGCAATCTTGAATGCCTCATAGGCTTGTTGAGAGGTTTCTGTGTCAAAATACTGCTGGAGCATGAGACGCTCTCGGATCAAACCTGACAGAGAGGAAATAATGTTGGCAGCAGTAATAATTGCTGCAGCAGACAAAATACTACTTTGCTTCTGTTCCAGCCAGGCAAGATTTCGAGAAAAAATGGAGTGAAGTTCAAAGCGGGGTAGCATACCAATTTATTATACCTGGTCTAGCGCGATTCTAGTATTTGAAAATACTACACATTAAGGGTATAATTCCCATTCATGCCAATACTCAAGAACGCAAAAAAAGCTTTACGAAGCAGCAAACGCAAAAAGGAAGTAAATAGTAGAGTTAAGTCACAACTTAAAACTGCTATGGATACTGCTAAAAAATCTACGACAAAAGAAACGATTACTGAAGCATATAGCAAAATTGATCGCGCTGTTAAATCTGGGGTGATCCACAGAAACGCTGCAGCTCGCCTCAAATCTCAAGTTGGTAAGAAAAAAACTGCGTAATCTATCCTATAATATTGATTTCCTTGTGGTTTTAAGGTATAATACCCTTATCTTGTAGTTCCAAAGTGTAAGGTTTTTTCAGTGCGAAAAAATACTTGCTCCAGGTACAAAAAGATCACTTGCTCTTTAAAAAGTGATTACGATATATAGCTTACAACTCACTCGAGTTGGTTGGCTTTTTTTGGATTTTCTTTGCCTTGTAGAGAGATTTTGTACAACAACCTGTTGGTGTGGTGCAGACAGCTCAAGCATAGGAATCTAGAAAAAGCCAACCGCTTGAAAAAGTGGTGGTGAGTACCGCAGATGTTCGTTTTTTGTTTCAATGGAGGAAATTCTATGACAATGCTTGAATTGCTCAAAGCACTTGCGGAGGCTCCTGAGAGCCTCAAAGAAGGCCTCATTGGCCTGCTTACAGTCACGGGGTTATATTGGTTTGTAACTGACGGCTGGATCCAGATTCTGTTCTGGATTACAGCAAAAATCTTTTCGTAAATCACAATTTTTTCAAGTAAGTGAAGAAGAGGCATCGCCGCAAAGCATGCCTCTTTTTCGTACCCCGAGAGTCTTCCTTTGAGAAAATACCTATTTCCAGGTATAATTCACCCCATGGCTTCTCAAGAACACATTCGAAATTTTTGTATTATTGCACATATCGATCACGGCAAAACCACACTGACTGACTGTTTGTTGCGTCTCACCCGCACCGTCAATGACTTCCAGTTTGAGGAGCGGATGATGGATAGCAACCCCATCGAAAAAGAGCGAGGTATCACCATAAAACTTGCTCCAGTGCGCATGGAGTACACACTCCTTCCACAAACTGCTGCACAAGCTGCCGAACACACCAATCTGCAACACAGTACTGTTGGTCAAAAGTATGTTCTCAACTTGATTGATACACCTGGCCACGTCGACTTTGGGTATGAAGTCAGCCGCTCGCTGGCTGCATGTGAAGGTGCTTTGCTAGTTGTTGATGCTACCCAAGGAGTCCAAGCACAAACACTTTCCACCTACGAAAAAGCTAAAGACCTGGGCCTCGTTATTATTCCTGTCATCAATAAAATTGACCTACCTTCTGCAGATGTTGAACGAACCACTTTAGAACTGATGGAGCTGTTTAACGTTGATGAGCATGACATTTTAAAAGTTTCAGCCAAATCAGCACTCAATATCGAAGAGTTACTGCGCGCTATCATTGAGCGTATTCCAGCTCCAGAGGGAAAAGTGGATGCTCCAGCACGCGGGTTGCTCATTACTTCACTGTTTGATCAGCACAAAGGTGCGATTGCTTTGGTGCGAATCGTGGATGGTGCATTACGCAAAGGAGATAAACTCGAGTTTGTGCGTGCGGGCACCAGTATGCTCCCTCTAGAAATTGGTATTTATAACCCTGTGATGCAAAAACGTGATGATCTTTTGACCGGTGAAGTGGGGTATATTGCCACTGGCTTGAAGGATGTCCGCTCGCTCAAGGTGGGTGATACGATCACTCGCGCAGCTGATGCGGCTCAAGTGGAAGCACTGCCTGGGTATAAAGAGCCGCAGCCAATGGTGTATCTAGAACTATATCCGGTCGATGCCTCAGAATTCAGCGAGCTGCAAGATGCAATGAGTAAACTTGTTTTGCGCGATGCAGCGCTGCAGTATGTTGGCACACATAGTGAGGCGCTTGGTAGTGGATTGCGCGTTGGGTTCTTAGGGATTTTACACGCTGAAATTGTTTTAGAACGATTAAGTCGAGAGTTTAATCTTGAGCTCATTGCCACTTCACCTTCGGTTCCCTACCAAGTTACGTTGCGTACTGGTGAGGAACTAGAAATTCACTCACCTGCACAGTTGCCTGATATCTCACAAATTTTACAGATCAAAGAACCAGTAGCAGAAATCAACCTGTTTACACCAGAGCGGTTTAGCGGAGTTGTTTTGCAGATGGTGCGTGAGCGCCGAGGTCACCTTCAAGAAAGTCGTGTGGTGGGAGAGCGCATCCGCCTGGACTGTGAAGTGCCACTTTCTGAGTTGATCACTGATTTTCATGACAAATTAAAGTCTGTCACATCGGGATATGCTTCATTTGAATATGCAGTAAAAGGCTTTATGACTGTGGATGCAGTCAAGGTTGATGTCTTACTCAACCAAGAAGTAGTGGAAGCACTCAGTTTTATGTGTGTGCGAGATAAGGCTGAAAGTGAAGGGAGAAAGATTGCTGCGAAACTCAAAGAGATTTTGCCACGCCAGATGTTTGAGGTGCCGATCCAGGCTGCGATTGGCGGCAAAGTGATTGCTCGTGAAACGATTAAAGCCTTCCGCAAAGATGTGACGCAACATCTCTATGGTGGTGATGTCACTCGTCGTAAGAAGCTGCTGGCCAAGCAAGCCAAGGGGAAGAAGAAAATGAAGCAGATGGGGCGAGTGGAAGTGGATCAGGATACGTTTTTAAAGTTGCTGCGGCGTGATTAAGTCACACAGTCTTGATAAGTTGTGAAAAATACTTCATGATTAATTTGCAATGTTTGAAACGGAGGTATACAAAGAGAAGAGCTTGTCTGAGTGTAAACTACAAGCATGTTATAGCAGTTTAATTTTTCTTAAAGAAAACCTTGATATACCGCAGGTAAAAAAAAGTGAAACGTGCTGGTATCTAGATCAACTAGTAGAATTTATTGCAGTAGTTGCAAACAATCCTGATTTAATAAAAAAGTTTGAACAAAAAATAGTGCTCTTAACTGCGTTTTTATACGATTTTTTTGGTATTCAGAATATGAAACCAAAGGTTGTACAGCATGGAGCAGAGGTATCTTCAAAATCTATATTTGAAGCTGCATATTATAGAAGTTATGCCTATATAAAAGAGCAAGTTTTAGAGGATGCTATAACCGTTGCTCCTGAAGTTTCTTTAAAAAATTTTTACTGTATTCCTAAACAAGAATTGCCCTATGTATTTCAAAATCTTGAAACGAGGCAGTCGGACGAATGGCTGCAATGGCCACTGCATAAAATAGCCTCGGTAGAACAATTTTTGGCGTACCCTGAGGAAAATTTTGCTGAAACTACAGAACTTGCAGCAGGCAGATCTGGAATCTGGAGTGTGATAGAGGAACAAATTCCATTATCAAAGGTAGCTTTAGTAAAAGAAAAATTTATCCGTTTAGTGAAAAAGTTAAAGACATCTGAATCAGATGACATGATTGGACTTACTTGCTGGGTACAGATTGGAGACGCAGCGGTAGGTGTATTACCGCTTGGTCAGCATAGTGACAGCATACAAGCAGTGTCTCCAATCTCTATGCCAGATCTATTGAAGGCTTTTCTTGAAGATGGGAGAGCTATTCCAAATTTATTAAAAGATCCACAAGACATTACTAAAAGCCGTATTCCAGAAAAGGATACAGGAAATGCCGATCAGAGCAAAACTGATTGGCTAACCATATTAAATATACTACCATCGCTTTTTACAGAAAAATATCAATTGATAAAAGCTAGAAAATTGGTCTCCGTATTGCGGCAGGGAGATGACACAAGTTGGGAGGCGTTAGTGGAAAGCCATCAAAAACATTATGAAAGAATGTTTAATCGCTGGCATCCTTTTTTTAAGCAAAAAGTGTTGCTTACTCGATCTGGTACCAGCGCTAATGAGGTGGCAAAGGAAGTCGCATTTCTTTTTGCAGCGCAAGGGACAGATGAACCCCCCTTTTTAGCTATAGATCATCATTCTTACTATGAAAACATGAAGGTTACTGGTTTCCAAAGAAGCATCTTAGATGATGAACTTAACGTATGTTTTGTTTCTAGTGATCCAACAATACCCATAAAATATGGATTTGATTACGAAACTTCCAAAAGAGATGGTATTAATAAGATAAAGGAGAGAGCATTGATAGATCAATCTCATTGGTATGTTGCTATACTTGACAAAACAGCGAGACCGTTTGATCAAAGTTTTTTAGAGGACAAAAACCTCCCTCCAAATTTGATTTTTATCGAAACTATCAGTTTCTCAAAGCATGGCAGAGGTGAGCAAAACTATAATGGCGGTATGGTCAGCATCTGGGGACCTGAGATCCTCAAATCCAAGATCACTGACATTCTCAATCAAAATCAAGCTACCCCTACTGTGTGCTCAACAATTGCACTGCCATATTTAACAAAGAGTGAAATAGTAATTGAAGCGCAGATAGCCGAACGAAACAAAGCAGTTTGTATGAATGCCTTTACGGATGCAATACGAACAATTCCAGAAGAATGGAAAGCAAAAATAGAAAACTATGGATACTATTCTTTTTTAGTTTTTCCAGTTGATAAAATCTTTCGATCACTTTGTGACCAAGTTGGTGACAGAAGTGAATTAACTGAAAAGTTGCTATTACTAGAGTCTATTTGGGAATCTTTACTGGAGCAAACGATCGACACTAGTGCCTATCAAGATCTATGCAGAGGTGACGGGTATGGTTTTAACCATACTAGAGTAAACCATATCTGGCGTTCAGAAACAATAGAAGGTAAATTTAGGGAAACCTACTATAGTAGGAGTTTCAAGAGAGATATCTTGCGCATAGCTTGGGGTAAAAAACTATCTTTAGATGAACTGGCAACGTTTGGTAAGGCACTTGGCCAAGCATATTGTTCTAGTATAAATTCATTTATTACTGAATAGATTTAAAACTTCTATTGCCATTTATATTATAAGACCTGATATAATACTCCTATGCCTGATATTTTTGACAGCACACAGCTTGAATCAGAAGAAACAGCGGTCAATCCCTCTAAAGAGGAAGTGCTGCATGCGGTGAAAGAAAAACGCGCTCATTCTCACGAGAAAAAACATAAGAAAAAAGCGGTTGAAGAGTACTCGGAGGTAATGTCTCAGATGAGTGCTGAGACTTCCCCATGGGCTTCCTTTGCTGCCAAACCTCGTTGGACTGCCTTTTCAACCCAAGCTCCCGATGAGCAAATCTTACTACTGCTGCGCAAACATCCACTCACCCAAGTTGGTTGGGTTGTTATAGCCATAATTATTGCTCTAATCCCGATTGTCTTTGCTGGAATTCCTTTCTTAGGCTTTCTGCCACCTACCTATCACTTTGCGGTGGTGCTGGGTTGGTATATGCTCCTTGCGGGGTTTATTATTGAGTCGTTTTTGACTTGGTACTTCAATGTTTATATCATCACTGATGAACGTATAATAGACGTAGACTTTTTATCATTGATTTATCAAAATATCTCAGCTGCTAAGATAGATAACATTGAAGATGTAACCGCCACCAAAGGTGGAGCGCTGCGTTCAGTTTTTGACTTTGGTACCGTCCATATTCAGACAGCTGCTGAAAAAACTCAGTTTGAGTTTGAAGATGTTCCGCATCCATCGCAAGTTACCAAGTTGTTAAATGAGTTGATTTTAGAAGAAGAGCGAGAAAAAAATGAAGGTAGAGTAAACTAAAGGGGTTATGTTTGCAACATTATTAGAACTTCAGATGGGACCTCAAGATTCATTAGTCCAGGAATTAACACAGTCAGTAATTTTTTTGGGAATTCTCAAGGTGATGTTTATTATTGCTGCAATTCTCTATGTCTTATTTAGTTTTGTGGTAGTTCGCCAAATTACGCTGATGCGCCAGACGGTGGTAACTAGTTTGTCTAGTTTTTTGCAACTGATTGGCTACATCCACCTGATCTTCTCAATTCTCGTCGTTATAATTTTCTTCTTAGTTTTGTAGCTGAGTACGGTAGTCTTGGTCAGATTGGTTTTTGCAGACCTTTAATCCTGGAAATAATCAGATTGAACCTTTTCAGTAATCACGGTATCAGGAGGTTGCTGTTTAAATACCTCTGAGAGAATAGTAAAAACAGTTGCAGCATCAGGTGCAGAGTGACTATGATCATCACTGATTGTATCTTGTTGCGAAACTTCTACCCTACACATAGGGTAGAACATTTTTGTATCTATTTATAGAGGGGCTCATGCTAGAATACGCTCAAGAATGCAAGTAGCGAGCGTTACCCCAGTAGTTGGTCTGCCACAAGTCAATGGATGGTCGCAAAGTATTGATCGAAAGTATGATGGTTTTCATATTGTTGGGACTCTTGCAGTGGCAGGTGACAATGCTAGTAGCGTTGGTCGAGATATCGTTGGTATTATTCTGGAACAGGAACTAAAGAACGCGCAACATCTCTATCAATTTGTAGAGTACTTGTATAGCCTTGCCCGAGGAAAACAGTGCCAGCTTTTTGTGGCGCTCGGACTCTTTTCAGAAGGTCGTTGCACACTCTGTTCAATTGGTGGCACTGTTTGGCTTAAACGTGGAGAAAAAGTGGGGGTTTTGGTAGAGGCAGAAACAGAGATTGCATTGGTTCAGGGTAGTAGTTTTGTTGATGATGTTTTTATTTTTGCTACAACACAAACGCAACAGTTTTTGCCAACTGTGGAGCTACAGTTTGGACAGGGTTTTGATGTTGATGGGGTGATTACCAGTATTGTGCCTGCTATTCATGGACTCCAAGACTCCTCACTCTGTGCAATTTCTTTTATAAACATTTCACAAAAACACGAAGTGGTATCGCAACTAGATGCACAATTTGCTTCTGAACAGGAGGGATACGAGCCACAAACTACTCAAACGTATTTAGAAGAAGCTCAAAAAACCTCGTTGCAGCCAGTTCAGTCAAGCCAATACGAAAAAGGTATCCCTTTGGAAAGCGTAAAAAAATTCTTTACTGATCTCCCCAAACTATTTTCTAGCAGGACCTATGTAGACCAACACACTCATAAGAAATCTGTGCTCTGGATTTTGGGGTTGCTAGTGGTGGTACTACTTGGTATTGGGATAGGTATCTACTTCGTACTTCAGGCACGCGCTGAACGAACATTTGCGACTGAGCTAGTCACTCCCTATCAAACCAGAATTGCTGATGCCCAAAAAATTGCTGAGCGAGATCCCACTTCAGCGCGCATGGCAGTAGAAGGAGTTGTGGCGGAGCTTATGGCACTACAAACGCAGTATTCCACAACTGGACGCAGCAGTGTTGTTGAAAAACTAGATGAGACAATCGCGATTGCTCGTACCGTGCAAACAGAAGTATCAGCCAAGCAAGAGTTTGCTGATCTACCAATTTTTTATGATTTGCGGCTTGCTAGCTCAGGCTTCTTGACAACAATGTCAACAATTCAAGGCCAGCGTGCGATATTCATTGATTCAGAAAAGAAAAATGCTGTGGTACTCGATTTGCCCACCAAGCAGGTTGCTATAGTGCCCTTGAGTGACCTGGCGCCAGTTGTCGCCGTCAGTCCGCAAAGTGAAGATAGTTTCGCGGTCGTTGCTGAGGGTATCTATGCGGTGCCACTTGCCCAAGATGGACAACAGCGTGTTATTAAAGAAGTAGGTGACTCCAATAGAGCAGCAACATTTATCAATACATTTGGTTCATACGTCTATGTCTTTAATCCTGAAAAAAGAAATGTCTATCGGTATACAAAATCTGAAAAAACCGATACCTATTCAGACCCAATCGGCTGGCTGCAAGATCCACTGGGGGTGTCGTTTGAATCAATTAAGTCACTGATGATTGATGGAGATGTTTGGTTTACCACTGATGTGGGCGAAGTTCTGAAGTTTTCAGCAGGCAGACGCGCGGCATTTAGTGTGAGTGGTCTGTCTGAACCGTTTTCTTCTGCAATTTTTTTGTTTACCCAAGAAGCAACTACCCATCTGTATGTGCTTGAACCTGAAAAAAAACGATTGGTGATCTTGTCCAAGAGTGGGCAGTTTATTCGTGAGGTTCGCAGTAACTCACTGCTGTCAGCCACGAGTGTTTTTGTAAGTGATGAATTGCAGAAGGCATTTGTAGTGAGTGGTTCGATAGTATATGAAATAGCATTATAATCCCTGGTATACTACCAGTATGTCTCTTGTAGTCAACAAAAAAGCGCACCACGAATATACAATCGAAACCAAGTACACAGCAGGGATTGTATTGTCGGGTCAGGAAGTCAAGAGTTTACGACTCGGACATGCATCGTTTGCAGGAAGCTACATCAAGATACTGGGTGGTGAGGCATTTTTACTCAATACACAGATCAATAAATATCCCTATTCACAAGAAAAAGACTACGATCCCAAGCGAACAAGAAAATTGCTGCTCAACAAACGAGAATTATTGGAACTGCAAGAGTGGAGTCATAATAAAGGTAGAACAATTGTGCCACTGACGTTTTTTGTTGGCGGACGGAATATAAAGGTAGATATTGGTGTGGGCAGAGGCAAAAAAGTCCATGAGAAGCGGGCAGTTTTAAAACAGCGTGATCAAGAACGTGAGATAGAACGTGATACGAAGTATCGCATTAGATAACAATGATCGCATAATCTGCTACTCGACTTTTGTAGCGTGTATCTGCTTTAATAGAAAGATAAGTAAAATAGTAATTCAAATAGGAATTCCTGCCATGCCTAAAAGAGTTTTTTGGCCCGTCGCATTAGTAGTTTTGGGTATCATTGCCCTTGCCACATCCGTTGGGATGATGCCAGCCAGTTTCTGGAATCTTTGGCCACTTATTTTGATTATCGTCGGTTTGGGTGGATTACTCATTTCTGATAAAGAAGAGTGGGATACTGCGCCAACACCTCGCCGTGCCGTTGCTAAGCCACCTGTCAAAAAAGCTGCCCCGAAAGTTGCTGCCAAAGCTGCTTCTCGTCGTCCAGCTCCAAAGCTCAAGAAGAGAAAATAGCGTATCTCTGATACACTATATCCCTGGTATAACAATCTAGAGGGGGTATGTATGAGTACGGCTGGTTTTTATCACATTGCCATTGATGGTCCCGTTGCGGCCGGAAAAGGTACAATTTCACGATTGGTAGCAGATCGACTTGGCTATCTGTATGTAGATACAGGTGCTATGTATAGAGTGGTTGCACTTTTGGGAATTAGAAGTTCAATTGCGCTAGAAGATGAAGCAGCGCTCGTAGAACATCTTCAAAAGACTCAAATTGACATGCGTAACCCAAGCCAAGCGGAGAAAGACGGTCGCCTAACGACAGTTTTACTCGATGGCGAAGATGTCTCTTGGGCGATCCGAACTGAAGAAGTCAGCAAAGGTGCTTCAGTTGTTGCAGCTCATCCTGAAGTTCGCCGAGTACTTGTAGAAAAACAACAGATTATTGCTCAGAATAAAGATGTAGTTATGGAAGGACGCGATATAACGTACCGAGTGCTCCCTGATGCCCAGATGAAAATTTATCTCACTGCAGGAGATACCGTGCGTGCTAAACGTCGGCATGTGCAGCTTTTAACCAAAGGCACTGATGTTAGTTTTGAAGAAGTCTATACACAGCTCCTCAAGCGTGATCAGCAAGATATGACCCGAACGACTGATCCACTGAAAGTGGTGCCAGATGCTTGGATAATTGACACAAGTGACCTCTCAATTGAACAAGTGGTGGAGCTAATTGTGGGGAAAGTCAAGGTTTTTAGAGGCATTGTATGAAGGATATTAGAGCGGAAGCAGCAGATGTGCTGGCAGAAGAGATTGAGCTAGTAGAGGAAGAGCGGCGACAAAAAGAGTTGGCACGAGCGGAGCGCAAAGAGCGTCAGCGTATTAAAGAACGCAACAGATTTATTGAACGTATGGTTGCTCCCGTCTTGTTTATTGCGACGGTACTGATTTCTGCACTAGTAATGCTGCTTTTCTCAAAGTAGCGATATACCTATAGCAGTTATTGTGGTTGGGCTTGTGCAGTGACAGCCTTTTTGGAAGTTTTCTTTGTTGCGATGGCCTTGCAGTTGGAAGCAGGTTCAGTACCTGCGATATAGTATTCCTCACTAATTCGAGTGCCTTGAGCCCCCCTAAAGCAGGTGCTGACCTTCACAATGCCTGCTGGGACCGCAAAAGTATGCGGGTTCGTATCATCGAGTAGTAAGTGCATGATTTTATTCCAGATTGGTGAGGCGCCTGTTACCCCAGATGCGACATAACTCATGGGAGAGCCATCATTATTGCCCACCCAGACAGCGGTTAAGCGGTCTTTGGTATAGCCAAACGTCCAGTTATCACGTCGATTGTTTGTAGTGCCAGTTTTCACTGCGACCTCTTGTCCTGGTATAAACAAGTCAGAAAGTGACCCAAATGCGGGTGTGCGTGCTTTATTGTCTGACAAAATGTTACTAATTAAAAAGGCAATTTTTGGATCGAGAACTTTTTTGCCTTCGCAGGCAGTTTGGTACAAAGCACAGGTGTTCTCATATAAACTCTCTCCCTTATAGTTTTTTATCTCCAAGATAGGATTAGTTTTCATTGATACCCCTTGATTGGCAAATGCACCATAAACGCTAGCCATGTCCACCATCCGTACCTCACCACCACCAAGAGTTAGTGCCAACCCAAAACGTTTGCGATCTTGCCAGGTAGTGATACCCATTGCTTCAGCTTTATTAATCATCGCAGAAACTCCCACACTCTCAAGGAGTTTGACTGCAGGAATGTTGTAGGAGGAGGCAAGTGCTTCTTTGAGGGTGACATTGCCATGAAACTTGCCGTCATAGTTTTTAGGAGCATACGGCTCACTCCCGGGTATCTTAAAAACGACTGGCTGATCTTGAATAAGTGATGTTACCGTATTGCCACGCTCTAGTGCCATCGCATAGGTAACTGGTTTAATGGAGGAACCAGGTTGCCGTTGTTCAATGGTGACATTGACTTGTCCGTCATTGGCAAAATCAAAGTAGTTTTTACTCCCAACCATCGCTAGCACTTCTCCCGTTTGTGGATTAGTGACGATGGCTGCCCCATTGGTGATGCGAAAGTGTTGTACTCCTGCAATTTCTTTGGTAACTATGCTTTGCACTTCATTTTGTAACTCTAAATCAAGGGAAGTCCTGATTTCAAGTCCTTGGGTAAGTAGTTGCTCTTCTCCATATTCTTTGCCCAAAAGTTCTCGCACATACATCACAAAGTGGGGTGCTTGAATTGTAATGGAATCTTGGCGAAATGCTAACTTTTCTTGGTCAGCGGTATCTGCATCAGCTTGAGAGATGTAGCCGTCTTCGACCATGCGCCTGAGCACCTCCAACTGTCGATTCTTGGCTAGATCGGGATAGGAACCATACGGAGAGTATACAGAAGGAGCTTGGGGTAAACCTGCCAGCAGTGCTGCTTCTGCAATAGTTAATTTTGCTGATGATTTTCCAAAGTAGCGTCGCGAGGCTTCTTCGATACCATAGGTAGCACCGCCATACGGGACTTGGTTGAGGTACATACTGAGAATCTCATCTTTGGAGTAGGCACCTTCCACCAACACTGCGAGAATCAACTCTTTGACTTTGCGGGTGAATGTTCGCTCAGAGCTCAAGAGACGCATCTTGACGAGCTGTTGGGTGATAGTCGAACCTCCTTGACTGATGGATCGCCCTTCTTGAAAGTTAGTGAGTGCTGCTCTTGAAATACCGCGAATTGAGAACCCTTGGTGGTTATAAAATTCTTTATCTTCAATAGCGATCGTGGCGTTAATCAAGTGGGGCGAGATGTACTGAAGGGGGACGATAGTACGATTTTCTTCTTTGTACATTGTGTAGAGCACTTTACCAGTGCGATCAAGAATTTTACTTGATACAGCTGGTTGTTGGGTAGTGAGCTCCATGACCGAGGGTAAATCTTTGAAGATTAACTCATGTAAAAAGTAGGTACTCGCAAACAACCCAATGCTGATCGTTATGGCAATGACTGAGTGGAGGGGAAATAAGCGGAAACTGTAGTAAAACGGCTGGAAGGGTATGCTTACTACTTGGAACAGCCAGTTCTTTTTGATAGATGCATGACGTGCGAGTTCACTGGTAAATGCCATCTGCTGTTTGCGGTTCCAACGGTAGGCAAGACGCAGCCAGCGGGACATTGTGTGATAGGAGCGCGTAGTTTTTTTGCTAAGGTTTAAAGAAAATATCAATGAGATGCGTTTGCTAGCTTGCTGATAGCTTTTTTGTGTCCTAAAATGTAAATATTTTAGGATGTTTTGAAAACTACTGGTGACTGCCCACTGGTGAAAACGAATCACTGTAGTAGGAAGCGTAAATGCAACTGAATGAGTATTTTTTTTTGCTACAAGCCGTCGTTGAGCATAAGAAATTAAATAAGACTTATATAATTTCTTTTTAAGTTGTTGAGAATGGTGTTTTTTCTCTGGTTTAGTCGCCATGGCCGCGATGATACCATGAAGCCTATACTAACACAACTGATGTTTGTATAATTTGTATCACAGTTTGCGATTAATTACATCCCACAGTTCGCGTGAATCACCCTCATATCCAAGCGCCCAAATAGCAATTCCGCCAATGTCGAGCTGGTTAACATAATCTAGCTTATAAGAAATAGAGCGTGAGTTTTCATAGTAAATGACATATGTTTTGCCATCTTCTTTGTAAGATAAATAGGGCGAAAGTGCCTCTTCATTCCAGCGTTCTTCAACCTGTAACTCATCTTTTCGCTTCAACAACTCACTCACCCGAGAGATGCTGGCAGTGCTCCCTGTATCAGGAAATGTGTGTGACTGTGCATCGCGACTCGTAGTTTCCCATTCGTATCCATAGAAGGGAATTCCCAGAAGCAGTTTGTGACGAGGAACTTGTGCTACGAAACCTTGTACGTGTTGATTAATATCGCTATCCCAGAACTCTTTCCCGCCAAAGAGTGGAGCGATAGGTCCAGCTTGTGGAGAACTTTGTCTATGAAAGTCGTAGGCCATGATTACGATATAGTCTACGTATGGTTCAATTCCTGGCACATCCCAGAGCCCATTGTTTTTTGAGGCACCTGCATACATCGCGATAGAAAGATTGACCTTGTCATATCTGGCATTCAGATGTTCCCGTAGTTTTTTCATGAAAGTTGTTAGGTTGTTTCTCATCGCTGCGGTAGGGGAGCTTCCCAGTTCAATATCAATGTTGATGCCATTTACAGGATATGCCAAGATGATGTCGTCGAGTGATGTGAGTAGCCGATCTTGAGCAGCGTCTGATGCCAGAAAGGTACTAATATCATTCCCATTAAACTGCGTTAGTGTAAGCTCCATTGCGCCATTCTGTGCTCGCATTGCGTTTGAGAGTTCTAAAAATGATTCAGAACTTATACCAGCGTAACCAGGTTCACCACCGCCATCTTCTGTGCGTGTCTGCAAGCTGCCATCCCCCAGAATAGTCAGCGAAAAATACGAGAGATGTGTTAATTCGGGCTGAATTGTAGTCTTCTTCATATTCCAGTAGGGGAGGTATCCGTAGACAATTTTTTCACCAGTAGTAACAGTTGGTGAAACTTGCAAAAAATTAAAGGAAGATAATGGCGTAACTGGTGAGGTCAGTGGCATATCATAAAACCACCAGAGTGTTACAGCGACGGCGAGAATAAAGGTAAGAAAAACACCAACTGTCCACTTAGCTAGTCGTACGATTCGGGTAAAAGACAGCTGTTGCTGCTTTTTTTCAGGGACAGCAAATGAATGCATAAATGTTTTTAACATGTCTAGGGTGAATCTTCTAGGAAACCCTCTCCAAAGTTGGAGAAGACATCCTCATTTTGTATCACTGTCGACTCATACTGAACTTTGCCTTCTTGATTGACAGGGCGGTTGCAGTCAAGACAGTACGTGCTAGTCATAGCTGGATCTTGCAAGATAGTTCGCTCTTCAAGTACTAGGCCTTCAACCTGTTCCCCATATTTGGGTGGTAAGCCAGTGCGCGGATCTATCCATACGTTAGTTTTAACATAGGTGGAAGCAGAAGGTTGGCCTTTTTGCCAAAACAACTCTGCTGCACCAGCAGTACATTTATTTCCACTGGCTTCTTTGGGAAATCCTGTGGGACAAACAGGTGCTGAGGCAACATCCGGTGGTTTTTCCTGCCACTTCGGTTCTTTGCCCTGTAAGACATACCGCATGATGTCATTAAATATTGGCGCAGCTCCAGTTACCCCTGAAACAAGCCTACGATTCATAGGCTCACTATCATTATTTCCCACCCACGTGGCTACTAAATACTCAGGGGTAAAGCCGATAGTCCAGTTATCTTTAACGTCGTTGGTAGTGCCTGTTTTAACGCTAACTACTTGATTAGGAATGACTAGTTGTGAACGAGGGCCAAAAGCACTGGTGCGGGCAGTATTATCTTGCATGATGTGGCTGACTAGATAAGCAGGTGCTCGATCCATCACACGCTCTAACTCGCCTGCAGCAGCGTCTTCATACTCTGTTAAGTACTGGAGATCTTGTTTGCGCTGTTCGATAGCAACCGTGTGGAGGGTCTGTCCTTGATAATTTTCAATTTTTAAAATTGGGGTAAGGGGAACTTTGACGCCTTGGTTGGCTAGCGTGGCAAAAGCTTGAGTCATATCCAACATGCGCACTTCACCACCACCTAAACTAATGGATAATCCATATTGAGAGGGATCATCCCAACCAGTAATACCTAGTTTTTTGGCGCTCGCAATAAAGTTTTCTAAACCAACAATTTTAAGTGCTTTAACTGCAGGGATATTGTATGAATTTCCTAGTGATTGGCGGATGGTTACTGAGCCATGGAAACTGCCATCGTAGTTTTTAGGACAGTACGGCTTTTGTCCTGCGACAGCAAAACAGGTTGAAGCATCAACTAACATCGTTCCTGGATTGAGTACTTTATTTTGAAATGCAGTGGCGTAGACAAGGGGCTTAATAGAAGAACCTGGCTGGCGTTGGCGTAACGTCACGTTGACTTGCCCATCATGCTCCACATCAAAATAATCTTTTGAACCGATCATACTCAAAATCTCTCCTGTATCGGGTTTGATGACGAGTGCCGCACCATTACTGACATTGGCTGACTCAAGGTCAGCTACTTCTGCGGAAAGTGAGGCTTGGGCGGCATTGTGTAGCTCTAAATCGAGAGTAGTGGTGACTCGCAACCCACCCTTTTCCACCATCTCCTCACCATATTCTTGGTAGAGTAAGTCACGCACATAAAACACAAAATGGGGGGCTTTAATATCAGTTTTGGAAAGCGCAAAACGTAAGACATCACTGGCTGCTTGCTCACGTTCAACTTTGCTAATATATCCATCTTCTTCCATGCGTCGTAAGACATCAAGTTGTCTGGCTTTGGCTTGTTCTGGGTTTGAGCCAAATGGCGAGTATCGACTCGGGGCTTGTGGTAAACCAGCAAGGAGTGCCGCTTCAGCTAAGGTCAACTCTTTGGCGTGTTTGCCAAAGTATGCTTTGGCTGCAGACTCAATCCCGACAGAAGTTCCTCCATACGGTATGTAGTTGAGGTACATTTCTAGAATATCATCTTTTGAGTACATCACTTCTGTAAAAACAGAAAGGAGCGCCTCTTTAATTTTGCGTTGCAGTGAGCGTTCCCTGGTAAGTAGCGCATTTTTCACCAGCTGCTGCGTAATGGTCGAACCACCCTCAAGACGTTTGCCAGTCAAAGTTGAGCGTGCTGCACGAATAATACCAACAATATCAAAGCCAAAGTGGCGATAAAAACTTTTGTCTTCAATGGAGATGCTTGCCTGATAGACGTATGGGGGAAGATCTGACAAATTAATGGGTGTGCGATTTTCATCAGCATAGATCTCATACAATAGTGTCCCGTGGCGATCAAAGATTTGGGTACTGACAGGGTAGTTCTCAGAGTTGGTTAGGCGGCGTGGTGAAGGTAGGTCTTTGAGTAACAAGGCGACCGAGATAATGAGAATGATGAAGGCGGTAAGCAACGCATACCGAATGATTCGATTGCGGAAGGGGAACGTCAAGATTCTACCCACAACACCCAAACGGCTAGACCATTTTCCAGATTGAAAACGACGGCGAGCACCTCGTGTTGTCCCACTCAACACCTGAGCAATCAAGGCAGTTGACTTCGATTTTGTGGTAGACTTGTTACGAAATGGATTTTTCATGTACACTTATCTATACGTGTGCACAGAAAACATAAAAATTGCTGTGCAGCCAGTATAGTGTACCAAATTATCTGTCTCCTGGAGAGTAGGGATTGGGTACATGCAAGAGACAGAAAGAACCTATGGTATCAGCTACAAACTTCCCTTGGTTTTCTGCACTTGAGATTTCTCAACAAGAACTGATTAAACTTTCCTACTTTTTGTATCAACGTGAAGCAGGTTTGGGAGGACTGGGAAGTGCTAGTGCTCTCGCAGGTCGAGTGAATCGGGGCTTATATGATTATTCTTTCGTAGTTTTCCCCATTGCAAAGGCCTATGAAGGATTTTTAAAGCAGTACCTATACGATCTGCAGTTAATTGACGAACGCACATTTGTCGGGAGGCGCTTTAGAATCGGGCGAGCAATGAATCCTGACATTCGTGAGAGCCAACAAGATGAGTTCTGGCTCTATGATGATTTAGAACTGTTATGTGGTAAACAAACTGCCCATGTCCTTTGGCAAACATGGTTGCAGTGCCGAAATAGGGTTGTGCACTTTTTCCCAAAAGAGGAACATAAAATTACTTTGAGCGCAGCACATGAGCGTATCGAGATGGTGATCGAGACTATTGATATGGCATACCAATGTAAAGTTGATCTGGATAAACAGCAGTACACTGCGCAGTAATGAGTACACAATAACTTCAGTATTATCTAAAGTTCACCGCGCCGCCGTTATAGAGGTCTTTGACCTGGGCGGGGGTGAGGGCGTAGTTGTAGATGCGGACGTCGTCGATTTTATTATGGAAATTGTAATTGGGTAAGCGATTCTTTTAATCTGGGAAGATCTTGTGTGATTGTGTCCCAAATAATTTTTAGATCGATGTCATCATAGTTATGTACAACTGCATTTCGTAGTCAATTGATTTTTTGCCATGGTATTTCTTGATGTAATGATTTAAACGAGCTATCGATTCTTCTTGCTGCTTCGGCAATTATATGAAGTCGGCGTATCACTGCATCTTGAATTGTAATGTCATTAAAGAATTTTTCAAATGAATACTCTTTTATATTATCTTGAATAAGATCTATTGAGGTAATCATGTCGTGAATGTGAATAGACTGATCTTTTTTCATGAAAGTATCTGAATCTGTTCAGGCAAAATATACTTTTTAAGTGCAGGTTTTATCAGCCGATATTCGACAAGATCAACTTTTGTATGAAGTGTTTGTTCAAGTTCTTCTTGTAATGCGCCTTTGAAACCAAAATAGTTGAGCCCTTTATATATGGCGGGTATCTCAACGAGAATGTCCACATCACTCCCGATTTTCATCTCGCCGCGCACTGCTGAACCAAACAAAGATGCACGGACTACTCCGTGTTTTTTGAGTACTGGTAGCGCACGTTGTTTGATAGTTTTGATATCC